>JBJMNJ010000364.1:0-4284 GCA_045804325.1 Gemmatimonadaceae bacterium
GCCCGTGTGAGCCTGGTTGTTCACTGAGTCCTCTGGCGAGTGCCGGTTGGTGTGGAACCCAAGCACCCCCAGCTTGCAGCCGTTACGGCTCAGTGAACAACCTCCTCATCAATCACAGCTAGTCCTCGGCCCTCGGCCCTCGGCCTGCTCACGGCCGAGGGCCGAGGGCCGAGGGCCGAGGGCGTTATCCTTCCTGTATGACCGCACCTGCCGATACGAGCGCCGCGGCGCTCGCCGCCCTCAAGGCCCTGCCGACGCTCGGCATGCCCGACGTCCTCGGGATCGAGATCATCGAGCTCGGCGCGGAGCGCGTCGTGTGCACGATGCCCGTGGACCGGCGCACGCACCAGCCGTTCGGGGTCCTGCACGGCGGCGCGTCGGTGGCGCTGGCCGAGACGGTGGCGTCGCTCGGCGGGTGGATGAACATCGACCAGAAGCGGCAGGCCGCCGTCGGGATCGAGATCAACGCGAATCACCTGCGCTCGATGCGGAGCGGCGTCGTGCGCGCCGTCGGCACGCCGGTCCACCGCGGGCGCACGTCGCAGGTGTGGGCCATCGAGATCCGCGACGAGCAGGAGCGCCTCGTGTGCGTGTCCCGCTGCACGATCGCGGTGGTGGACCAGCGAGGCTGAGGTAGGAGCGGCCGTGTACGAAGGTTGTATGGGCTGAGGGGCCGAGCGCCGAGAGCCCGAAACCGCATGCGTGGGCGCCCGTATGATCATCTCGATCATAGTCCCGGGGCCCATGTCCGACGCGCGACGCTTTCTCCCGCTCAAGCCGGTCGATCTCGTCATCCTGCTCGCCCTCCTCGAGGAGGAGCGGCACGGCTACGCGCTCGCGCGCGAGATCGAGTCGCGCACGGACGGTCTCGTGCACCTCGAGCCCGGCAACCTCTATCGCGTCATCCGCCGGCTCGAGGACGACGGGCTGATCGCGGAGTCGGGCCGGCGGCCCGCCGCCGACCGCGACGACGAGCGGCGCCGCTACTACCGCATCACGCCCCTCGGCGCGGACGCCGCGGCGCTCGAGGCGCGGCGGCTCCGCGCGCTGCTCGCCACGCCCGCCGTGCGCACGCGCCTCCTGCGTCCGGAGCCCGTATGAGCCGCCGCGCCGGATTCTCGGAGCGCGCGTACCGCGCGCTGCTCGCCGCGCACCCGCGGGACGTGCGCGCGCGCTACGGCGAGGCGATGGCCGAGCACTTCGACGACCTGTGCGCCGACGCGCGGTCGGGAAGCGGCCGGCGCGGGCTCGCGGCGCTCTGGCTCCGCGCCCTCGCCGACCTCGCGTCGAGCGCGACGCGCAACCACATCGACGCGGCGGCCGCGCGAGTCGCGCGGCCCGCCGCGGCCCCTCACACCTCATCGGGAGGCTCCGTGCTCCGCACGCTCGCCTACGACCTCCGCTTCTCGCTGCGCGTGCTGCGCAAGAGCCCCGTGCTCACCGCCACCGCGGTCCTGGTCATCGCGCTCGGCACCGGCGCGGTGAGCACCATCTTCAGCGTCGCCGACGCCGTCGTGCTGCGGCCGCTCCCGGGCGTCGAGCGCTCCGCCGAGGTGGTCAACGTGACGCGCTCGCAGGACGTGGGAGGGGCGCTCTCGGCGAGCTACGCCTACTACCGCGAGCTCGCGTCGCGCACCCGTACGCTGCGCGGGCTCGCCGCGTGGGGGATGCAGCCCCTCACCATCAGCACCGGCGGCCAGGGCATCTCCTCGCTCGGCAACGTCGTGAGCGCGGGCTACTTCGAGGTGCTCGGCGTGCGCCCTGCGCTGGGGCGGTTCTTCCTCCCCGAGGAGGTGGGCGAGCGGCCGGGCGAGCCCGTCGCCGTCGTCTCGCACGGCTTCTGGACGCGCGAGCTCGGCGCGGACAGCGCCGCGATCGGGCGGTCGCTGCTGCTCAACGGCCGCCGCTACACGGTGGTCGGCGTCGCGCCGCCGCGCTTCTCTGGCGTCTATCCGATGCTCAAGACCGACGTCTGGGTGCCGCTCGCGCACCAGCCGCTCATCAAGCCCGGATCGCCGCGGCTCGACAACCGCAACGCGGCGTGGCTCGTGCTCGTGGGGCGGCTGGCCGCGGGCGCGGACCGCGCGGCCGCGCAGCGCGAGCTCGCGGGGCTGTCGCGGCAGTACGCCGCCGGGGCCGGCGAGCCGGAGGGGATGGCACGCTACGGCAGCGCGAAGGTCTCCCGGGCGACGGGGCTGCCGTCCGAGGTCACGACGCCCGTGCTCGCGTTCTTCGGGGTGCTGCTCGCCGTCTCCGCCCTGGTGCTCGTGATCGCGAGCGTGAACGTCGCGGGGATGCTGCTCGCCCGCTCCATCGCGCGCCGCCGCGAGATCGCCGTGCGCCTGGCGCTGGGCGCCAGCCGCGCGCGGCTCGTCGGGCAGCTCCTCACCGAGAACCTCGTGCTGTTCGCGCTCGGCGGGCTCGCGGGCGTGGCGCTCGCGGTGTTCGGCACGGCACTGCTCGCCCGGATCGATCTGCCGGTGGACGTCCCGCTCCAGATCGAGGCGCGGCCGGACGCGCGCGCGTTCGCGCTGACGATGGCCGTCGCGCTCGTCGTCGGACTCGCGGTCGGGCTGGCCCCGGCGCTGCGCGCCTCACGCCCCGACCTCGCGCGCGGCCTGCGCGACGGGAGCGCGGCGTCGGGCCGCCGCCGGTCGCGGCTCCGCGACGCGCTCCTCGTCGCCCAGGTGGCATTCTCGCTCGTGCTGCTCGCCGTCTCGGGGCTGTTCGTCCGCGCTCTGGACCGCGGCCGCGGCGTGCACCCGGGCTTCGAGGTGGACGGCGTCGCCACCGCGGCGTTCGACGTCGGCGCGTCGGGGTACGACAGCGCCCGCGGCCGCGCGTTCTACCAGACGCTCGCGCGCCGGCTCTCCGCGCGCCCCGGCGTGACGGCGGTCGGCTACGCGCGCGTCCTCCCGCTCTCGATGAACGAGATGGGCGCCGAGGTGGCCGTGGACGGCTACGCGCCCCCGGGCGGCACGCCGGGCGGTGGGCACTTCGTGGCGATGAACGAGGTGGACGCGGGCTACTTCGACGCGGTGCGGCACCCCGTCCTCGCCGGCCGCGTCTTCCGCGCGGCGGACGACTCGGCGGCCGCGCCTGTGGCCGTCGTGAGCGAGGCGTTCGCGCGGCGCTACTGGCCGGCGCTCCCGCCACGCGAGGCGGTCGGCCGCACGTTCCGCTCGGAGGGGCAGGCGGTCACGATCGTCGGCGTGGCGCGCGACGCGAAGTTCGGCCGCCTCGACGAGGCGCCGAAGCCCTTCGTCTACTTCCCGGCCGCGCAGCACTGGAGTCCCACGTCGAACCTCCTCGTGCACACGAGCGGCGACCCGGCCGCGCTGGCGCGCGCGATCCGCGACGAGGTCCGCGCGCTCGACGCGACGCTGCCCGCGCCGACGGTGACGACGCTGCGGCAGGCGGCGAGCGTCGTGCTGCTCCCGCAGCGGGTGGCCGTGGCCGTCACGGGCGCGCTCGGCGTCGTCGGCCTGCTGCTCGCCGTGGTGGGCCTCTACGGCGTGCTCTCGTTCTCCGCCGCGCAGCGCGTGCGCGAGATCGGGGTGCGCCTCGCCCTCGGCGCGACGCGCGGCAACGTGCAGGGCCTCGTCGTGGGCGAGGGGATGCGCCTCGCGGCCGTGGGGATGGGGATCGGCCTCGCGCTGGCGCTCGTCGCCACGCGCGCGCTGACGCCCTTCCTCTTCGGTGTGAGCCCGCTCGACCCGGCGACGTTCCTCGCGATCGCCGCGACGCTCGGCAGCGCCGCCTTCGTGGCGAGCTGGCTGCCGGCGCGCCGCGCGGCGAAGGTGGATCCGGTGGTGTCGCTGCGGCAGGAATAGCCCGTCGTGAGTCGTGAGTCGTGAGTCTTGTGCCAATGACCAACGGCTAGTGACCACCGGCCGTCAGCCACAGGACCGATCCAGCCTGGTCCTGTGGCTCACGGTCTGTAGTCTGTGGACTTTGGTCTTTGGCTCGAGCCCCACGAGTCGTCACTCCGCCCGCAGCGCCACCATCGGGTCCACCCTTCCCGCCCGCGCCGCGGGGCGGAGGCAGCCGACCACCGCCGTCGCGACGCAGGCAGCGACGGCGACGCCGAAGGTCAGCGGGTCGGCGGGGCGGACGCCGGCGAGCAGCGCCTGCATCGCGCGCCCCGCGGCCCAGGCGATCAGCACGCCCGGCACCACGCCCGCCGCGGCGAGGACGAGCCCCTCGCGGAGCACCATGCCGACGATGCCCTGCGGCCGCGCGCCGAGGGCGAGGCGCACGCCGATCTCGCGCGAGCGGAGCGCC
>JBJMNJ010000365.1:0-12085 GCA_045804325.1 Gemmatimonadaceae bacterium
GGCCCCGGCGGCGGGCGTGGGCCCGGCCGCGGCGGCCCCGGCGGCGGGCGCGGGCGCGGCGGTCCGGGTGGTGGTCCGGGCGGCGGTCGCGGTCGCCCGGGCGAGGGTGGCCCGGGCGGGCGCGGCGGCGAGCGCAGCGGCCGCGGCGGCGAGCGCGGCGGGCGTGGCGGCGAGGGCGGGGAGCGCGAAGGCTCCGAGCTCGTCGAGAACGTGATCGCCATCAACCGCGTCGCGAAGGTCGTGAAGGGCGGCCGGCGCTTCAGCTTCAACGCCCTCGTCGCCGTCGGCGACGGGCAGGGGCGCGTGGGCTACGCGACGGGCAAGGCGAACGAGGTGTCGGAGGCCGTCCGCAAGGCGGTCGACGGCGCGCGCCGCAAGATGTTCCAGGTGCCGCTGACGGGCGCGACGATCCCCCACGAGGTGATCGGCGAGCACGGGGCCGGGCGCGTCCTCATGAAGCCGGCCGCCCCCGGCGCCGGCGTGATCGCCGGCGGCGCGGTGCGCGCGGTGATGGAGTGCGCCGGCATCAGCGACATCATCGCGAAGAGCCTCGGGTCGACGAACCCGCACAACCTCGTGCGGGCGGCGATCGACGGGCTCCAGCAGCTCACGACCGTGGAGCAGGTCGCGCGGGAGCGCGGCGTGGAGCCGGCCTCGCTCGGCTACCGCTCGCGGGCCAAGGTGAAGGAGGCCGTGTAAGATGCCGCGGACATTCGTGTGGCACCCCGGACGGGGCCCCGCCACGACGCCGAAGTCGGAGCCCGCGGGCGCCGGCAAGGTGCGCATCAAGCAGGTTCGCAGCTCGGCCGGGCACAGCTGGCGCATGCGCCAGACGCTGGAGGCGCTCGGACTGAGGCACCACCAGGCGGAAGTCGTGCACAACGACTCGCCGGGCCTGCGTGGGCAGATCAAGAAGGTACGTCACCTCATCGAGGTGACTCCCGTCGAGGAGTGACGACAGTGGCTGAGCAGAACGAGAAGATCGGCCTCCACAACCTGAGCCCGGCCCCGGGCTCGCACCGCGACCGCAAGCGGCTCGGCCGCGGTCCGGGCTCGGGGAAGGGGAAGACGTCGGGTAAGGGGCACAAGGGCATCAAGGCGCGCGCGGGGCACCACGGCCCGGGCGGCGGCAAGCCGCACTTCGAGGGCGGCCAGATGCCGATGACGCGCCGCATCCCGAAGCGCGGCTTCACGAACCCGTTCCGCGTCGAGTACCAGGTGATCGGGCTCGACGACCTGGCGCGCGTCCCGTCCGGCACCGAGGTGACGGCGGACTCGCTGCGCGAGGCGGGCGTGATCTCGCGCAAGACGCCGGTGAAGCTCCTCGCCAACGGCGAGGTGTCGCAGGCGGTGACCGTGCGCGGCCTCAAGATGAGCGCGGCCGCGCGGCAGAAGATCGAGGCGGCCGGCGGCCGCGTCGAGGAGTAACGGAGCCCCCCATGGCACAGGCCAACCCGGCGCAGGCGGTCGCGAACATCTACAACACGCCGGAGCTCTGGGACAAGATCAAGTTCACGTTCCTCTGCCTCCTGCTGTACCGGATCGGCTCGCACGTCACCGCCCCGGGCGTGGACGTCGTCGCGCTGACCGACTTCTTCAAGAACCAGCAGGGGCAGGGGAACGGGTTCCTGAACCTGTACAACCTCTTCGTCGGCGGGGGCCTGAGCCGCGCGACCGTCTTCGCGCTCGGCATCATGCCGTACATCTCGGCCAGCATCTTCACGCAGATCGGCGGGGCCGTCTTCCCGCAGATGGAGAAGATGCAGAAGGACGAGGAGGGTCGGAAGAAGCTCACGCAGTGGACGCGCTACCTCACGGTGGCCCTCGCCATCGTGCAGGCGTACGGGTTCGCGCTGTTCACCGAGTCGCTGCAGGGCGCGGTGGCCGGCGCGGGCTGGGGCTTCCGCATCCAGATGATCCTCTTCCTCACCACGGGCGCGATCTTCGTCATGTGGCTGGGCGAGCAGATCACGGAGCGCGGCCTCGGCAACGGCGCCAGCCTCCTGATCTTCTTCTCGATCATCGAGCGCTTCTGGCCGGGGATCATCGACACCTTCCGCTTCGTCAGCACGGGGGCGCTCAACCCCCTCGCGCTGATCGTCCTCGGCCTGCTGATGGTGGGCGTGGTGGCGGGCGTGGTGGCGGTGACCATGGCGGCGCGGCGCGTGATGATCCAGATCCCGCAGCGCACGCTCGCCCGCGGGCGCATGCGCGAGTCGGCGCGCAACTTCATCCCGCTGCGCATCAACGCGGCCGGGGTGATGCCGATCATCTTCGCGCAGTCGCTCGTCGTCGTGCCGGGCGCCATCGCGTCGTTCAGCGGCAGCGCGCGCGCGCAGGCGTTCGCCGAGTACTTCCAGCCGGGCACGTGGCTGTACTTCGTGCTGATGGCCGTGCTCATCCTGTTCTTCACGTACTTCTACACGTCGATCATCTTCAACCCGATCGACCTGGCGGAGAACCTGAAGAAGCAGGGCGGGTTCATCCCGGGCGTGAAGCCCGGCGCGAAGACCGCCGAGTACATCGACCAGGTGGTCAGCCGCATCACGCTGCCGGGCGCGGTCTTCCTGACGATCCTGGCGCTGCTGCCGGTGGTGATCGGCGAGGTGATCAACACGCCGTTCCGCTTCGGCGGCACGTCGCTCCTCATCGTGGTGGGCGTGGCGCTCGACACGATGGCGCAGATGCAGCAGCACCTGCTGCTCCGCAAGTACGACGGCTTCATGAAGAAGGGCCGCGTCCGCTTCCGCGGGCGGCAGCCGAGCCCGGGCGCCGGCGGCGGGTTCTAACAGCAGGGAGCAGGGCATAGGGAGCGGGGAGCAGGGTCGCCGATCAGCAGCCCTGCTCCCCGCTCCCTATTCCCTGCTCCCTTATCTTATCTCCCATGATCATCGTCCTCTTCGGGAAGCCCGGCGCCGGGAAGGGCACGCAGGCGCCCCTGATCGCCAACGCGCTGCACGTGCCCACGCTCGCCACGGGCGACGTGCTGCGGGCCGCGCTCCGCGACGGCACGACGCTGGGGCGCGAGGCGAAGGGGTACATGGAGCGCGGCGACCTGGTCCCCGACGCCGTGATCCTCGGCATCGTGAAGGAGACGCTCGCGGACGCGCAGTTCGACGGCGGCGCGGTCCTCGACGGCGTCGTGCGCACCGTGCCGCAGGCCGAGGGCCTCGAGCGCGCGCTCGGCGAGCTCGGGCGGCGGGTGGACCACGTCCTGTGCTTCGACATCGACGACGAGGAGATCGTGCAGCGCCTGAGCGGGCGCACGGTCTGCGAGAAGTGCCAGACGCCCTACACCGGCCAGGAGCCGGGCGACGCGTGCACCAAGCCGGGGTGCGGCGGGAAGCTCGTGCGCCGCAAGGACGACGAGCCCGACGCGATCCGCAACCGCCTCGCCGTCTACCGCGCGCAGACCGCGCCGGTGCTCGACTGGTACCAGGGCAACGGCGCCGCCGTGCACACGATCGACGCGGTGGGCTCGGTGAAGGACGTCACGCGGCGCGCCCTCCGGGCGATCGGCCACTGAGCGGGCGCGGGCTCATGATCCAGCTCAAGTCCACGCGCGAGATCGAGATCATGGCGGAGGGGGGGCGGATCCTCGCCGCCACCATCGACCACGTCGCGGGCGCCGTGCGGCCCGGGGTCACGACCGGGGAGCTGGACGAGCTCGCCGAGGCCTTCATCCGCAGCCACCCGGGGGCCGTCCCGGCGTTCAAGGGGCTGTACGGCTTCCCGGGCGCCATCTGCATCTCGGTCAACCAGGAGATCGTGCACGGCATCCCGTCGCGCAAGCGCGTGCTCGAGGACGGGGACATCATCAAGCTCGACGCCGGCGTGAAGTTCCAGGGGTACTACACGGACTCGGCGCGCAGCGTCCCCGTGGGCGGCGTGGACGAGGAGTCGGCGCGGCTCCTCGACGTGACGGCGCGCTCGCTCGAGGCGGGCATCGAGGCCGCGCGGCCGGGGAACCACATCGGCGACATCGGGCACGCCGTGCAGCAGGTGGTGGAGACGGCGGGCTTCAGCGTGGTGCGCGAGCTCGTGGGCCACGGCGTGGGCGCGGGGCCGCACGAGGAGCCGCAGGTGCCGAACTACGGCAAGCCGAAGCGCGGCCTGCGCCTCACGCCGGGCCTCACCATCGCCATCGAGCCGATGGTGAACGTCGGCGGCCCCGCGACGCGCACGCTCGCCGACAAGTGGACGGTCGTGACGGTGGACGGCTCGCGCTCGGCGCACTTCGAGCACACGGTGGCGATCACGGAGGACGGGCCGCGGGTGCTGACGCGCGCCTAGCGGCGCGCGGCCTCGGCCCTCGGCCCTCGGCCCTCGGCCCTCGGCCGTCAGATGTGCTTCTCCACCTCGTCCACCGCCGCGCGCGCATGCTTCGCCGCAGCGTCAACCAGCCGGCGCGCCTCGTGGACGAGCTGCTCGCCGCGCGCCTTCTCGGACATCGCGGCCACGTTGATGCGCACGTTGTAGGCGGCGCCGCGGCAGGCGGCCTCGGCGAGCAGGGCGGCGACGCCCGCGTCGGAGACGGCGTTCGTGTTGCCCTTCAGGGCGCAGAGTTCGGCCAGCGCGGCGACGTCCGCGCAGGCGCGGGCGGTCTCCAGCGGGACTTCGGCCGCGACGAGGAGCGCGTCGTCCACGGCGCGCGCGCGGGCGGCCTGCTGCGCCTCCGTGTCCTTCGGGAGCTTGTAGGCGGCCGAGACGCCGCCGTACGCCCGGGCGTCGCGCTCGACGAGGGCGGAGAGGCGGTTGCCGAGCGCGGCGGCGCGGAGCGCGGCCTCCTTCATCTCCGGCTCGACGGCCGCGTACTTCTTCCGGCCCACGGTCAGGCCGGTCACCATCTGCGCGAGCGCAGCGCCTAACGCGCCGGCGTGGGCGACCACGCTCCCGCCGCCCGGCGTCGGGGCCGGGCCCGCCACGGCCGCGACGAACCCGCCGAGGCTCTCGCCGCCGCTCGCGGCCTTCCGCACCTTGTGCTCGAGCACCATCTCGGGGGAGAAGCTGCGGAGCTGCACGTGGCGGGCGGCGGCGTCGAAGAGCACGCGCTCCGGGACGAGCCCGACGATCTCGCTCCAGGTGGGGCTCACGCCGTACGCGGCGGCCTCCATCCTCACGACGTCGAAGGCGCGGTGGAGCGGCGTCTTCTCCGTGTCCACCAGGTTCATCGACACCTGCGCCTGCCCGTCCACCTCGAGGCCGAGGCCCTTCACGTAGCGGAGGCCGCCCGAGGAGCCGCGCACCGCCTTCGCCACGTCCTTCGCGACCTGGAGGTTCTCCTTGCCGCCGAGGTAGACGTTGTACGCGACGAGGAAGGGGCGGGCGCCGATGACGGTCGCGCCCGCGGTGGGATGGATCTTCCGCGGCCCGAAGTCGGGGTCGCGGGCCGGGTTCGTCCCCAGCTCGTCGCGCAGCCCCTCGAACTCGCCGCGGCGCACGTCGGCGAGGTTCTCGCGCTCCGGGCGCGTGGCGGCCCGCTCGTAGAGGTAGACCGGGATCTCGAGCTCGCGCCCGACGCGCTCGCCGAGCTCGCGCGCGAGGGCGACGCAGTCCTCCATGGTCGCCCCCTCGAGCGGCACGAAGGGTACGACGTCGGTCGCGCCCACGCGCGGGTGCTCGCCCTGGTGCTTCGTGAGGTCGATGCGGTCGCGCGCCTCGCGAATGCCGGCGAACGCCGCCTCCACCGCGCGCTCGGCGCTCACCACGAAGGTGACGACCGTGCGATTGTGCGACGCGTCCGACGACACGTCGAGCACGGTCGCGGTCTCGACGGCGGCGATGGCGTCGCGGATCGCCTGCACCACCTCGGGCCGGCGGCCCTCGCTGAAGTTCGGAACGCACTCGATGAGCTTCATGTCTCTCTCACGATGGCGAGCAGCCAGGCGTGCATGGCGGGGTTGCCGGCGACGAGCGGGGCGGCGGCGACGCGCGAGGGGCGCCCGCGGGCGTCCGTGACCACGCCCCCGGCCTCGCGCACGAGGAGGATCCCGGCGGCGACGTCCCAGGGCTGGAGCGACAGCTCCCAGAAGGCGTCGAAGCGCCCGCACGCGACGTCGCAGAGGTCGAGCGCGGCCGAGCCGGGCCGCCGCATGCCGGCGGTCCGCCGCGCGACCTCGGCGAACTGCGGCTGGTAGCGCTCGAGGTCGCGCTCGTACTTGAACGGGAAGCCGGTGCCGACGAGCGCCCGCGACGGCTCGTCGATCGCGGACACGCGGATCGGCCGTCCGTCGCGGCACGCCCCGCCGCCGGCCGTGGCCGTGAACGTCTCGCCGGTGGCGACGTTGAGGACGGCACCGGCCACGATCTCGCCCCACGCCAGCGCCGCCACCGAGACGGCGTACCAGGGGAAGCCGTGCAGGAAGTTCGTGGTGCCGTCGAGCGGGTCGGCGACGAACGCGAGCGGCGACGCGAGCGCCGCGTCGAGGGCGCCGGGCGAGAGCTCCTCGCCCACGAGCGTCGCGTCCGGGTGCTCGTCGAGCAGGCACTCGGCGATCGCCCGCTCGGCGGCCGTGTCCACCATGGTGACGAAGTCGGTCGCTCCCTTCTCGCGCCACTCGAGGCGCGCGCGCGCCTCGGCCGTCGCGTGGCGCTCGATGACCGCCGCGGCGCGGCGTGCGGCGGCGAGCGCGGAGGCGAGGAGCGCGTCCGGGCGGAGCGCGTCGGGCGTGCTTGCTCGTGACACCCTGGCGTCTCTACTTTCCGAGAATGTCACGAATCTTCAGCGGCATCCAGCCGTCGGGTGAGCTGCACATCGGGAACTACCTCGGCGCGGTGAAGAACTGGGTCGCGCTGCAGGACCGCCACGAGTCGTTCTTCTGCGTCGTGGACCTGCACGCGCTCACCGCGCCGTACGAGCCGGAGTCGCTGCGGCGGCGGCGGCACGACATGGCGCTCTCGCTGCTCGCCGCGGGGCTGGACCCCGCGCGGTGCACGGTGTTCCAGCAGTCGATGGTGCCGGAACATACCGAGCTGGCCTGGATTTTCAACACGGTGACGCCGCTCGGCGAGCTGGAGCGCCAGACGCAGTACAAGGACAAGGCGTCGCGGCAGGAGAGCGTGATCACCGGCGTGCTCACCTACCCCGTGCTGCAGGCGGCGGACATCCTGCTCTACAAGGCGGACCTCGTGCCGGTGGGCGAGGACCAGGTGCAGCACCTCGAGCTCTCGCGCGAGATCGCGCGCCGGTGGAACGCGCGCTTCGGCGAGGAGTTCTTCCCGGAGCCCAAGCCGCTGCTCACGCAGACGCGGCGCATCATGGGCCTCGACGGCCAGTCGAAGATGTCCAAGTCGCTCGGCAACACCGTCGGGCTGCTCGAGGAGCCGAAGGACATCTGGGAGAAGCTCCGCCCCGCCGTGACGGACCCGGCGCGGGTGAAGCGCACCGACCCGGGGACGCCGGAGGTCTGCAACATCTACCACCTCCACAAGGCGTTCAGCCCGCCGACGACGGTGGACCACGTGGCGCAGCAGTGCAGCACCGCGGGGTGGGGGTGCATCGACTGCAAGCGGGTGCTCTTCGAGAACGTGAACGCCGAGCTGACGCCGATCCGCACGCGCGCCGCGGAGCTCAAGCTCGAGCCGGAGCGCGTGGGCGACGCGCTGGTGGACGGGGCGCGCCGCGCGCGCGCGATCGCCGAGCACACGATCGGCGAGGTGCGGGAGCGCATGGGACTGGCGTAGGGCGTTAGGCGGCCGCGACGCTCACGAGCGCGGCCGCGAAGTCGCGGGGGCGCGCGAAGCGCTTCTCGGCGTCGCGCGCCGGGGCCCGGTGCAGCGCCCGCTCCACGGGCGCGGGCACGCCGGCCGCGGGCATCGCGCCGGTCGTCGAGTAGCCGGCGGGCAGGCGCTCGCGCAGGCGCCGGCTGATGGCGCGCGCCAGACGGTCGGTGGAGTCGAGGTCGGGGGAGGTCATCGCGCGTCGCCGGGGCGTGGGCGGGTCCATCATGGGCCGCCGGCGCGTCCGCCGGCAAGGTGGCTGCTCCGGCGCACGCCTCTTGCGAGTCCCGGCCCCCGTCCAGTCAACCGTGAGCGAGAGATGGCCGAGCAGAGTCGCGACGCGTCCGCGCGGGGCGCGGGGCAGGGCGGGGACCGCGAAGTCCGCCGCGAGACGCAGGCTGAGCCGGGGACCCCTGCGGCGGAGCCGCGCGGGTCGGTGACGACGATGGTCTGCGTGACCTGCGGGAACGAGGAGTTCTTCGACGACCGCGTCCCGGACAACCTCAAGTGCCGAAAGTGCGGTAGCGTCGTCTTCAGAACGTTCGAGACGCCCGCGCCGGACGACGAGGTGGCGGCGTCGCAGCTCGAAGAGCAGGCCCGCAGCATGGCGTACGGCGATGCGTCGCCGGAGACGTCGCCGGACGAGGTGCGCGACCTCGACGTTCGCTGATCCGGCCCGCCGGCCGCGCCCGGCGGGGCCCGCCCCGCCGCCATGCCCGACGCCCACGCCCTCGCCGACACCCTCCGGCTCGACCTGCTCCTGAAGCTCGCGCTCGCCGTGCTCCTCGGCGGCGCGATCGGCCTCGAGCGACAGATCGCCGGGAAGCCCGCCGGGCTCCGCACGAACATCCTGATCTGCCTCGGCTCGGCGCTCCTGATGGACCTGTCGCTGCGCGTGGGGCTGGGGGACGGGCCGGCGCGGCTGGGGGACCCCGGCCGCATCGCCGCGCAGGTCGTCTCGGGCATCGGCTTCATCGGCGCGGGCACCATCATGCAGGCGCGCGGCGAGGTCACCGGCCTCACGACCGCCGCCACCATCTGGGTGGTCGCGGCGATCGGGCTGGCGGTGGGCGCGGGGCTCTACGTCGAAGCCTGCGGCGCCGGCGTCATGGTGACCGTCGTGCTCGCGGGGCTCGGGAACCTCGAGTACCGGCTGCTGCGCGCGCGCCGCACCATGAGCGGCACCGTGCGCGCGGCCCGGGGCACCGACTGGCAGCAGATCGCCGACGTGTTCCATTCGGGCGGGCTCCAGGTGCGCTCGCGGCAGGTGTTCGATCACCCGGACGACCGCGTGTTCGAGCTCAAGGTCAACGGCCCGGCGCGCCAGTTCGCCGTGGTGGAGGACGCGCTGATGCGTCGCGACGACGTGCTCGGGGTCACCTTCACGTGATCGACGCGTGAGCGCCGCCGCGGCGCGAACGCTCGTCGTCGACCTCCGCTCGCGCGCCCGGAGCTGGGCACTCACGGACGACGCGGAGCGCGCGATCCGCGAGGCCGCCCCCCGGGGCTGGGCGGTCGTCGTCGTGCAGGCGCCCACGGTGTCCGACGGCGACGGCGGCCGGCCGCCGAGCGACGAGGCGCTGGAGGCGGTGCGCGACGCGGAGGCCTACTTCGGCTTCGGGGTCGCGCGCCCGCTGTTCCTCGCCGCGCGGCGCCTCCGCTGGGCGCACTCCGGGTCGGCGGGCGTCGGCGGCGCGCTCTTTCCCGAGATGGTCGCCAGCGACGTGCTCCTCACGAACTCCGCCGGCGTGCACGCGGTGCCGATCGCCGAGCACGTCGTGGGCGGCGTGATCCACTTCCTCCGCGGGTTCGACGTCGCGATCGTGCAGCAGCGGCGCGGCGAGTGGAACAAGGCGCCCTTCGTCGAGGAAGGGGCCGCGGTGCGCGAGCTGAGCGAGTGCCGCGCCCTCGTCGTCGGCTGCGGCGGGCTCGGGCAGGCGATCGCGCAGCGCCTCGCGGCGCTCGGGGCGCGCGTCAGCGGCCTGCGCCGCCGGCCGGAGCTCGGCGCGCCGCGCGGGTTCGAGCGGGTGGCCGGGCTCGCGGACCTCGACCGGGAGCTGCCGCACGCGGACGTGCTCGTGCTCGCGGCGCCGCACACGCCGGAGACCGCGGGGCTCATGACCGCCGCGCGGCTCGACCTGCTGCCGCGAGACGCCGTCTTCGCGAACGTCGCGCGCGGCACGCTCGTGGACGAGCGCGCGCTCGCGGAGCGGCTGGCGGCGGGACGGCTGCGCGGCGCGGTGCTCGACGTGTTCGCCGAGGAGCCCCTGGCGCCCGGCAGCCCCCTCTGGCAGCTTGAACGGGTCCTCCTCACCCCGCACGTGTCCGCGGTGTCGCCGCGACGCTACTGGGAGCGCGCGCTCGAGCTGTTCCGCGACAACTGGCACCGCTACGACGAGGGGCGCCCGCTGCGCAACCTCGTGGACAAGCGGGCGGGCTACTGACCGCAGACGCCACCGATGGAACGCATCATCAAGGCCGCCGTGGACCGCGGCGCCTCGGACCTCCACATCAAGGCGGGCGACGTCTTCCGGGCGCGCATCGACGGGCGGCTCGTGCCGCTCACGAAGCAGGCGCTGAGCCCGGAGCAGACGAAGCAGATCGCCCTGCGCTTCATCCCCAACGAGGACGACCGCGCGCGCATCGACCGCATCACGGACTACGACTGCTCGTGGGGCGCGGCGGGGATCGGCCGCTTCCGCGTGAACATCCTGCGGCAGCGGTCGAGCTTCATGATCGTCATGCGCGTCATCCCCTTCGAGGTGCCGACGATCGAGTCGCTGGGGCTGCCGCCCGTGCTGGAGCGGGTGGCCGAGGCGCCGCGGGGCCTGGTGCTCGTCACCGGCGCCAGCGGATCGGGCCGGACGAGCACGCTGGCGGCGATCGTCAACCAGATCAACACGCGGACGAACAGCCACGTCGTCACGCTCGAGAGCCCCATCGAGTTCCTGCACCGCGACATCCAGTGCTCGGTCACGCAGCGCGAGATCGGCACGGACACGCCGGACTACCGCACCGGGCTCCGCGCCGCGCTGCGCCAGGACCCGGACGTCGTGCTGATCGGCGAGCTGCGCGACGCGGAGACGATGGACACCGCGATCAAGGCCGCGGAGACGGGGCACCTGGTCCTGTCGTCGCTGGACACCGCGGACGCGGCGAGCACCGTCGCGCGCGTGATCGCCATGTTCCCGACCGAGGAGCAGGACGCCCTGCGCGTGCGGCTCGCCGAGGCGCTGCACGCCGTCGTCTCGCAGCGGCTCCTCCCGCGGGCCGACGGCGGCGGCCGCATCGCGGCGTGCGAGGTGATGCTCGCGACGCCCGGCGTCCGCGAGCTCATTCTCGAGAACCACATCCCCGAGCTCCGCGACCTGGTCGCGGAGGGACGCGAACCGCACGGCATGCAGACCTTCGACCAGCACCTCGCCGACCTCGTGGCCGGCGGCACCGTGTCCTTCGAGGCGGCGATGGCGAACGCGACGCGCCCCGCGGACCTCGAGGTCAACCTGCGCGCCCTGTGGAAGCAGGGCGTGGGGACGGCGCCGTGAGCGCGACGCGCAAGCTCGCGGGCGTGCTCGCGCCCGTCGTCACGCCGTTCCGCTCGAACGGCGCGGTGGACACGGCGGCGTTCGTGACGAACGTGCGCGCGCACCTGCGCGCGGGGCTCTCGGGCGTCCTCGTCGCGGGCTCCACCGGCGAGGCCGCACTGCTGCGCGAGGCCGAGCGCGCGCGGCTGGTGGCGATGGCGCGCGAGGTGGTGCCGAAGAGCAAGTGGGTGCTCGCCGGCGTCGGCGCGGAGAGCACGTGGCAGGCGGTCGAGCGCGCCCGCGACGCGGCGCGCGAGGGCGCGGACCTCGCGCTCGCGCTCCCGCCGCACTACTTCGCGGGGATGTACCCCGACGCGGCGATCGAGCGCTACTTCCTGACGCTCGCCGACGAGAGCCCCGTGCCGCTGCTGCTGTACAACATGCCGAAGTACACGCACGTGGTGCTCGCGCCGGAGCTGGTGCACCGCCTGTCGGAGCACCCGAACGTCGTCGGCATGAAGGACAGCGGCGGTGAGCCCGAACGGCTCTCGCGCTATCTCGAGGTGCAGGGGGACGACTTCACCGTGCTCACGGGCCACGCGCCGACGTTCCGCGAGGCGCGGCGGCGCGGCGCGTGCGGCGGCATCCTCGCGGCGGCGCTGTTCGCCCCCGAGCTGTGCGTGCGCGTGGACAAGAAGCCGGAGCAGCAGTCGGCCGAGCAGGCGCAGGCGCGGCTCTCGCCGCTCGGGCGTGACATCGTGGGCGCGCTCGGCCCCGCCGGCGTGAAGGCGGCGATGGACGCCGTGGGGCTCCGCGGCGGCCACGTGCGGCCGCCGCTGCTC
>JBJMNJ010000366.1:0-42160 GCA_045804325.1 Gemmatimonadaceae bacterium
CCCATGCCGTCGCTCGCGGCGCGCTGTCCGTACGCCACCCCGAGCTGCAGGTCTGGCCAGATTTCGCGGCGCATCAGCTGCTCGCCGGCCTGCGCGGCCTGCAGCGCCTGCTCGCCGGCCGCGAGCATCGGGCGGTTGGCCCGCGCGAGCGCGTCGAGCGAGTCGAGCGACGGCACCTCGGCCGGAAACTGCGGCAGTGCGGGCGCGCCGACGTCTGCGCCCTGCGCGCGGTCGAGCAGCGCGTCGAGGCGCGCGACCATGGTGGACCGCATCGCACGCATGCGCAGCGTGTCCTCCGTCATGCGGGCGATCTCGACCTGCGCCCGGAGCACGTCGGCCTGACGCCCCTCGCCCACGCGGTACATCGCCTCGGCGGTCGCGCGGGCGTCCTGAAGGAGCCTGATCGTCTCGCGCGCCACGACGAGCCCCTGGTCGGCCTGGTACAGGTCGTAGAACGCCATGGCGACCTGGCTGCGCACCTCCCACTCGACGTCCGCGGCGCGCGCGCGCTGGGCAGCGTGCTGCGCTTCGGCGACGCGGCCGGACAGTCCGAGCTTCCCGCCCAGCGGGAGCATCTGCATGAGCTGGAGCTGCGTCATGCCGAGCGGGTCCATCGGGGCGAGGCTCGGCAGCGAGTAGTTCATGAACCCGAGCTGCAGCTGCGGGTCCGGCGGGAGCTTCGCGCCCGGTACGCGGGCCTCGGCGGCGCGGGCGAGCGCGCGAGCGGCGGCGGCGCGGGGGCTCGCGCGCACGACTTCGCGATGGAGGTCGCCGAGCACGAGCGGCGAGGGCTGGGCGCTCGCGGCGTGCGGGGCGACCGACGCGAGCGCGAGCGCGAGGAGCGAGCAGCACGACTTCATGGGGGTAGTCTCCGAGGCCGCGTGCGGCCGTGGGCCGGGTGCGGCGCGACGCGAGGTCCCCCGCCGGACGCTCCGGCGGGGCGCGGCTCGCGGCGATGCGCGAGCGGGAGACTACGCGCGCGGAGGCGGGAGCTCGGGCGCCGCGGCGGGGCCGGCGCGGAACGGCTCGGGCTCGGGCGAGTGGAGCGAGGCGACGCGCACGGCGACGGTCCCCACCACGGGGGCCGCGGGCGCGGCGACGACACACGCCGTCATCGACAGGCACTGCGCGGACGGTGACGTGCGCTCGTGCCTGCCTGGCGCGTCGCAGTCCCGCGGAGCGACGCGGCTCGCATCGTCGACCGCGGCCATGTGGCTCGAGTTGGCGCCGGACGCCACGGCGTGCGTGACGTGAGCTGGCGTCCGGCGCGGCGCCTCGCTGCCGTGTGGCGCGCACGGCGCGCCGCCGCCCGGCAGCGAGAGCTGCAGGACGAGCATGCTCGAGAGCACGGCGGCGAGGCGGCGAAGGGGGCGCATGGATTCAGGGATGTACGGGCCCTCCACGGGCCCATCCTGAAGCTACCCCGCGGCCGCGCGCGAGCAGTCGGGAAGGCGTTGCGCCGCCGTCCGGAATTCCCCTACGGCCTGCCGGCCTCAGTCCGCCGCGGGCGCCTCCGCGACGGGCGCATCCGCCGCGGGCGGCTCCAGGCGCGCGGTGAAGGACCGCGGGCTCGACGCGTCGCGGTCGATGTGGTGCCCGTACCACCGCTCGTGCTCGATGCGAAGGTACGTCTCGACGAACGCGAGGAGCTGCCGCTCGATCCACCCGACCGCGGCCGCCATGTCCGGCCGGTCCGTCCCCACGATGAGCTCCTGGTGGCCCACGACTTCGGCGAGGAGCGGGTCGGTCTCGAGCCGGTAGGTGACGGCGGCCGCGCCCGTCGCCGGATCGAGCCGGATGCCCATCGTCAGCATCGCGCCGACCGGATAGCCCTCGGCGTGCGGCAGGGTGACCTTCGAGAAGACGCCGTCCGCCGTCTTCACGTGCTGGAGACGCGCGCCGTCGAAGTGTCGCGCGACGGCCTCCATGCGCGGCCGCAGCTCGTCGCGGTGGAGGTGCTCGGCGAGGCGGTCGAACGCGGACTGCGCACGCAGCCGCTGCGCCATGTCGGGGTCGAGCTCGCGCATCGCCGCGGCGCGCTCCTCGTCGGCGCGCGCGACGATCCGCGTGACGCGGGACTCGAAGTCGTCGAGGTACGTGGTCACGGTGGACCTCCTGGGGCCTGCGTCAGCGCCCCTCGTAGTCGCGCTCGCCGACCACGCGTCGCGTCTCGCGGCCGTGGCCGGGGTGCGCCTGGGCATCGTGGAAGCGCTCCCCCTTGAGCCGGAGCTCGTGCGCCAGCGCCTCGAACTCGCGCGGGGACATCTCCCGCGCGATGCCCGGGATGAGCCCCTTGAGCAGGGTCGCGCGCTCCGCCAGCGAGAGGGCGTTCGCCTCCTGCACGAGGCGCCGGATCACCGGGTGGTCGAGGCCGTCCGTCTCTTCGCTCGTGGTCATCGCGATGGGGGGTTGGATGTGGACAGGGGCGGCAAGTCGCGCACCGACGCGTCACCGCGCTGCCGTCGCCGGGGCATTCTCTCCGTGACGACCTCGTCCAGGAACCCGCGCCGGCCTCACGGCGCGCAGGCGGGCCTTCCGAATGGTACCATCACGGGTGAGGGGCGCGGATACCTCCCGGCGGAGTCGGCCGACATGAGCGAGCACCACCACGCGGGCCATCAGGGGCACGGCCACGGCGGCCACGATGGCCGCGATGGCCGCCGGCGCGAGCACGACGAGCACGCCGGCCACGACAAGCACGCCGGGCACAGCGTCGCGATGTTCCGCGACAAGTTCTGGTTGACGCTCGCGCTCACCGTGCCGACGCTCGTCTGGACGCCGATGCTGCAGCAGTGGTTCGGCTACCGGGCGCCCGTGTTCCCCGGCTCGCGCTACGTCCCCGCCCTCTTCGGCACGCTCGTGTTCCTCTACGGAGGCGTCGTCTTCCTCCGCGGCGCCGTCGGCGAGCTCCGCGCGCGCCAGCCGGGGATGATGACGCTCATCTCCCTGGCCATCACCGTCGCCTTCGTCTTCAGCGCCGCCGTGACGCTGGGCGTCCCCGGCATGGACCTGTGGTGGGAGCTCGCCACGCTGGTCACCATCATGGTGCTGGGCCACTGGATCGAGATGCGCTCGATCTCGCAGGCGCAGGGCGCGCTGAACGAGCTGGCGAAGCTGCTGCCGAGCGTGGCCGTGAGGCTGGAGGGCGACCGCGTCGAGGAAGTGCCGATCGGCGAGCTGCGCGAGGGCGACCTCCTGCTCGTACGCCCCGGCGCGAGCGTTCCGGCCGACGGCGTCGTGCGCCAGGGGCACAGCGCGGTCAACGAGGCCATGATCACCGGCGAGTCGCGTCCGGTCGAGAAGGGCGAGGGCGACAGGGTCATCGCGGGGACGGTGAACGAGTCCGGCTCCCTCCGCGTCGAGGTCACCGGCATCGGGGAGCGCACTGCGCTCGCCGGCATCATGCGCCTGGTGCAGCAGGCGCAGACGTCCCGCTCACGCGCCCAGGCGCTCGCCGATCGCGCCGCGTTCTACCTCACGATCATCGCGGTGGTCGCGGCGGTGATCACGCTCATCGGCTGGCTGGTCGCCGGGGCGACGGCGGCGTACGCGGTGGAGCGTGTGGTGACCGTGCTCGTGATCGCGTGCCCGCACGCGCTCGGGCTCGCGATCCCCCTCGTCGTCGCCATCTCCACCACGCTCGGCGCGCGCGCCGGCCTCCTCGTGCGAGACCGGCGGGGACTCGAGGAAGCCCGGAACATCACCGCCGTCGTGTTCGACAAGACGGGGACGCTCACGCTCGGCGAGCACCGCGTCGTGGACGTCGCGACGGACGGCACTCCTGCGGACGAGGCGCTTCGCCTCGCGGCGGCGCTCGAGCGAGACTCGGAGCACCCGGTGGCGCGCGCCATCGTGAGGAGCGCAGAGGAGCGCGGCCTGGCGATCCCGAGCGCACAGGGCTTCGAGTACGTCCCGGGTCGTGGCGTGCGCGGCACCGTGGAGGGGCGCGCGCTCTCGGGCGGCGGCCCCAACCTGCTCGCGGCCATCGGCGTTCAGCCGGGGGCGACGGTGCGCGCCGCGGCCGAGCGGGCGGCATCGCGCGGCCAGGGGACGATCTACCTCGTCGAGGGCCAGCGCGTCATCGCCGCCTTCGCGGTCGCCGACGCGGTGCGACCGGAGTCGCGCGAGGCGATCGAGCGCCTGCACGCGGAGCACATCGAGGTCGTGATGCTCACCGGCGACGCGCAGGCCGTCGCCGATGCCGTCGCGAGGGACCTCGGCATCGACACGGTCTTCGCGCAGGTGCTGCCCGACCAGAAGGCCGCGAAGATCCAGGAGCTCCAGCGCCAGGGGAAGCGCGTCGCCATGGTGGGCGACGGCGTGAACGACGCGCCCGCGCTGCTGACCGCGGACGTCGGCGTCGCCATCGGCGCGGGCACCGACGTGGCCGTCGAGGCGGGCGACGTCGTGCTCGTCCGGAGCGACCCGCGCGACGTGCCGCGCATCGTGCGACTGAGCCGGGCGACCTACCGGAAGATGGTCCAGAACCTCTGGTGGGCCGCCGGCTACAACGTGGTCGCCATCCCGCTCGCGGCCGGCGTGCTCGCGCCGTGGGGCGTGGTGCTGCACCCGGCCGTCGGGGCGGTGCTCATGTCGCTGAGCACGGTGATCGTCGCCGTCAACGCGCAGCTCCTGCGGCGGGTGCACATATAGGGACCCCGACACTCCTCGAGGTACGCCAATGACGACGGACGAGACGCAGGCGACGGGCCCGAAGAGCCTCGTCATGCACTCCGCAGCACGGCACTACGACCTCCTCGCCTGGCTGGTCACGCTGGGGCGCGAGCGCGCGCTCCGCGAGCGGCTGGCGGAGCTGGCCGGACTCGCTCCGGGCGAGTCGGTGCTCGACGTGGGGTGCGGGACGGGGAGCCTCGCCGTCGCCGCCCGGCGGCGCGTCGGGGCGACCGGCACCGTGCGCGGCGTGGACGCCTCGCCCGAGATGGTCGAGCAGGCCCGCGCGAAGGCCGCGAAGGCGGGGCTCGACGTCACGTTCGAGGTCGCGCGCGCCGAGGCGCTCCCCTTCGCCGACGCGAGCTTCGACGTCGTGCTGAGCACGCTCATGATGCACCACCTACCGCGCTCGGTGCGCGAGAGCTTCGCGGCGGAGATCCGCCGCGTGCTGAAGCCCGGCGGCCGCGTGCTCGCGGTGGACTTCGAGCCGCCGGCCAGGAAGCGCGGCGGTCTCATCTCCCGCCTCCACCGCCACGGCCACGTGCCGCTTCGGGAGATCGTCGACCTGCTCGGGCGCGCGGGGCTCCGCGTGGCGGAGCGCGGCTCGGTCGGCGTCTCGGATCTCCAGTTCGCCCTCGCCGCCGCGCCCCGGGCCGGCGACGCGCAGGACGCGCCGCCGCCTGCGCACCGGTCGCTGCCGCCGCTGCCCGCGCCGCGCTGGATCCTGCCGGCGGTGGTCGTCGCCGTCGTCGCGGCGCACGCGCTCGTGGTGCGCGCGGCGTGGGCCGCGCTCGTGCTCGGGACGCTCGCGGCGGCCGCCGTCGTCGCGGGCCTCGCGGCTCACCTGGGCCTCGCGGGCGGGATCCACGCCGCGCTCAGGCGGCACCGGCGGCGGGAGTGAGCGGCGCGCGCGGCAGGCTCGCCATCACGAGCTTCGCCATGCGCTGCGCCGGCGGCCGCCGCCGGCGCCTCACACGGGCGGGTGGTGTCCCGCGTGTGGGTCGGCGGGCTTCGGGGCCGGCTTCGGCGCGGGCTTGGCGGGAGGCTTGGCGGCGGGCTTCTTCGCGGCCGGCTTCTTGGCGGCCGGCTTCTTCGCGGCGGGCTTCTTCGTCGCCGCCTTCTTCGCCGCCGGCGCCACCTCGCCGCTCGCCTCGTGCTGATGCGGCGATGCCGCGGGCTGCGCGGCCGGCGCCGGCATCGCGTGCCCCGCGTGCGGGTCCGCCGCCGGCGGCGCGCTGTCCGGGCGTGCCGCGCCCGTCGCCCCGTGCCCGGCGTGCTCGCCGCCCACCGCCTGCCCGTACTTGAACCCCGTCATCGCGCCGGTGCGGTCGTCGTGCGTCATCACGGCGCCGTACGACACCGTCGGCGTCGGGAGGGCCGGGAGGAAGCCCACCGCCGGCCCGCCCATGTTCTCGACGCCCATGTGTGCCGACATCGTGCGCCACGCCGCCTCGCTCATCACGTACGACGTGTCGTCCCGGAACAGCCGCGCCGCGCGCAGGATCTCGGCGCGCTTGCGGTCGCGCGGCACCGCGGGGTTCGCCAGGATGTCCGAGATGACGTCGTGCATCGAGTGCAGGTTGTCGAAGACGATCGCCGCCTCGGGGTAGCGCGCCGCGAACGTCGGCGCGACGGCCGCGGTCATCGGCATCTGGTGCGGCATCCCCTCGACGGGGCGCATCAGCATCTGCCAGAAGCGCCCGACCGTCGCGCGCACGAGCGCCTGCCGCTCCTCGGGCGTGCGGCCCGTGGCGAGCGGCTCGTACAGCCCGACCTGCATCCAGTGGTACGCCCAGATCAGCCCGTTGAACTTCGGGTACTTCGTGCGGAACGCGAGCGAGTACGGCTGCTCCTGCATCAGCTTCATGCTCTTGGGCCGCGCGCTGAAGGCGAGGTCCGGCCGCGTCCGGTAGTACGCGAGCAGCCGCGCGATCTCGCGGTCCTTCGCGGCCTGCGAGAGCCGCTCGTCGGCGAGCACGTCGTACATCTGCCGGTGCAGCACGTGCGCCCACTCGAACATGAGCTTCGCCTCGGGCGCGAGCTGCGCGTAGCGCACCTCGATGGCCCCTTCCTCGAGCGGCACGCGCGGCGGGCGCACGAGCACCTTCGTCACCAGGTAGTTGTACTCGTCCTCCTCGAGCTCCGAGGCCGGCGCGTCCGGCTCGCTCCACAGCGTCTCGTAGAGCACCGCGTGGCCGTAGTCGAAGGCGTTGAACAGGCGGTCCGCGCCCTGGTACTGGTCGCGGAAGCGCCAGTTGTGCGACGCCTGGAGGTAGAACGTCTCGTGCTGCCGCACCCACTGCGCGCACCCCACCGGGGCGAGGAGTGCGGCGAGCGCGAGGAGCGGGAGGAGACGACGGCGGGTGCTGCGCATCAGTGGTTTCTCCACGGCAGCCCGAACGCGTAGGCGCCGCCGAACGTGACGAACCAGGGGCGCTCGTCCCCGGTGAATCGATACCCCACGCCGGCGTCGACGGCCCAGCGTGGGGCGAGCTGGTAGCGCGTGCCCGCCGCCGTCTCCCACGCGACCTCCTCGTCGGCTACCAGCGGCTGACGCGCGACCACCTCGGCGGTCGCCAGCAGCGAGCGGAGCGGGAAGGTGCGGTCGACGGCGAGCCCACCCATCCACCGGGACGTTTCGGCGAGCCCACCCTGGCCCGCCTCCGGCTCCGCGCCGAACGTGTACGCCGCGTTCGCGTGGAAGCGCACGGTGCGGAAGGTCTTGGTGGCGATCCCCTTCAGCGACGCGAGGGCCCGCGCCGGCCCGAGGCCGCCCGCGGGAAGCAGCACCTCGCCCGCGACGCCGAGCGCGGGGATCGCGGTCTCGGTGTTCAGGTTGTGCAGGACCGACAGCTCGACGCCGGCGAGCCCCGACGTCCGGCCGAACGCTCCCGCGTCGACGAGGGCCAGCGGAACGCCGATCTCGACCTGCGTGCGCGGCAGGATGCCGACGGCGAGCTCGGGCTCCAGCGCCCACGTGTAGACGCCACCGCGCGCGCGCTCGAGGCGCAGCGGCGCGAGCTGGAGCTCCACCGCGCGCCGCTCGACGGGGTACGCGTCCTCGACGCTGATGGGTCGCCCCGCATCGGTGTTGTAGTAGTCGGTCTGCGCGCCGGCGCGGGCCGGGCGGGCGGCGAGGGCGGCGGCGAGCAGCGCCGCGCGGAGCAGGTGAGGCGAGTGGGTATTCGGCATGCGGCGTCCGCTCTCTCAGCGTGTGTGCTTGTACATCATCTCGACCACCTCGTCGTACATGGCGTCCGCGTCGGCCTGGTCGAAGCGCGTGGCCGCGGTGACGCAGTGCTTGAGGTGGTTGCGCATGAGCTCGCGCCCCACGGCGCGCAGCGCCTCGTGCACGCTCGAGATCTGCGTGAGGATGTCGGGGCAGTAGCGGTCCTCCTCGACCATCTTCTGCAGACCGCGCACCTGCCCCTCGATGCGCCGCAGGCGCTTGAGGTTCCGATCCTTCGCGTCGGGATCGACGCCGACGGCCTTGCGGCCGCCCTCCTCGACCCCACAGCCGCAATCCGCGTGCTTTGGCATTTTCGCTCCCGCCGAGTGTGCCGTCCGCTAGATCCTCGCCCCGCGCAGACGCAGGCTGTTCGCCACCACGCTCACCGAGCTGAACGCCATCGCCGCGCTCGCGAGGATGGGGCTCAGCAGGAGGCCGAGCGCCGGGTAGAGCGCGCCGGCGGCGACGGGGATGCCGACGACGTTGTAGACGAACGCCCAGAACAGGTTCTGCTTCATCGTGCGCATCGTGCGGCGCGAGAGCGCGATCGCCTGCGCCGCCGCGCGCAGGTCTCCGCGCATCAGCACCACGTCCCCCGCCTCGGCCGCGATGTCCGTCCCGGTGCCGATGGCCATGCCGACGTCGGCCTTCGCGAGCGCCGGCGCGTCGTTGATGCCGTCGCCCACCATCGCCACGACCTTTCCCTCGGCCTGCAGCCGCTCTATCTCGTCGACCTTCCCCTGCGGGAGAACTTCCGCGACGACGCGGTCGATTCCCGCCGCGCGCGCGACGGCGTCGGCGGTGCGGCGGTTGTCGCCGGTGAGCATCACGACCTCGAGCCCCATCTGGTGCAGCCGCCGGATCGCCTCGCGCGACGTCTCCTTGATCGGGTCCGCCACGGCGATCACGCCCGCGAGCCTGCCGTCGACCGCCACGTACACCGGCGTCTTCCCCTCCGCCGCCAGCCGCTCGGCCGCCGCGCGCAGCGGCGCCGCGTCCACGGCGTAGTCGCGCAGGAGCGCCTCGTTGCCCACGGCGAGCGCCCGCCCGTCCACCGCGCCCACGGCGCCGCGCCCGGTCACGGACTCGAACGCCTCCGGCGTCGCGAGCGCGAGCCCGTCGTCCTTCGCGCGGCGGACGATGGCGTCCGCGAGGGGGTGCTCGGACAGCGTCTCGAGCGAGGCCACGAGTCGGAGCAGCGCCGCCTCGTCGTGCGTCCCCTCCGGCGCGGCCACGACGTCCGTCACGGTAGGGCGCCCCTCGGTGACCGTGCCCGTCTTGTCGAGGACGACGGTGCGCACGTCCCCCGCGCGCTGGAGCGCCTCGCCCCCCTTGATCAGCACGCCGAGCTCCGCGCCCTTGCCCGTCGCGACCATCACGGCGGTGGGCACGGCGAGCCCCATGGCGCACGGGCAGGCGATGATGAGCACCGCGACCGCCGCCGCGAACGCGCGCCCCGCCGGCGCCTGCTCCGCGGCCACGTACCACGCCACGAACGTCGCGATCGCGATGGAGAGGACGACGGGGACGAAGATCCCGCTGATGCGGTCGGCGAGTCGCTGGATGGGCGCGCGGCTCCCCTGCGCGTCGCGCATGAGCCGCACGATGCGCGCGAGCACGGAGTCGGCGCCGAGTGTCGTCGCCCGGTAGCGGAACGCCCCCGTGCGGTTGATGGTGCCGCCGATGACGGCGTCCCCCGCCTCCTTCGGCACGGGGAGCGACTCGCCGGTGAGCATGCTCTCGTCCACCGCGCTCTCGCCCTCGAGCACGGTGCCGTCCACCGGCACGCGCTCGCCCGGACGGACGACGACGGTCTCGCCGCTCTCCAGCGTCTCGATGGGCGCGTCCACCTCCTGGTCCATGCGCACCACCCGCGCCGTCCTGGGCTGCAGCTGAGCCAGACTCCGCAGGGCCGAGGACGTGCGCTTCTTCGCGCGCGCCTCGAACGCGTTGCCGGTGAGGATCAGCGCGACGATGATGACCACGGCCTCGTAGTACACGTCCGGCGCGAGACCGCGGCTCAGGAAGAAGCGCGGCGCCGTCGTCGCGACGACGGAGTAGAGGAACGCCGCGCCCGTGCCGACGGCGACGAGCGTGTTCATGTCGGCCGAGTGGTGGCGGAAGGCGGACCAGGCGCGCGTGTAGAAGTGGCGGCCGGCCCACGCCATCACGCCGAGCGTGACGAAGAGCAGCGTCCACGTGATGGCCGTGGCGTCCACGGCGTACAGCCACGGCATCGCGCCGCGGAGCGCCGGGTCGAGATGCTCCATGGCCCAGCGCATGAGCGGGTCCGCCGACTGGTGGCTGTGGCGCGTCGCGCCCTCCATCATCCCGCTCATCAGCGGCATCGACACGAGCATCGCGAGGACGCCGACGATCCCGCTCACGAGCGCCTTGGTGCGCAGCTCGCGGAACTCCTCGTCCTGCGCGCGGTCGCGCGCCGCCTGCTCCTCGAACGCGGTCTGGTCGGGCGACGCGAGCTCGGCGCCGTACCCCGTGGCGCGGATGGCCTCCACGAGCCGGTCGGGCGTGACCGCGGCGGGGTCGTAGCGCACCGTCGCGGTCTTCATCATGAGGTTCACGTTCGCGTCGCTCACCCCGGCCTGCTTCTGCAGCGTGCGCTGCACGCGGGCGCTGCACGCGGCGCAGGTCATCCCGGTGACGGGAATGCGGAGCGTCTCCTCCGTGCCGCCCTCGGCGCGCGGGTCGCGGGTGGGTGCGGGCACCCGGCCGAGAGCCGCGCTCCCGCCGATCGTCGTCATTGCCGCCTCTCTATCGCTTCGGCCCGCGGCCCGCGAGGAAGAAGTACCAGTTGACCCACGCGATGGCCGCGATCCCCGCGAGGATGACCAGCCAGTCGCTGCCCGTGATCGACATCGTTGCGCTCCCGCCGGCGTGCCGGCGCGTCTCGCGTCGTGCGCCTACGCGGCGGACACGACCTCGTAGCCCTCGTCCTGCACCGCCCCGGCGAGCTGCTCGGCGCTGGTCGTGGCGGGGTCGTACGCCACGGTGGCGCTCCCGACCCTCACCTCCTCCACCTCGACGCCGTCGATCGCCTGCAGCGCGCGGCGCACGGCCATGACGCAGTGGCCGCAGCTCATCCCTTCGATGGTCATCGTGACGCGGTCCATGAATCCTCCTCCGAATGCCGGCCGGTCGGCCGTCGTGATCGGGCTCGATAGCCCTCCTGGGTATGAGCCTACATACCCCCCACCCCTATGTCAATGCCCGCCGTCCCCGGAGTCCGATCACGCGTTCTCCCATGCCATCTGGTACGCCCTTTGAGGCCACGCTCCACCCCCGATGCGCGGCCGCGGACGCATGGCCGCCTGGGGTGGACCCCTGATAGCGAGGTGAGGCGTATGGCACGAGACTACAGACGCGACGCTCGAGACTGGGACTACCCTGGCGAGGGCGGGCACGCGTACGGCCGGGGCCGTGCAGAGGGCGGCTATGGACGCGACTACTGGAGCAACGCGGACCGCGAGTACGGCGGACGCGACTTCGGCGGCCGCGAGTACGGCGCCGGCCCCCGCGGGCGCTGGCGCGAGTTCGCCGACACGTGGCGCGCGCAGGGCGAGCAGTGGCGCGACTACGAGAACCGCGAGCACGGTCGCGACTACCCGCGGTACGGCTACGCGAGCGAGCGCGACTACGGCGAGATGCGCGGCGACTATCGCGAGGCGCGCCCGGACTATCGCGAGTACCGCGGCGACCTCGCCGACCGCGAGCGCTTCGAGGCCGACCGCTACGATCGCGATCGCTACGACCGCGACCGCGGCGGCCGCTACGGGCGCTACGGCAACCAGGAGCGCTACGACTTCACCGGCCGGAGCTGGCACGCGGGTCCGGAGACGTGGGAGGCCGAGCGGCCGGGCCCGAGCGCGTTCATGGAGCGGAACGACATCGCGGAGACCCGCGGCACGTCGGGCGAGTGGCGCGGCTTCGGCGGCGCGGGCTACATGGGCGGCTCCGGCGGCTACGGACACGGCGGCGCGCTCGAGTACGGCCGCGGCGGCATGGACGTCGGCGGCCGCGACCAGGACTGGGGCATCGGCGACACGCGCCACGCGAGCGGCGGGATGGGTGCGCTGCGCGGCTCGTACGAGGGCGGCCGGGGCTCGACGGGCCGCGGGTTCGCGGGACTGGGCCCGCGGAGCTATCGCCGCTCCGACGAGCGCATTCGCGAAGAAGTCTGCGAGGCGCTGACGCGCCACCCCGGCATCGACGCGAGCGACATCGACCTCCGCGTCGAGAACGGCGAGGTGACGCTGACGGGCGAGGTCGAGGACCGCCGCGCGCGCCGGCTCGCCGAGGAGATCGCGGAGCAGTGCGCCGGCGTCTCGGACGTGCACAACGAGCTCGCCGCCCGCCGCGGGCTCGGCCTCTTCGGCGACCAGGACCGCACGACCGACCGCGAGGTGTCGCGCACGACGATGCGCGACGCGACGACGCGCAGCGCCACGACCGCCACGACCGGCACGACCGGCGCGAGGACGGGCGCCAGCGCCGGCGCGACCGGCTCGGCCGGTGCAGGCGGCACAGCGCGCGGCCGCCGCCCGCCGAGCGAGGGGATGACCTCCCCCGACTCGACGCAGACGGCCCTCCGCGCCGACACGGGCGAGCCCGACGAGCGCACGCGGGTCGGCGGCACGGGGACGTCGGGCACCGGCGCGACGAGCTCCGGCGAGCGGAACCGGTAACGCGGGGTGCCCACGGCCCTCGGCCGCCAGTTCGCGGCCGAGGGCCGCTACTCGCGCGTCGTGAGCGTCTGCTCGAGCGTGAGCCTCTCACGCAGCGGCGTGTCCGCGGACGAGCCGCCCACGAGCACCTCGAACGTGCCCGCCTCCGCACGCCACTGCGCGGCCTCCACGTCGTAGAACGCGAGCGAGCGCAGCGTGAGTGGCACGGTCACGCGGCGCGTCTCGCCCGGGCGCAGTGCCACCTTCGCGAAGCCCTCGAGCTCCTTCGGCGGGCGCGGCACGCTCGCTTCGGGGTCGCGCACGTAGACCTGCGCCACCGCAGCGCCCTCGCGTTCGCCCGCGTTCGTCACGTCGAAGGAGACCTCCCAGCGCGCGCCGGCGCCCGACGGGCCCGCGACGGGCGACACGACGAGGTCGTCGTACCGGAACGTCGTGTACGAGAGCCCGTGCCCGAACGGGAAGAGCGGCGCCGTGCCGTTCCGCTCGTAGCCGCGGTAGCCGACGAAGACGCCCTCGCGGTACTCGACCACGTTGCTCCCTTCGGCCGGGTAGTAGCTCCCGAAGGTCGGGTTGTCCTCCGCGCGGCGCTCGAACGTCGCCGGCAGGTGCCCCGAGGGAGACACGTCGCCGAACAGAATCTCGGCGAGCGCGCGCCCCGCCTCCTGGCCCGGGTACCACGCCTGGATGACCGCGGGCACGCGCTCGAGCCAGCGCGTCATGTCGCACGCGCCGCCGCCGGTGAGCACGACGACGACGTTGCGGTTCGCCGCCGCGACCCGCGCGATCAGCTCGTCCTGGCCCGGCGGGAGGCGGAAGGTGCGGTCCCAGTTCTCCGCCTCGCTCTGATCGTCGAAGCCCACGGCGACGACCACCGCGTCCGCGCGCGCCGCCATCTCCACCGCGGCGGCATCCACCCACGCGCCCTGTCGGACGATCCCCATGCGGAGGAACGGCACGCCGAAGCCGTGCACCGTGTGGTACTCGAGCGCGACCTCGTGCGGCCGCGCGTCCAGCTCGACCGTGGTCGCCTCGAGCACCGCGTGGTTGCGCGACCAGCGGTCGGCGACGACCCGGCCGTCCACCCGCAGCCGGTATCCCGCGTCGCCGAAGCCGCCCAACTGCACGACGAGGTCGTGCGCGCCGGCGACTTCGGGAGTGTACCACCCCGTCCACCGTCGGACGAAGGGACGCGAGGCGTCGCCGAAGACGGAGAAGTCGAGCGGCTCGCCGGCGGCGAGGACCGCGAGGTCGAGCGGCGCGCCGGCCGAGATCGCGCCGGCGACCGACGTCTTCGTGGGCGCGTCGTCCATCTGCCGAGTCGCGAACGACTCCACGCGCAGCCCCGGCGTCTCGCCGCCCGGCTCGGTCGTGAAGCGCGTGCGCGCGACGACGTTCGCGATCGATGGAATGCCGCGCGCGTGGTGCACCGCGCCCGCTTCGCCGAGGTAGTCGCCGATGCCCTCGACGAAGCTCACGCGGTGGTACGTGGGGATCGCGGCGCTCCCCCACCCCAGCGGCACGCCGGGATGGCCCGTGGGCCCGATGACCGCGACGGTGCGCACGCGGCTCCGGTCGAGCGGAAGCATTGGGCCGTCGTTCACGAGGAGCACCATCGCCTCGCGCGCGCCCTGGAGCGCCGCCGCGCGCGCGGACGCGCGGTAGCGCGGGACCGACGGATCGAGCTGCGGACGGTCCATCCAGCCGAAGCGCACGACGTTGCGCAGGAGGCGCCGCACCTTGTCGTCGATGGTCGCCTCGGCGACGCGCCCGCTGCGCACGAGGGGGAGCAGCGCCGCCGGGTCGAAGTACTGCGGCCCGGGCATCTCGAGGTCCGTGCCGCCGTTCGCCGCGCCCTCGGTGTCGTGCACGCCGCCCCAGTCGGACATGAGGACGCCGTCGAAGCCCCACTCCTCCTTGAGCACCTCGACGGCGAGGCGGCGGTTGGCCGACATCTGCACGCCGTTGGTGAGATTGTACGCGCTCATCACCGCGCCGGCGCGCGCCTCCTTCACCGCGGCCTCGAACGCGGGGAGGTGGATCTCGCGGAGCGCGCGCTCGTCGATGCGCGCGTCGGTGACGTGGCGCGCGTACTCCGACTCGTTGCCGACGAAGTGCTTCACCGTCGCGCTCGCGCCCTGCGACTGGAGGCCGGCGACGTACGCCACGGCCATGCGCGCGGCGAGCCACGGGTCCTCGCCGAAGTACTCGAAGTTCCGGCCGTTGAGCGGCGACCGGTAGATGTTCACGCCGGGGCCGAGCGAGTAGTGGCGGCCGCGGGCGCGCATGTCGCGACCGATCTCGGTGCCGATGCGCCGCGCGAGCTCCGGGTTCCACGTCGCCGCGAGCGCGATGCCGCCCGGATAGAGCGTCGCCGGCCCGGTGGCGCGCACGCCGAACGGGCTGTCGGACGTCCCGAGGCGCGGGACGCCGAGGCGCGGGAGCCCGGGCACGTCGAACGCGTCGACGCCGCCGAGCATGCCGAGCTTCTCCTCGATGGTCATCTGGTCGAGCAGCTCGTTCACGCGCTGCTCGACGTCCTCGGCCGAGGGCCGTGCGGTCATGCGGCGAGGGCGAGGTCGAGCGCTTCCGCCAGCCCGCCCTCGTCCACGTGGCCCACGTGGTGGCGCGCCGCGGCGCGCGCCTCGGGCTCGGCGTTCGCCATCGCGACGGGCAGCCCGACGATGCGCAGCGCGGGCGTGTCGTTGAGGCCGTCGCCGACGTACATCACCTGCGCGAGCGGCACGCCGTAGGCCTCGGAGACGAGGCGCACCGCCGTGGCCTTGTCCACCCCCTCGCGCGTGAGGTTGATGAAGCGTGCTTCGGGCATGAGCGGCGCGAGCGACGGCGAGAGCTCGATCCCGGGGTGCGGCTCGGCGAGCACGGTCCCGGCCTCCGCGTGCGTCGTGAGCCACTGCGCGCGCACCACGCGCCCGCGCAGCGTCTCGAACGGCCGCGGCTCGAACGCCACGCCGAGCAGCCCCGCGTGCTTCACGGCGATCGGCGCGTCGCTCTCGCAGACGTAGTCGTCGTCCGAGTAGAGCTCGAGGATGCGGCCCGTCGCCCGCGCGCGCGCGACGAGCATGGAGACCGACTCGGGGTCGAGGTACGACGAGAGCGAGTCGCCGGTGGCGAGGTTGAGCACGCTCGCGCCGTTCTGGAAGCAGTGCCACCCGCCGGGCGCGAGCCGCTCGGCCAGCGTGCGCGTGACGCCGAAGCCGGGGCGGCCGGAGTTCATGGTGATGAGCAGGCCGGAGGAGCGCGCACGCTCGGCGGCCTCCCACACGGCGGGGTGCACGGTGCCGCTGTGGCCGACCATCGTGCCGTCCACGTCGACGCAGACGAGGCGAATGGGGGTGATCGTCATGGGAGGGAAGATAACAGCAGCCGCCGTCGGCCCTCGGCCGTCGGCCTGCTCACGGGCGTCCTCGCGGCGCGAGCGTCGTACACGGCCGCCGAGCCGCGTACGCCGGTCAGCCGCCGAGGGTCGAGGGCCGAAGGCATTGACACATCAACTATTCTTGATATATTACCCGCATGCCCGCCGCCCTCGACCTCTCCCGCGCCGCCGTCCTGTTCCACGCGCTCTCCGACGAGACGCGGCTCGGCATCCTCGAGATGCTGCGCGGCGGGGAGCGGTGCGTGTGCGACCTGCAGGACGAGCTCGAGGCGGCGCAGTCGCGGCTGTCGTTCCATCTGCGCGTGCTGAAGGCGGCCGGCCTCGTGGCCGACCGGCGAGAGGGACGCTGGTCGTACTACCGCATCCTCCCCGACGCGCTGGCCGAGGTGCACGACCTCGCGGTGGCGATGCAGCCGAGGAAGGGTGCGCTCCCCGTGCTGCGGGCCGGCTCCTGCTGCAACTGACCATCGCTTTTTCGTCCTTTATTCATCAACATTTTTTGATACCCACGAGACGACCATGACGACCGACGCGCGGCAGGACCCGACGAAGGTGCCCACGACGCTGGAGGAGATCCGCGCGACCGTCCAGGCGCGCTACGGCGCGACGGCGAAGTCCGTCGCCGATGGCGCGGGGGCGGCGGCGTGCTGCGCGCCGGCGGGGGAGTCGAGCGGCTGCTGCGGCGCCACGAGCGAGTCGTGGGACCCGATCACCGCGGACCTCTACGAGGCCGGCGAGACCGCGGGCCTGCCGACCGAGGCGCTCCTCGCCTCGCTCGGCTGCGGCAACCCGACCGCGCTCGCGGCGCTGTCGGAGGGCGAGACCGTGCTCGACCTCGGCTCGGGCGGCGGCATCGACGTGCTTCTCTCGGCGAAGCGCGTCGGACCCACCGGCAAGGCGTACGGCCTCGACATGACCGACGAGATGCTCGACCTCGCGCTCCGGAACAAGGAGAAGGCGGGCGCCACGAACGTCGAGTTCCTGAAGGGACACATCGAGTCGATCCCGCTCCCGTCGAACACGGTGGACGTCATCATCTCGAACTGCGTCATCAACCTCTCGGGCGACAAGCGCCAGGTGCTCCGGGAGGCGTTCCGCGTGCTGAAGCCCGGCGGCCGCTTCGCCGTGAGCGACATCGTCGTGCGCGAGGGCCTTCCCGCCGCGGTGCGCGAGAGCATGCCGCTCTGGACCGGGTGCGTCGCCGGGGCGCTCGAGGAGGGCGAGTTCCTGTCGCTCCTGCGCGAGGCGGGGTTCGAGGGTCCGAGCATCGAGCCCACGCGCGTCTACACGCGGGAGGATGCGGCGGCGCTGCTCGCCGGGACGGGCCTCGACGCCTCGCTCGCGGACCAGGTCGAAGGTAGGATCATGAGCGGCTTCGTGCGGGCGACGAAGCCCGGCACCACCGCGAAGCCGCGCCGCCCGCTCGCATCGCTCGGCGCGGCGACGCAGAGCACTCGCGCCTGCGGGTGTGACGACGGCTGCTGCAACTGACGGAGGAGACGGCCATGGCGAGCACCGAGACGACGGGCCCTTCGACGGGCTCAGGGCAGGCTGCCACGCTTCGCGCGGCCCGGCCGGACGACCTGCCTCGCGTGGAGGCGCTGCTCACCGCCTCGGAGCTGCCGCTCGACGGGGTGGCCGACGCGCTCTCCACGTTCGTGGTGGCGGAGCACGACGGGCGCCTCGTCGGCGTGGCGGGGCTCGAGTGCTGTCGGGACAACGCGCTCCTGCGTTCCGTCGCGGTCGATCCCGCGTGGCGCTCGCACGGGCTCGGCCGGCAGCTCGTGACGCGCGTCATCTCCGAGGCGGAGGCCAGAGGCATCCGCGCGCTCTACCTGCTGACGCAGACGGCGGAGCACTACTTCCCCAGCTTCGGCTTCCAGAAGGTGTCGCGCGACACCGTGCCGGAGGACATCCGCCACACCGGCGAGTTCCAGCACGCCTGCCCGGAGAGCGCGACCGTCATGGAGAAGCCGCTGTCGGGCGCGAGCTGACCTTGCGCGTGCTCGTGCTCTGCACCGGCAACTCCGCGCGCAGTCAGATCGCCGAAGCGCTGCTCGCGACGCGCGGCGCGGGGCGCGTCGAGGCGGCCAGCGCCGGCTCGCACCCCGCGGCCCGCGTGAACCCGTACGCGGTGGACGTGCTTCGGTCGCATGGCATCCGATGGGAGGGGCGCGCGCCGCGGCACGTCGACGAAGTGGCCGAGGAGCCGTGGGATCTCGCGATCACTGTGTGCGACGACGCACGCGAGGCCTGCCCCATCCTGCCGGGCGCGGCCGCGCGGGTGCATTGGGGAATGACGGACCCGGCGGCGGAGACGGATCCCGTGGCGGCACAGCGCGCGTTCGCGGCGACGTACGATGCGCTCCGCACGCGCGTGGACGCCCTGCTCGCGCTGCCGCTCGAGACGCTCTCGCCGCCGGAGCTCGCGCGTCGAGCGCAGGAGATCCACGAGCGCGGATAGCGGGCCGAGAGCCGGGAGCCCGGTTAGTATTCCGCCATGACTCCCATCGCTTTCCTGGGCACCGGCCTCCTCGGCGGCGCCCTCGCCGAGGCCGCCGCGAAGCGCGGCGACCGCGTCGTCGCGTGGAACCGCACGGCCGACAAGGCGCGCGCGCTCGAGCAGTTCGGCGTCACCGCCGCCGCCACGCCCGCCGACGCGGTGCGCGGCGCCGCGCGCGTGCACCTCGTGCTGAAGGACGACGCCGTCGTGGAGGAGGTCGTGGCCGCGCTGCGGCCGGGGCTCTCCCCCGAGACGACCATCTGCGACCACACCACGACCCAGCCGGCGCTCACCGCCGAGCGCGCGCGGCGGCTCAACGCCGCGGGGGTGCGCTACCTGCACTGCCCGGTCTTCATCGGGCCCGCCGCGGCGCGACAGACGCAGGGAACGATTCTGTCGTCCGGCCCGCGCGCGCTCTTCGACGAGGTGCGCGCGGGGCTCGAGACGATGGCGGCGAAGGTGCAGTGGCTCGGCGAGCGGCCGGACCTCGCGGCCGTCTTCAAGCTCTGCGGCAACTCGTTCATCATCGGCATCAGCGCCGTGGTGGCGGACATGCTCGCGATCGCGCGCGGGGCGGGCGTGCCGCCGCTCGACGCGCTCAAGGTGACCGAGCTGTTCAACCCCGGCGCGACCATCACCGGACGGGGGAGGAACATGGCGGAGGGGAACTTCGCGCCGAGCTTCGAGCTCGCGATGGCGCGGAAGGACGTGCGGCTCATGCAGGAGACCGCGGGAACGCAGCCGCTCGCCGTGATCCCCGGGATCGCGGCGCGCATGGACGCGCTCATCGGCGAGGGGCTGGGCGGCAAGGACCTCGCGGTCATCGGCCGGGAGGACGTCGCGTGATGGCACGCCACGCCCTCCGACTCGCCGCCGCCGCGGCGGCGTCCGCGCTGCTCTCCGCATGCGGCCAGGTGCTCCGCGGCCCGACCGGCGCCGCGCGCACGCGCGCGGACACCGCGCCGCCGACGGTGACCCGCGAGATGCGCGGGCTCTGGATCGCGACGGTCGCGAACATCGACTGGCCGTCGCGGCCCGGACTGCCGGCGGAGCAGCAGCGCGCCGAGCTGATCGACCTGCTCGACCGCGCGCAGCGCGCGGGCATCAACGCCGTGATGTTCCACGTCCGCCCGAACGCGGACGCGGTGTACCGCTCGGAGCTCGAGCCGTGGGCGTCGATGCTCACGGGCACCACCGGCGGCGACCCCGGCTACGACCCGCTCGAGCTCGCGGTGCGCGAGGCGCACGCGCGCGGCATCCAGCTCCACGCCTGGATCAACCCGTACCGGGCGGGGCGCGCGCGCGACACGCTCACGCTGCCGGCGAACCACGTCTGGCGCCAGCGGCCCGAGCTCGTGCGCAACTACGGCGGCACCCTCTGGATGGACCCCGGCGAGCCGGAGGTGCTCGAGCGGACGATGCGCGCGTCGCTCGACATCGTGCGGCGCTATGACGTGGACGGCATCCACGCCGACGACTACTTCTACCCGTACCCCGTCACCGACTCGGCCACGCGCGCGGCGATCCCCTTCCCCGACGACTCGTCGTACGCGCGCTACGGCAACGGGGTGCCGCGCGACGACTGGCGCCGCGCCAACGTGGACCGCTTCGTCGAGCGCTGGGCGCGCGAGGTGCACGCGCTCAAGCCGTGGGTGCAGGTGGGCATCTCGCCGTTCGGGATCTGGCGCCCGGAGAACCCGCCCGGCATCAAGGGGCTCGACGCGCACGCGGTGCTGTACGCCGACTCGCGCCGGTGGCTCCAGGAAGGGTGGGTGGACTACCTCGCGCCGCAGCTCTACTGGGCGATCGACCCGCCGCAGCAGAGCTTTCCCGCGCTGCTCGACTGGTGGATGGCGCAGAACACGCGCGGGCGCCACGTGTGGCCCGGGCTCGCCGTGTACCGCGAGGAGAGCGGGCAGGCGAGCCAGTTCGCCGCGGGCGAGATCCGGCGGCAGATCCGCCTGACGAGGGAGCGCCCGGGCGCGACGGGCCACCTGCTCTACAACGCCACGGCGACGTTGAAGCGCAACGGCGGCTCGATGGCGACGATGCTCGCGAGCGACGTCTACCAGACGCCGGCGCTCCCCCCCGCGATGCCGTGGCTCGACGCGACGCCGGGCGCGCCCGGCGCGCCGACGCTGGAGCCGGCGGCGAGCGCGCTCCGCATCGTGCCGGCCGCGGGCGAGGCCGCGCGCTGGTGGGTGGTGCGCCGCCGCGCGGACGACGGCTGGACGACGCGCGTGCAGCTCGCCGACGACCGCTCGATCACGCTCGCGGGCGGCACGTCGCGCGTGATGGTGCAGGCGGTGGACGCGGCGGGAAACGTGGGGCCGGTCACCGAATGGCGTAGATAGCCCTCGGCCCCTCAGTCGCTCATGAGCAGGCCGAGGGCCGAGGGCGCTACTTCCTTCGGAGCACTCTCCCCGAGCGCTGCCCCGTCACCTTCCCCCCCTCGTACGCCAGCACCCCGTTCACCCACACCTTCGCGATCCCCACAGACACCGCGTGCGGGTCGGCCGGGGTGGCGCGGTCGGCGACGGTGAGCGTGTCGAGGAGGACGAGGTCCGCCGGCGCGCCGGGGCGGATGCGGCCGCGGTCGCGCAGGCCGACGTTGTCCGCGGCGAGCGACGTCATCTTGCGCACCGCCTCGGGGAAGGTCGTGATGCGGCGCTCGCGGACGTAGTGGCCCAGCACGCGCGGGAAGGAGCCGAAGCCGCGCGGGTGGCGGCCGTCGAGCTCGCCGTCGGTGCAGACGTTCGCCCACGGCCACGCGAGCAGGCGCTCGATGTCCTGCTCCACCATGCTCGTGGCGATGATCGTCATCCCCGCCGAGCGCCCCGCGGTGCGCGCGTCCACCGCGTCCCTCACGAGCGCCATGAGCGTCGTCACCGGGTCCGTGCCGCGCAGGCGCGCGACGTCGGCGACGGTCTTGCCCTCGTAGGACGGGTCCGGTCCGTACGACGTGAGCGTGATCCCCTCGGGCGGCGCGACCTCCTTCAGCGCGAACTCGGCCGCGGCGCGGTCCGCGTAGTCGCGCGCCGGGAACAGCACCGTGAGGCCCGACTGCCAGAAGCGGTACGGGTAGACGTCGGCCGTGAGGTTGATGCCCTCGGCGCGCGCGCGGTCGAGCACCCGGATCAGGCTGTCCCCCTGCCCCCACAGCGAGACCATCGCGAGCTTCGCGTGCGAGATCTGGACGGGCATGCGCGTCTCGCGGCCGATGGCGATGATCTCGTCCACCGCGTCCCAGAACCCGCGGTCCTCGCTGCGCACGTGGGAGATGTAGCGCCCGCCGGCGGCCGCCGTCGCGCGCGCGAGCGCCAGGACCTCGCCGCGGTCGCTGTAGATGCCCGGGTCGTACTCGAGGCCCGTCGAGAGGCCGAGCGCGCCGGCGCGCAGCTCGCCCTCGAGCATCTCGCGCATGCGCGCCACCTCGGCCGGCGTGGCGTGGCGGCGGAAGTCGTCGCCCATGACGCGGTCGCGAACGGTGCCGTGACCGACGTACGCCGCGACGTTGATGGGGAGGGTCCGCCGCTCCAGCGTGTCGAAGAACGCGGCGAGCGGATAGGGCGACCCGCCGTCCTGCCCGACGACGACGGTGGTGATCCCCTGGCTGAGCGCGCCGAGGGCGTCGGAGCCGCGCACCAGCGCCCGGTCGGCGTGGCTGTGCGTGTCCACGAACCCGGGCGCCAGCACGAGCCCGCCGCCGCTGACGACGGTCTCCCCGCCGCGCGCCGAGAGCTGCCCGACCTCCGCGATGCGCCCGCCGACGATGCGGACGCTCGCGGGCCGCGCCGGCGCCCCGGTGCCGTCGAGCAGCGCGACGTTGGTGATGAGCGTGGAAGGCTGCGCGGCCGTCGACGCGGAGGGAGTGGGGCGGCAGCCGAGCGCCAGCGCGCCGACCAGCAGGCCGAGGGCCGAGGTCCGTGGGGCGAGGTCCATCGTCACCTCCGCGTGAACCGCAGCGCTTCCGCGCCGCGCGTCGTCACCGTGAGCGCCACGACGCGTCCGGACGCGTCCCGCTCGAACCGTACGCGCCCCGGGCCCCCGAACTCGTCGGGCGCGACCGGACGCAGCGGCATCTCGGGTCCGCGCTTCGGCGACAGCACGAGCTTCCCCTCGCGCACGACCATCGTCCACTCGGCGCCCGCCTCGTCGCTCGCGTAGGTGCCCGCGTAGTCGGCGAGCTTCGCCGCGTCCACCGCGTACGTCCGCGGCTCGCGGTCGACGCGACTGCCGAAGTCGGCGCCGGCGTTCGGCTTCGCGGCGAGCGCGGCCGCTGGGAGGAGTGCGTCGGACACGCCGGTGGCGAGCCCCATCGTGTTCGCGTCGGCGACGTTGCAGGCGATGAGCATGGACAGTCGCGGCGAGGGGTAGCGCATGAGCATCGCGCGGAAGCCGGCCCACGCGCCGCCGTGCTGCACGCGCGCGAGGCCGCGGTAGTCGTCCACGAAGAGGCCGAGGCCGTACTGCGTGGGCTTGCCGTCCGCGAGCTTCGTGGGCGTCGTGAGCAGCTCGACCAGCGCCCGGCCGCCCGCCACGCTCCCGGACTCGAACGCCGCGTCCCAGCGCGCGAGGTCCTCGACGGTCGTCTGCACGCCGCCGTCGCCGATCTGCTCCCAGTCGGACATCGCGACGCTCCACTTCCCCGGCCCCTCGGGCGCGTACGCGGAGGCCTTGTCGGGGATCACCTCGCGGGCGTCGGTGAGGTACTTCGTGCTCGTCATGCCGAGCGGCGCGAAGAAGCGCGCACGCGCGAAGTCGGCGAGCGACTGCCCCGACACGCGCTGCACGACGAGCGACATGAGGAAGAAGCCCGTGTTGCTGTACCGGAACTCCGCGCCGGGCGGGAAGTTGAGGCCGCGCTGCCTCACGAGCGCGGCGATCGCCTCGCGGTCCGTCGTGTGGTCGCGGTCGTCCCACCCCTCGTACATCATGAGGTCGATGTAGTCGCGCCAGCCGCTCGTGTGCGACAGCAGGCGGCGGAGCGTCACCGGCTGGCCGAGGTCGGGAAGCTCCGGCACGAACTTCCGGACGTCGTCGTCGAGCGAGAGCCTCCCCTCGAGCGCGAGCAGCGCGACGCTCGCCGCGGTGAACTGCTTGGAGGTGGAGCCGATGTCGAACACGGTGCGGGGCGAGATCGGCACGCCGAGCTCGAGGGAGGCGAGGCCGTACCCCTTCGTGTACGCGAGCTGCCCGTTGCGGCGGACGCCGAGCGCACAGCCCGGCGTCGCGCTCGTGAAGCGCGAGAACACGGCGTCGACCCGGGCGGCCTCCGCGGCCGTGAGGGGCTGCGCGAGCGCGGGCGCGGGGAGGCTCGCGAGCGCGAGGCCCGAGGCGAGCGAAGCGAGCGTGGCCAGCGCGAGGCGGCGAGGGCGGAGCATCGTGGGCATGCGGCGGGGGCTGGGAGTCCGAGGCGCGAACTTACGTCGCGGACCAGGGACCCGCGAGCCGACGCGCCACGGGTCGGCTTCGTGCCGCCATGCCGAACCGCTCTACGCCGCCGGCCGCGCGAGGTACTTGCGGATGCTCTCCATCTGCCCCGCCCACCCCCGGGCGTTGCCCTCGAAGGCGCGCACGCGGCGGTGCGCCGGGATCGCGTCGAACCCGGACTCGACGACCATGAGCCGCGTGCCCCCCTCGGCGTCCTCCAGCGTGAACGTCACGAGCGTCGTGGGCTCCTGCGAGTAGTCCACGCCCTGCTCGATGGCGTGCGGGTGCCAGCGGAACGAGAAGAGGCGCTCGGGCTCCATGGCCTCCACCCACGCGGTGAAGGTCACGTGCTCGTAGCCCTTGTGCGTGATGCTGCCCGACACCTCGGCCCCGGGCGCGAACGGCGTCTCCAGGCGCACGCCGAACCACTCCCCGAACTGCTGCGCGTCGGTGATGGCGCGCCAGACGCGCGAGCGCGGCGCGGGGAGCACGATCTGCTTCTCGATGCGGTCGGTGGACGAGGCGGCGGCGGTCATCGCGGGGGCGCTCCGGTCAGGCGTTGTCGGGATGGCGGAGCAGCTCGGCGAGCCGCTCCAGGCGGACGTCCCACAGCCGCTCGTAGTCGCGCAGCCAGGCCTCGGCCTTCGAGAGCGGGCGCGGGTCGATGCGGACGTAGTGCACCCGGCCGCGCACCGTGCGGCGCACGAGGCCGGCGCGCTCGAGCGTCTTCACGTGCTTGGACGCCGCGGCGAGGGACATCCGGTACGGCTCGGCGAGCTCGCCGACGGTGTGCTCGCGGCGGGCGAGGCGGGCCAGCATGGCCCGGCGCGTCGAGTCGCCGAGGGCGCGGAAGACGAGGTCGAGGGGCTCCGATGATTCAACCATGCGGTTGAATATCGACGCCGGCCGCCAATTGTCAACCCTTTGGTTGAACGTTCCCGCTACCCCCGCCGCCCGAGCGCCGCGTCCAGCGCCGGCGGCGCGATCTCCGCGCGCACCGACGCCGTGATCTCGTACGACCGGAGCCGCGCCGCGTGGTCGTGGATCTGCGACGCGAGCATGAGCTCGTCCGCCCCGGTGCGCGCGACGATCTCGCGCAGGCCGTCGCGCACGCGCTCACGCGTGCCCACCACCGTGTAGGCCAGCATGTCGTCGAGCATCGCCCGCTCGAACGGCGCCATCTCCCGCTCGAAGCCCGGGCGCGGCGGCGGGAGCGGCCCGGGGCGGCCGCGCCGGAGATTCAGGAACGCCTGCTGGAGCGACGTGAAGAGCAGCCGCGCCTCCTCGTCGGTGTTCGCCGCGAACACGTTGACGCCGATCATCACGCGCGGCCGCTCGAGGTACTCGGACGGCTCGAAGCGCGCGCGGTAGATGTCGAGCGCCTGCTCGAGCATCGCCGGCGCGAAGTGGCTCGCGAAGGCGAACGGCAGCCCGAGCGCGGCGGCGAGCTGCGCCCCGAACGTGCTCGAGCCGAGGATCCAGACGGGGACGCGGAGGCCGGCGCCAGGGATGGCGCGGACGACCTGCCCCGGCGACGCCGGCTCGAACCACGCGAGCAGCTCCTGCACGTCCTGCGGGAACGTGTCGGCGGCCGTGGGCGGGCGGCGAAGCGCGCGTGCCGTCGCCTGGTCGGAGCCGGGCGCGCGCCCGAGCCCGAGGTCGATGCGCCCCGGGAACAGCGACTCGAGCGTCCCGAACTGCTCGGCGATCACGAGCGGCGCGTGGTTCGGGAGCATGATCCCCCCCGCGCCGACGCGGATGGCGGAGGTGCCGCCGGCCACGTGCGCGATGAGCACGGCCGTCGCCGCGCTCGCCACGCTCGGGATGCCGTGGTGCTCCGCCAGCCAGTAGCGGTGATAGCCCCAGCGCTCGGCGTGGCGCGCGAGGTCGAGCGTGTTGCGGAAGGACTGCGCGGCGTCGCCCCCTTCGAGGATGGGCGACAGGTCGAGGACGGAGAGCGGGATCATGATGGAGACGTAGGCACGCGGCGCGCCGCGGGTTCCCGGACGAGCCGGCGGTGGCGTCGCGTGTGAGCGCCCCATAGCTTCGCGCGCACCCTCCCCTCGAGACCGCCATGACCCGCCTCCGCACCGCTTGCGGTGCTGCCGCCCTCGCCCTGCTCCTCCCCGTCTCCGCCCTCGCGCAGCGCACCGCGCCCATGCCGGAGACGGGACCCGCGACGCTCTCGCCCGTGCAGCGACTCGCGCGCGAGGTGTACGAGGAGCTCGTCGAGATCAACACCGTGGACTCGGTGGGGAGCATGACGGAGGCGGCCGAGGCGATGGCGAGGCGCTTCCGCGCGGCGGGGTTCCCCGCGGGGGACGTGCAGGTGCTCGTGCCGCCCGGGAAGCCGACGAAGGGCAACCTCGTCGTGCGCTACCGCGGGCGCGGCGGGGCCAACGCGCCGAAGCCGCTGCTGCTGCTCGCGCACCTCGACGTGGTGGCTGCCAACCGCGCCGACTGGAAGTACGACCCCTTCGTGCTGCGCGAGGAGGGCGGCTACTTCCTCGGGCGCGGCACGGCGGACGACAAGGCGATGGCCGCGGCATTCGTCGCGAACCTGCTCACGTACAAGCGGCAGGGATGGGTCCCGAGCCGCGACCTGATCCTCGCGCTCACGGCGGACGAGGAGGGCGGCCCGGACAATGGGGCGCTCTGGCTCGCGCAGAATCACAAGTCGCTCATCGACGCCGCGTACGCCCTCAATGAGGGCTCGGACGAGGCGCGCGGCGCGGACGGGCGGCCACTGTACATGGGCATTCAGGCGGCGGAGAAGGTGGCGCAGAACTTCACGCTCTCCACGACGAACCCCGGCGGCCACTCGAGCCAGCCGCGGCCGGACAACGCCATCTACCAGCTCGCGCACGCGCTCGAGCGCCTGGAGTCGCACAGGTTCCCCGTCGCGCTGAACGCCGTCTCGCGCGCGTACCTCGAGCGCACCGCGACGGTCGAGAGCCCGGAGGTCGCGGGTGCGATGCGCGCCCTGCTCGCGAATTCCGGCGACTCCGCCGCCGCGCGCGTGCTCGACCGGAGCGTCACCTACCGCTCGGTGCTGCGCACGACGTGCGTGGCGACGCGCCTCGCGGGCGGCCACGCGAACAACGCGCTCCCGCAGTCCGCGACCGCCAACGTGAACTGCCGCATCGTCCCGACGTCGAGCCCGGACGAGGTGGCGGCCGAGCTGCGGCGCATCGTCGGCGACACGGGCGTGAAGGTGACCTACGCGGCCGGCCCGAAGCTCGCCGCCGTGGCGCCGACGCCGGTGCCGCCCGAGCTGCTCGACGCGGCGGCGGGCATCGTGCGCGACATGTGGGGCGACGTGCCCGTCTACCCGATGATGTCGCAGTGGGCCACCGACGGCGCGTTCCTGCGCCCGATGGGCATCCCGACGTACGGCATCAGCGGCATGTTCCTCAGGCCGGGCGAGGACAACTCGCACGGGCTCGACGAGAAGATGCCGGTGCGCTCGTTCTACGAGGGGCTGGAGTTCCTCGACCGGCTCGTCAGGCGGCTCGCGGGGGCGCCGCGGGCGTGACGCGCGGGTCGCTGGCCTCCTATGCGACGACCCATGACGCACGAGTCACGGCCGCGCAGCCCGACGCCGGCACCTGGTAGTCGCACGCGCACTGCCCCGCGGCGCACGCCATCGCCCCACGCCCCGCGCGCACGCAGCGCCAGCACGGCGCGAGCGCCGTCGTGGACTCCGCGATCCCGAGCACGCGCGCCGCGACCTGCGCGCCGCCGGGGCGAAGGTCGCCCAGCGCCGGGCGGCCGTCGGCGTCGAACGACAGCTCGGCCACGGTGAGGAAGCCGGCCTTGGCGATCCCCGCGCCCGACGCGCGGTTCTCCGGCGCGTAGGCGATCCAGAAGCGCTCCGCCTCCGCACGCTCGGCGCCGAGGATGCCGTCGATGAGCCGCGGGTAGATTCCGCGCCCCCGGACTGGCTTCAGCGTGACGAAGTTCCAGAGGTAGCGCTCGCCGCGCGCGATCTCGAACGACGTGCCGAGCTCGCCGATGTCGGCGGCGCGCGTCGCGACCCACCCCCACGCGGCGGGCGCGCCGTCGATCCATGCGACGTACGCGCGGTGGCCGTCCGCGAAGCGGCGCGCCATGTCGTCGACGGCGCGGCCCTGAATGCCCGCCATCACGGCGGGGTCGGTCTCGCGATGGACGGTCATTCCCGCGATGGGAGCGAGCTCGGGGGCCGGGTCATCGCGGTGGCGGGCGGCGAGGGGCATGGTTTGGTCTCCGGGGAAAGTTGGTCGTGCGGTTCTCGGCCCTACCGAGGCGCCACCACCGGGCCGCTCAGCGTCCGCAGGAAAGCTTCGAGCTGCCGGCGCTCGTTCGCTGTGAGGTGCAGCGGCTTCAGCTCGCTGTGGCCGAATGGCGCCTTCGGCGCGGCGTCGTAGTGCGCGATCACCTCCGCGAGCGAGCCGATCTGGCCGGCATGCATGTACGGCGCGCGGCCCGCCACGTTGCGGAGCGACGGCGTCTTGTACGCGCGCACCAGCTCCTCCCCCTCCGTCGTCGCGAAGCGCAGCTCCTCGCAGTCCTCGGCTGCCGCGTCACTGTACCTGCTCGTGCAGCTGAACTCGCCCGCCAGCGCCTGGCGCACGCCGGTCGCGCGGCCGCTGTCGGCGGGGAGCGCTACGCGCGGCAGCGGCACACCCGTGTTGTGGAAGTGGTTGTCGGTGAGCAGCGCCCCGTTGTGGCAGTTCACGCAGCTCCCCTTGCCGACGAAGAGCTTCAGCCCCGCCTCCTCGTCGGCGGTGAACGCGCTCTCCGCCGTGTGCGGGCGGCCGGCGAGCTCCGCCTCGACGTAGCGGTCGAACCGCGACGGTCCGAACTCGACGCGCCGCTCGAACGCGGCGATCGCCTTGCCGATGTTCGCGTAGACGCGCGAGATCTCGTCGCGCCGCACGGCGGGCATGCGGTTCCACGCCCCGCGCCACGCCGTGTCGGCCACGGGCCCGGCGTGCGCCGGCAGTCCGTCCATCGCCGGCAGCGCGCCGAACACCGACTCGTACTCCTCGCGGTAGTGCGCCGCGACGATGCGCGCGTACTGCGTGCGCGTGCCGCCGTGCTCCACCGCGCTCTCGAGGGGGCCGAGCGCCTGCTCCCACTGGCTGTCGGCGCGGCCGTCCCAGAACTGCCACGGGCTGTACGCCGTGCCTGCGACCGGCATCGTGCGCCGCGCGGTGCGCCCCACCCCCTCGGCGAGCGGCTTGCCGTCCTGGAAGCTCTGCGACGGCATGTGGCACGTCGCGCACGCTACCTGGCCGTTGCCGCTCAGCCGCGTGTCGAAGAACAGCCGACGGCCGAGCGCCGCGGCGCGCGGGTCGTCGCCGTGGCGGTTGGACGGGTCCGCCGGCAGCGGCCCGAGGCTCGCGAGCGAGAGCGACCGGAGCACGTCGCGCTCCTCCTTCGACCAGCGCGAGCCGCTCGGGGCGACGAACGCGGCGCAGGCGAGCGAGAGGGCGGCGGCGGTGGCGACTGCGATGCGCATGCGAGACATGGCGGCGTCTCCGGGGCGTCGTGAGGGGCGTCGACTAGAGCTTCAGGTTGAACACGACGGAGTCGCGGCCCGACTCGGAGGCGACGCGGAACTTCACGACCCACCAGCCGCCCATGTTGAACTTCATCCCCTCGACGAGGTGGTCGCCGTTGCCGAGCGCGCGCGTGACGCGCGGCTTCGTGGGGAGGCCGTGCCCGTGCTGCGGCATCCCGCCGTCGACCGTGATCGTGCAGCCGTCCACCGGCGCGCCGCCGGCGGTCTCGAGGTGCAGCGTCCAGCGGTGCAGCTTGCCCTGCGGGATCGTGTCGCCCTGCGGCTTGATGGTCGCGCGGAAGACGCCGCTCTCGCTGGTGCGGGTGCGCGAGAAGTCGAGGTCCTTGGGCGGGGGCGCGAACATGGCGCAGGCGCCGAGCAGCGAGAGGGAGGCGAGAGCGGCGAGGGCGGCGGAGCGGGCGAAGGAGCGCATCGGAGTCCCCTGTGCGAGTGGTCGGAAAGCGAAAGGCCACGGTGCGTTGACCGTGGCCCAAGGCTACTCGCGGCGGAGGAAGCTCACTTGAATGGAGCGGCTACCCCCTTGAACGTAGGGGCTGACTTCGCGCCTGCCCCCGCGCGACGCGCTGCCACGCCCAGTACACGGGGACGCCCAGCAGCGTCAGTCCCATCCCCGCGAGCGTCGTCACCGGGCGCGCGACGAGCGCGCTGCCGATCACCCACGCCGTGCCGATCACGAAGACGAGCGGCACGACCGGGTAGCCCGGCGTGAGATACGGCCTCGGGAGGTCGCGGCGCGTGCGCCGGAGCACCATCACGCCCGCGACCGTCAGCGCGAGGAATGGGAAGACGCCCAGCACGAACGCGGCGGTGAGCTGCTCGAACGTGCGCGACCCGACGCAGGCGAGGGCCACGGCGGCGTGGGCGGCCACCGCCATGTGCGGCGTCCGGTGGCGCGGGTGGACGCGCGCGAGCGGCGCGAAGAGCAGCCCCGCGTCGGCCATCGCGTAGAAGATGCGCGGGTTGGCGAGCGCGAGGCCCGCGACGGCCCCGAACGTGGAGAGCATGACCATCGCCGCCACCGCGCCCGCTCCCGCCGTCCCGACCACGCGCACCATCGTGTCCGACGCGACGAGCGGCGAGGCGCGCAGCACGGCGAAGGGGAGCACGTGCAGGTACGCCGCGTTCGCCGCGAGGTAGAGCGCGACCACGACGGCCACGCCGGCCAGCAGCGCGCGCGGGAGCACGCGTCCGGGATCTCTCACCTCGCCGGCCAGCGACATCGAATCCTGGAAGCCGTTGTACGCCCACAGCGCCGGGACGAGCGCGAGCGCGACGCCGCCCCAGCGCGCATCGGCGGCCAGCGGCGCGCCGCGCCCGAACGAGCCCGCGTCGCCGCTCCCGAGCAGGAACGCCGCGAGCACGAGCGTCAGGATGGCGGCGACCTTGGCGCCCGACGCGGCGCTCACGAGTCCGCCCATGCCGCGCACGGACCGATACGCGACGCTCGACACGGCGAGGATCAGGAGCGCGGCCACCACTCGCACGCCGGCGGGTGGGAGCGGCACGATCGTGCCGAGGTACTCCGCGAAGACGAGCGCCAGCGCGCCGAGCGCGGCCGGGCCGAGGAACAGCATCGTCCAGCCGAACAGGAAGGCGACGAGCGGCCCGTACGCCTCGTTCAGGTAGACGAAGAGGCCGCCCGAGCGCGGGAACGCGGCGGCCAGCTCGGCCACCGCGAGCGCGCCGCAGAGCGTGATCACGCCGCCGAGCACCCAGACGACGGCGACGGCGGCGGGTGTGCCCACGGCGTTCGCCACGACGCCGGGAACGCGGAAGATCCCACTGCCGATGATCGTGCCGACGACGATCGCCGTCGTGGCGACGAGGCCGAGTCGGCGCGGCAGGGCGTCCGGCTCGTCGGCGAGCGCCGTCACCGGCGGGGAGGCGGCGCTCGGCGTCAGCGCGGCGGGCGCTTCGTGCGGCGTGCGGACGGCCATCGGACCTCCCCGAGCGGAACCAGCGGTGTGGGCCAGCGGGGTGCGTGCGCGTGACCTAGTGCAGCCGCCCCGCCGTCTGGAGGACCGAGGGTGGGATGCCGAACATGCGCCGCGACGTGCGCGTGAGGTGCGCGGCGTCCGCGAAGCCGGCCGCGTGCGCGGCGGAGGACAGCGTCGCGCCGCCCATGATCAGCTCCCACACGCGCAGGAAGCGGCGCCAGAGGATGTACGGGCGCAACGCCATCCCCGTCTGCTCCACGAAGAGGTGCCGGAAGCGGCTCGGCGAGAGGCACGCCTCGGCGGCGACCTCCTCGAGGGTGAGCGGCGCGTCGAGGTGCGACTTGATGTAGGCGACGGCGCGCAGAATTCGCTCGTCGGGGACCCGCACGGGGTCCGTGCCGCGGACGAGCGCGGCGACGACGTCCTGCGCCGCCGCTCTCACGGCGTTCGCGTCGCGTCGGTCCCGCCACGCCGAGAAGAGCGGCGGCGCCACCTCGGCCAGCACGTCCGCGGGCATCGCGGCGATTCCCTGCCCGAGCCAGCGCTCGGTCAGCGCGCGGCCCACGCGCGTCTCCGGCTCGACGAAGATGATCGCCCAGTCCGGGAGCGCGGTCGAGTCCATCTCGTGCGGCTGTCGCGACGGGATCATCGCGCCGCCGTACGTCGTCCACGGCTCGCCTCCCGAGCGGAAGCGGATGCCGGGCACGGAGCCGAACGCGATCTGAATGGCGTAGTGCGCGTGCGGCGGCACGAGGCCGCCGAGGGTGCCGATCAAGAGGCAGCCGCCGTCCCAGGCGACGAAGTCGCTGAGGGCGCCCCTCGGCGGGGTGAGCTGGCTCTGAGGGCTGGCGGGGTAGGTGGTGGGGGCCGTCATCGACCCGATTGTACACCCCGACGGCCCAAATGTCAGCAAGTGAAGTCGAGCGTCAGCCCGACGTGGAAGCCATCTCCCACGCGCTCCAGTGGTGGTAGCGCCGGCGCCGGGGCGCGCGCCAGCCCTGCAGCACGAGCGCCCTGGTGATGGCCGCGCGGAACGCGCCGTGGGTCACGGCGACCACGGTGCCGTGCTCGCGCGCCAGACCCGCGAGCCACGCCGCGGCCTCCCTGGCGCGCGCCCGCACCTCGGGCTCCGGCCACAGGCCGCGCCGCATCGGCCGTGGCGGACGAGCACGATGCGCGACGTCACGCCATCACCGCGCACCGCCGCGCCACCTGCTCGGCGATGAAGGCCGCGTCGGCCCCCACGCCGCCGATGAGCGACGACGTCGTGCGGTGCTGGAAGCGCAGCCCCACGAAGTAGAGCCCCTCGGCGTCGGTCGCGATGCCGCGGCGGTGGCGCGGGTAGCCCGACTCCTCGAGCACGGGCAGGCGGATCCAGTCGAAGTCCGGGCCGAACCCGGTACACCACACGACGACGCTCGGGGTGATGACCTCGCCGCCGCAGACCGGCAGCCCGCCGCGCTCCTCCTCGACGCGGCCGACGCGGCGCACGCCCGCACCCGCGACCGTGCGCTCGGGGATGCCTATGAGCGCGTCGCCGCGGCGCTGGCCCGCGCGCAGCCGGCGTCCGAGGAGAGTGTTCGACGTCGCGGCGGTCAACACGGGCCAGATCCAGTCGAAGAGGTCGCGGCCGAGCGGGCGACGCGGGAGATGGCCCGTGTCGCGGCCCGCGAGCCAGACCCTGCGGTACTTCGCGAGCTCGATGGCGATCTGCGCACCCGAGTTCCCCGCGCCGACCACGAGCGCCGGCCCCTCGGGGAGCTCGAACGGGTTTCGATATCGGCTCGAGTGCACCTGGTGGATGCTCGGCGCGAGCCGCGCGGCGACGGCGGGGACGCGCGGCCGCTGGAACGCGCCGGTGGCGACGACGACGTTGTCCGCCTCGTACGTCGCGCCGCCCGCGCGCAGCACGTAGCGCTCGCCGTCGTGCGCGAGCGAGTCCACGCGCGTGCGCATCCTCACGGGGAGGTCGAACCGCGCGGCGTACCGCTCGAGGTAGTCGGCCACCTCGTCCTTGTCGGGCAGGTGCGACGGGTGCGCGGGGAACGGCATGCCGGGGAGGCCGCTGTACGCCGCGGGCGTGAAGAGCTTCAGCGAGTCCCACCGCGCCCGCCAGCCGTCCCCCACGCGCTCATCGGCGCCGAGCACCACGAAGTCCACGTCGCGCTCGGCGAGCTGCTGCCCGACGGCGAGCCCGGCCTGCCCGGCGCCGACGACGACGGTCTCGAACCGCTCGACGCGGGCGACGGCGCGGGGGCTCTCGAGGGTGGGGAGCGTCATGGGAGTGCTCGCGTGGCTGGCGTGAGAGGTCGAATGCGCGTCGCACGCATGATCGCGCCCGCATCGCGCCGCCGGCTTGAACGAATGGGCTGTGTTGTGCGCCCGAGTGTTCTCCGCCGAAACCGCCGGGTTGGAGCGACCGTATAGTCGAAACGACTATACCGCCCCCCGAGGCCCCGTGTCCCGCGACCCGAGCACGCACCTCCCACTCAAGCCCGTCGACCTGCAGCTGATGCTCGCCCTCGCGGCGGAGGAGCGGCACGGGTACGGCCTCGTGCAGGCCATCGAGGAGGCCACCGACGGGCTCGTGAAGCTCGACCCCGGCAACCTCTATAGAGTCGTCAGGCGCCTGCTCGCCGAGGGCCTCGTGGCGGAGTCGGACCGGCGCGCGCCGGAGCCCGAGGGGGAGCGCCGGCGCTACTACCGCATCACCGCGCTCGGCCAGCGCGTGCTCGCGCTCGAGCTGCGCCGCCTCCAGGCGCTCGTGCGCACCGCCGCCGTCCGCACCATCGTGCAGGCGTGGGCCACGTGAGCGCGCCGAGAGAGCTCTGCCGCTCGGAGCGCGTCTTCGGCCGGCTGATCCGGCTCTTTCCTCGCGACTTCCACGAGCGCTTCGGAGGCGAGATGGCGGAGCTCTTCCGCGACCAGCTCCGCGGCGCGCGCGCGCAGGGCGGCGCGCCCGCCGTCGCGAAGCTCTGGCTCCGCACCCTCCCCGCTTTCGCCGCCGCGGCGCTGCACGAGCACCGCGACGCCCGCAGGCATTCACCCCGCACCCGGACCGACGGCATGCTGACGACCCTGAGCGGCGACCTGCGCTTCGCCGCGCGCATGCTCCGCAAGAGCCCCCTGTTCACCGCCATCGCCGTGCTCTGCATCTCGCTCGGCAGCGGAGCCGTCACGACAATCTTCAGCACCATGAACGCGATGGTGCTGCGCCCCATGCCGGGCGTCACCGACCCCGGCCGGCTGATGCGCATCGAGCGCACGGAGCCCCGCGCCGACGGCTTCGCGTCGCTCCCGTACGCGACCTACGAGCGGCTGCGCGACAACGCGCGCTCGATGGCGGGCGTCGCCGCGTGGAGCAAGGCGTCGCTCACCGTGCGCCACGGCGGGGGACCGGGCGTGGCCGCCTACGGCAACTACGTCAGCGGCAACTTCTTCTCGGTCTTCGGGGTGCGCCCGTACCTCGGCCGCTTCTTCGTGCCCGAGGAGGACCGCGCCGCGGGCGCGTCTCCCGTCATCGTCGTGTCCGAGAGCTTCTGGCGCGCGCGGCTCGGCGCCGACTCGAGCCTCGTCGGCCGCGACCTCGTCGTGAACGGCCACCGCTTCACGCTCGTCGGCGTCGCGCCGGCGGCGTTCCGCGGCCCCGACGAGCCGATCGACACGCAGGCCTGGGTGCCGCTCGCCACCCGGACGCTGCTGATGCCGCACGCCAGCCCGCTCTCCGACCCGGGCGTCACCATCCTCCGCCTCGCCGGGCGTCTGGCGCCGGGCGTCGCGCCCGAGGCCGCGCGGCAGGAGCTCCAGTCGCTCACCACGGCGCTCGTCGCCGAGGGCGTCGAGCCGGAGTGGATCCGCAAGCGGAAGGACGTCGCGCTCTCGCCGATGACCGCGCTGCCGAAGGACGCGCGCGCGGCCGTCACCGGCTTCCTCGGCCTGCTGCTCGGCGCGGCCACCCTCGTGCTGCTGATCGCCGGCGTGAACGTCGCCGCGCTCCTCTCGGCGCGCGCCATCGCGCGGCGGCGGGAGATGGCAGTGCGTGCCGCGCTCGGCGCCGCGCGCGGCCGGCTCCTGCGCCAGCTCCTCACCGAGATCCTCGTGCTGTTCACGCTCGGCGCCGCGGGCGGCGCGGCCATCGCCGTGATGGCGACGAACGCGCTGGAGCGCCTGCCGATCCCGGCCGAGATCCCGTTCCGCCTCGAGCTGTCGCCGGACCCGCGCGTGTTCCTGTTCGCGCTCACCGTCTCGCTCGCGGCCGGCCTCGTGGTGGGGCTCGCGCCGGCGCGCCGGGCCGTGCGCGCGGACGTCGTCTCGCAGCTCCGCGACGGCACCGGCGGCGCGAGCGCGCGCCGGTCGCGGCTCGGCAGCGCGCTCGTGGTCGGGCAGCTCGCGCTCTCGCTGCTGCTGCTCGTCGGCGCCGGGCTGTTCGTCCAGGCGCTCCGTCACGGGGCGCGCGTGGACACCGGCTTCGACGCGCGCGGCGTGGTGGTCGCGCAGCTCAGCACCGACACGTGGGGCTACGACCAGCCGAAGGCGCGCGCGTTCACCGCGGCGCTCCGCGCGCGCCTCGCCGGCGTCCACGGCGTGGAGGCGGTCTCCTACGCGTCGATGCTCCCGCTCACCCTGCGCGCGAGCGGCAACGACGTGCGCATCGATGGCGCCGCGCCCGACGCGGCGGTCGAGAGCCAGGTCGTCTCCGCGGACGCCGACTACTTCGCGGTGCTGCGCATCCCGATCGTCGCCGGCCGGGCGATGCTCGCGCGCGACGACGCGCGGGCGCCGAAGGTCGTGGTGGTGAACCAGACGCTCGCGCGGCGGCTCGTGCCCGGCGGCGAGGCGGTCGGGCGCACGCTCGCGATGGGCGAGGAGCGCTTCACCATCGTGGGCATCGCGCGCGACGCCAAGCAGGTGTCGCTCGCCGAGAAGCCGCGGGCGGTCGCGTACTTCCCGCTCGCGCAGCGCTGGGACCCGCGGCCGGCGCTCATGGTGCGCGCCGGGTGCCCGCGGAGCGCGGGCGGATGCGATCCGCGCGCCGTCGCCGGCGCCGTGCAGGCCGCCGTCGCGTCCATCGACCTCGACGTGCCGCGCCCGGCCGTGCCCGCGCTCGCCGAGGCGATGAGCATCGGCCTGCTGCCGCAGCGGGTGGCGGCGATGGTCACCGGCGCGCTCGGCGGCGTGGGGCTGCTGCTCGCGATCGTCGGCCTGTACGGTATCGTCGCTTACTCGGCGAGCCGGCGCACGAAGGAGATCGGCATCCGCCTGGCCCTGGGCGCGCGGGGCGCGGACGTGCTGCGCATGATCCTGCGCGAGGGCGTGCGCCTCACGACGGCGGGGGTGACGATCGGCCTCGTGCTCGCGGCGGCGGCGACGCGGCTGCTCGCCTCGCTCCTCGTCGGGGTGAGCCCGCTCGACGGCGTGGCGTTCGGCGCGACGGCGGCCGTGTTCGTGGCGGTCGCGCTGCTGGCGAGCTGGCTGCCGGCACGGCGCGCGGCAAAGGCGAGCCCGATGAGCGTGCTGCGGTCGGAGTAGGGAGCAGGGGACAGGGAGCGGGGGAGCAGGGGACGGCCGACCCTTGCTCTCTGCTCCTTGTACAACTGCCATACAACTGACCCGACTCCCCGAGCCAACCTTTCCTGGGGCGTCACCATCCAAGTCGTCACGCCCGCGTCCCGCGGGGGGCTCGTCGTGCCCCTCGGCCCCGTCCATCGTCCCCGGCCCGCCTCATGGACACCTTCTTCCGCGACATCCGCTACAGCCTGCGTCGCCTCCAGAAGACCCCCGGCTTCACGCTCGTCGTCGTGCTGACGCTCGCCCTCGGCATCGGCGCGAACACCGCGATCTTCAGCGTCGTCAACGCGGTGCTCCTGCGCCCGCTTCCGTATCGGGAGCCGGAGAAGCTGGTGACGATCTTCCACCTGTACCCGGGCCTCAACAACCTCGAGGCGAGCGTCTCCGCGCCCGCATACCGCGAGTACCGCGACAGGGCGAAGAGCTTCGAGTCGGTGGCGGTGGAGACCGGGATGGCCGCCAACCTCACCGGCACCGGCGAGCCCGAGCGCGTCCCCGCCAGCCGCGTCTCCGGGCAGTACTTCAAGGTGATGGGCGTGCAGCCGCAGCTCGGCCGCGCGCTCCTGGTGGAGGAGGACGAGCCCGGGAAGAACCAGGTGGTCGTCATCAGCGACGGTCTCTGGAAGCGCGTCTTCGGCGCCGACCCGCGGATCGTCGGGAAGAAGATTCAGCTCAACGCCCGCGACTTCGAGATCGTCGGCGTGATGCCGCACGGATTCCGCGGGTTCTTCAACCGCGACGCGGACGTCTGGACGCCCCTCGCCCTGGAGCCCGACAACTTCACGCGCTGGGGCAACGAGTTCCTCAACGTCGTCGCGCGCACCAAGCCCGGCGTGACGACCGGCCAGGCGCAGAGCGAGATGCGGGCGTTCGCCGAGCAGCTGAAGCGCGACCGGCCGGACCAGTGGCCGGACTCGTGGACGCTCAAGATCACGTCGCTCGAGCAGCTCGCGACCGGGAGGATCCGCCCTGCCCTGCTCGTGCTGCTCGGCGCGGTGGGCTTCGTGCTCCTGATCGCCTGCGCGAACGTCGCGAACCTGCTCCTCGCCCGCGCCGCGGCGCGCATGAAGGAGATCGCCATCCGCTCGGCCCTCGGCGCCGACCGCGGGCGGCTCGTGCGGCAGCTCCTCACGGAGAGCGTGCTGCTCGCGCTCGCGGGCGCGCTGGTCGGGACCGGCCTCGCGTACTGGACGGTGAAGGCGATCGTCGCGCTCACGCCCAACCTCCCGCGCGCCGACGAGATCGGCGTGAACCCGACCGTGATGCTCTTCACGCTCGTCGTCGCGGTGGTCACGGGACTCCTGTTCGGCCTCGCGCCCGCGCTGCAGACGTCGCGCACCGACCTCCAGAGCACTCTGCGCGAGGGCGGGCGCACGGGCGCGGCGGAGCTCGCGGGGCGCGGGCTCCGGCGCGCGCTCGTGGTGGCGGAGACGGCGCTCGCGCTGACGCTGCTCGTGGGCGCGGGGCTCCTCATCAAGAGCGTCGCGCGGCTCCAGGGGGTGGACCCGGGCTTCAAGCCCGAGCGGCTGCTCACCTTCACGCTGGCGCTGCCGCGGGCGAGGTACGCGTCGGACACGGCGCAGATCCAGTACTTCGACCGCGTGCTCCCCGCGGTGGCCGCCGTGCCCGGCGTGCGCGGCGTCGGGGCGACGAGCGTGCTCCCGTTCGGCGGGAACTGGACGACGAGCACCTTCACGCTCGAAGGGCACGCGGTGACGGAGAAGGAGCCGAACCCCTGGGGCGACATGCGCGTCATCAACGCCGACTTCTTCAAGACGATGGGCGTGCGGGTCGTCGAGGGGCGCGCGTTCACGGACGCGGACGGGCCCGGCGCGATGAAGGTGGCGGTCGTGGACGAGGAGTTCGTGCGCCGCTACTCGAAGGGGCGGAGCGCCGTCGGCCGCCGCATCTCGTTCCGCAACGTCCCCGGCGACACCGTGCCCGAGTGGCGCACGATCGTCGGCGTCGTGCGGCACACGATGCACGAGGGGCTCGACGCCGAGCCGCGCCTCCAGTGGTACCTGCCCTACCGCCAGTTCGGGCGGCCGAACCTGACGCTCGCGGTGCGCACGAGCGGCGAGCCGCTGGCGATGACGCGCGCCGTGCGCGAGGCGGTGCGCTCGGTGGACCGCGACATGCCGCTCGCCGACGTGAAGGCGATGGAGGACCGGCTCGAGCAGTCGCTCGGCCAGCGCCGGCTGTCGATGTTCCTGCTCGGCGGCTACGCGGCGGTGGCGCTGCTGCTGGCGTCGGTGGGCCTCTACGGCGTGATGTCGTATTCGGTCACGCAGCGCCAGCGCGAGATCGGCGTCCGCATGGCCCTCGGCGCGCGGCGCGGCAGCGTGCTCGGCCTCGTGCTCCGCCAGGGCATGGGGCTCGTGGTGCTCGGCGTGGGGCTCGGCCTGCTCGCGGCGTTCGGCCTCAGCCGCCTGCTCGCGAGCCAGCTGTACTCCGTGAAGCCGACGGACCCGGGGACGTTCGCGCTGGTGGCGCTCACGCTCTCGGCCGTCGCGTTCGTCGCGCTGCTCCTGCCGGCGCTGCGGGCGACGCGGGTGGATCCGGTGGTGGTGCTGAGAGAGGAATAGGAAGCAGGAAGATAGGAGGCAGGAAACAGGGCTCGACCAGCATCCCCGTTTCCTGCTTCCTGTTCCCTATCTCCTCAGAATGAACCCGTCGATCCCCACCAGATACCCGTCCGAGTACCCCTGCGCCTGCGGCTCCTTGCCCACGATCTCGACGACGAGCTCGTTGACGCCGCGGCGGAGCGTCACGCGGCCGAAGGAGATCGGCTCCGTCCGGGCCACGCGGGGCGCGTAGCCGCGCACGATGGGCTCCAGCACGCGCCCATTCACCGTCAGACGCACGTTGCCGTAGTCCTGCGCGCGCGTGAACACGCCGAGCAGCTCGTAGGTGCCGGCGCTCGGGGCGCGCAGCGGCAGCGTGAGGCGCGCGCCGGGGCCGGCCTCCACCCACCAGAGCTGCGCGCTGCCGCTCCACCACGCGCTGTCCGTCTCGAAGTCCGCCATGTCCTGCGTCCGCACCGTCCCCGCCGTGGCCCGCGCGGACGACGCGAGACTCTCCGCCTCGATCATCCCCGGCACGCGGCGCGGGGGCGGCGGCGTCCAGGGCGGCACCGGCGTGAGGTCGGCCGGCAGCGCCGGGAAGGGCGCGTGCGGGTGCGTCTGGTACCAGAAGGCCGTCGAGCTGTAGTCGGTGCCGGGCGCGTCGTTCGTGCCGCCGTGCTCGATCGTGAATGACAGCCGCGTCGTGAACGGGATCGGGTCCTCGATGTGCCAGCGGTAGGCGCTCACGCGCCCGCTCGCCGTGTCCTTGATCGGCGCGCCGTGGTACGGGGCCGAGTAGGGGCCGGTGTCGAAGTACCAGCCCGAGGAGAAGTAGTCCTCGGTGCCGGTGCCGAGCACGCGCGGGGTCGCGGAGTCGCCGTCCACGAACACGCGCTCGTTCCCCTCGAGGTACCACATCGACCGGCCGCGGCGCGGCTGCATCGCGAGCACCGTCCCGACGTAGTGACCGCGGCCGCGCGCCTCGAGCACCGTCACCGGCGTGCCCGCCGTCGTGGTCGTGCGCCGGAACTGCGCGTGGAAGTACAGCGCGTCGTCCGGCAGCCGCTCCGCGCCCTCGATGTCCACGTTGTAGTAGAAGCGGTCCACCAGCACCGACGAGCGGTTCTCGACGGTGATGCGCGCGCGGCGGCGGAACGGCATGGGCCAGTACGTGTTGTAGCCGCCGCTGGTCATGTTGAGCGGCGCCGAGACGAAGTCCGTCCAGAGGCCGAAGCCGACGCCGAAGAAGTCGGAGATGGGGACCTCGACGGACGGCTCGGTCTCGTCGTCCCAGTAGGCGCGCACGACGAGCCCGCGCTGGAGCGCGACGCTGTTGCGCGGGGCGATCGTGACCCACCACCGCCGCACGGTGCCGGCCCCCCGGTGGTCGAGGAGCGTCAGCGTCTCCCCCGGCGCGATGCGGCGGAAGTCGTCGTTCCTCTGCCGCGGGTCGAAGCTCGAGTAGTGCACGATGCGCGTGTCGCGCTGCCTGACGAGCGCGTCGAGGCTCCCGCCGCCGGGGAGCTGGGCGGCGGCGCTCGCGGCGAGCGTCAGGAGGAGGACTGCCGGGCGGGCGAGTGGCATGGGCGGGCTCCGACTGGTTGAGCGGTCGGGCGGGAATGTAGGTTTGGCGCCATGCCCTTGCTATCCGTCGCCCTCGCCGTCCTCCTCATGCTGCTGCTCGTGACCGTCGCGAAGCTCGACGCGTTCTTCGCGCTCCTGCTCACGTCGATGGCGGTGGGGCTGCTCAACGGCCTCGGGCTCCTCGGCGCCCTCCAGTCCGTGATGCGCGGGCTCGGCGCGACGCTCGGCGGCGTCACGCTCATCCTCGCCTTCGGCGCCATGCTCGGCGCCCTCATCGACACGAGCGGCGCGGCGCGCGTCATCACCGAGCGGCTCACCGCGCGCTTCGGGCGGCGGCACGTGCAGGTGGCGATGGCGCTCACGGGCTTCCTCGTCGGCCTGCCGATGCTCTACAACGCGGGCTTCCTGCTGCTCATCCCGCTCGTCTACGGCGTCGCCGCGGCGACGGGGCTCCCGCTCGTCTACGTCGGCATCCCGCTGGCGTCGGCCCTCTCGGTCACGCACGGCTTCCTGCCGCCGCACCCCGCGCCGACGTTCGTGGCGTTCGCGTACGGGGCGGACATCGGACGCACGATCGCGGTCGGCCTCGTCGCCGCCGTCCCCGCGTGCCTCCTCGGCGGCATCCTCTTCGCGCGGGCGCTCTCGCGGCGCCTGGTGGCGCAGGGCGCGCCGCCGCCGATCCCGGGCGCGGCCACCGGCGGTGACGCGTCCGCCTCCCGACCCGGCTTCGGCGTCAGCGTCGCGACGATCCTCGTGCCCATCGCGCTCGTGCTGCTCGCGGCCGTCGTGGACGTCCTCGCCGGCACCGCGCGCATCGATCCCCTGCGAGCGGATGTCGACGTTCAGGCGCAGCTCGCCGCGGCCGTCCCCGACCCGGCGCTCCGCGCGTTCGTCACGGCCGCCAAGTTCCTCGGCAACGCCAACGTCGCGCTGTTCCTCGGCGTCCTGGCGGCGCTCTACACGCTCGGCCTGCGCCGCGGGCGCACGATGGACGCGCTCATG
>JBJMNJ010000367.1:0-13697 GCA_045804325.1 Gemmatimonadaceae bacterium
CGGGCCGAAGACGGCCCGCGGCTCACGCCCCCTGACGACCCGTCGGCTACGCCGTGAGCGTCGCGAGCTCCTGACGGAACTGCGGGTGGCACGAGCAGGCGGACTCCTCGAGCGCCCCGACGTCCACGATCTTCACGCGGCCGCGCGAGTAGTCGATGGCGCCCGCGCGGTGGAGGCGGGTCGACGCGCCGTTGACGCTCGCGCGACGCACGCCGAGCAGCTCGGCGAGCAGCTCCTGCGTGACCGTGAAGTAGTCCCCCGCCCGCTCGCGCGTCGTGAGCAGCCAGCGCGCGCAGCGGCCGGGCACGTCGTGCCAGTGGTGGCACGCGGCGGCGCGAGCGAGCTGTGCGACGGTGACGCCGGCGTGGCGCCGCGCGCGCTCGGCTGCCGCGGGGTGCTGCGTGAGCAGGTCGCGGGCGACGGACGCGTCGAGGCGGAGCACCGTCGTCCGGATGGGCGCCACGGCGCGGAGCCCGTACGTGCGGCTGCCGAACAGGAACGGGTTCCCGAACATCCCCTCGCGGCCGACCGTCGCGACCTCGACGGGGTGCTCGCCCGCGCGCGCGAGGAGCGAGAGCATGCCCGTCACCGGAAAGTACGCGACGTCCGCCGCGTCGTCCTCGAGGCAGAGCGTCTCCCGGGGCCCGAGGGAGCGGAGCTGCGCGTGCGGCAGGACGCGCGCGATGACGTCGTCGCCGAGGGCCCCGAGGATCCGGTTGTGCTCGGGCGCCGGGGGCGCGGTGGGCGCGAGGTCGGCGGCCCGCGGCGAGATCTGGCGGACGAGCGGACGGTCTCGTGGCGCCAACGTGGCGGTGCGGGTCGCGCTGCTCTCGGCAATCGGGATCGACGTCATCTCCAGCCCTCCGGCGGTCGTGCGTGACAGATTGTGGTTCCGGAACTCATTGCCGCCGCCGCGAGCGCCTGTGCCCGAAGCCGGCGTGCCTCCCGCGCGAAGCGCGGGACGTCCTGCTCCACCACGAGGGCGAGGCGGACCTGCAGTGCAAGCGGCATCCGGGCGCGCAATGCCATGTAGTCCTCGAGCCGCTCGGTCGTCACGCCGAGCGAGCTGGCGAGTGCGGCGAGCGTCGCGTCGCCTCCCTCCAGCACGCGGGCGAGGAGTCGGGCGGACGCACTGTTCTTGTCGATCGTGGGCATCTGCTGCGTCGTCTCGTGCGCCGGGCGCGCCTCAGGTGCGCGCGCTCGCCCGGCGCCGGTAGTACTCGTTGATGCAGATCGTGACGAGCTCGTCGACCACCGTGCGGGACCGGCGTCGCACCGGGCTGAGCTCGGGAGTGCTCATCCAGAGCTGCTTGAAGGCGATGACGAGCTCTTCCGCGCGCAGCCCGCGCGCGGCGGCGTCGGCGGCGATGGCGCGGGCCGCGTCGCGCAGCGGGCCTTCGTCCCCGGTGGAGGCATACACGTTGGCCGCCGCACGCAGGTGCGCCACCGCGGCGACCTGGGAGCTCACGCCATCGTACTGTTCGACCAGATTCGTCATCGTCATTGCACCGCGGGCTCCGGTCCCCTCGGCGGTCGGTCGTCCGACCGCCCTTGTTGCATAGAGGCTACGAGCGGTGGCGACTTGTAAACAGACGGAAAGCACCCCACGTGTAGGGGAGTGCACCTACGATCGGTACCGTTCCGCACCAGGTGGCCCTTGGTGGGGCGTGACAAACGCCCCCCTGCGCCCGATCTTGCTGGACATTGGACCGTCACCCCGAGATGCCGCCCGAATGACCGTGCCTCCGACCGTCCGCGTCGTGCTGGCCGACGACCACCCCATCGTCCGCGAGGGGATCCGGTCGCTGCTGAACGCCCAACCCGGCATTCGCGTCGTCGCGGAGGCCGCGGACGGCGAGTCGGCGGTCCGCCGCGTCTGCGAGTTCTCCCCCGATGTGGCGGTCCTGGACCTCTCGATGCCCGTGCTGGGCGGCGTCGAGGCGGCGGAGCGCATGCGCCAGGAAGCGCCGGGCACTCGCGTGCTCGTGCTCACGGTCCATGAGGACGGGGGCTACGCCGAGCGAGTGCTCGAGGCGGGCGCGCGGGGATACGTCGTGAAGCGCGCGGCGGCGGACGACCTGGTCAACGCGGTGCGCACGGTAGCGAGCGGTGGGATCTACCTCGACCCGGCGGTCGCGCCGACGGTCCTGGGCCGACTCCGCGGCCGGCGTCCCGGCGTGCATCAACCGGCCGCCGAGGGTGCCTCGGCACCCTCGGCGGCGCTGAGCGAGCGGGAGATGCAGGTGGCCCGGCTCGTCGCGCGCGGCTTCACGAACAAGGAGGTCGCGACGCGCCTGGGAATCCGCACGAAGACGGTCGAGACGTATAAGGCGCGCATCACGGAGAAGCTCGGCGTCCGCAGCCGTGCGGATCTCGTCCGCTATGCGCTCGGCCGGGGCTGGCTCGCGGACGAGTGAACTGGCGGCCGCCGTGTGGCCGGCATAGGATGCACCCATGCAGGCAACCGTCACGGCCCACCGCTCGCCCGCGCAGCAGGACGTGCGCAACCGGCTGCTGCGCACGATCCCGGTGGCGGACTTCGCGGTGCTCGCGCCGCACCTCGAGCCGGTGACCTACGCCGTCCGCGACGTGCTGATCGACTACGACCGGCCGATCGAGCGCGTCGACTTCGTGGACGTCGGCGTCATCTCGGTCATCTCGGTCATGGCGGAGGGGGGCGGCGTCGAGACGGCGACCATCGGCCCCGAGGGGATCGTCGGGCTCCCGCTCGCGCTCGGCGTCGACCGTCAGTCGGTGCAGGCGTTCTGCCAGGTGCCGGGCAGTGGCTGGACCATCGATGCGGACGCGTTCCGCGCGGCGCTCCCGCGCACGCCCGCGTTCTCCGCCCTGCTCGGCCGCTACACGCAGGCGCTCCTGTCGCTCGTCATGCAGACGTCTGCGTGCAACTCGGTGCACCTGCTGCGCGAGCGCTGCGCGCGGTGGCTCCTCATGTCGCACGACCGGGTCGGGGCGGACAGCTTCTCGCTGACGCACCACTTCCTCTCGCAGATGCTCGGCGTCCGGCGCGCGAGCGTCACCGAGGCGGCGGGCGCGCTGGCCGCCGTGGGGGCGATCCAGTACTCGCACGGCATGGTGACCGTCGTGGACCGCGCGCGGCTGGAGAGCGAGGCCTGCGAGTGCTACGCGATCATCGCGCGCGAGTTCTCCCGCCTGCTGGAGGGGCGGGACCTGACCGACCCCCTCCGGCATCTCCGGACGGCGGAGGGCGGTCGCACCACGGTCGGCGACGGCACGCCGCGCGGCCAGGGGATGCCGACGCCGCCCGACGCCTAGGGTGGCCGCCCTCCATCCCGCCGAGCGCGCGCCCTAGCGCTTCTCGCGGGGGAGCGCGACGCGCTCCTCGAGCGCGCGGAGGGTGCCCTGCATCTCGCGCATGATCGCGAGCTGCTCCTCGAAGCGCACGCGCAGCCGCTCCGCCTCGCGCCTCGCCGCGTCCGCATCGCGGCGCGCCTCCTCGGCGATCGCGCGCGACTGCTCCGCGGAGCGGCGGAGCGCCTCCATGAAGTCGCGCGATCGCTCGGCGTCGTCGCGGGCGGCCTCCGCCGAATACCGCAGCCGCTCGCTCGTCGCGCGCGCCTCCTCGGCGACGGCGCGCTGCTCCTCCGCCGCGGACATGTCGGTCAGCGTGCGCGCGGAGGCCTTGTCGGCCATGCGGGGCTGCGCGTTCTGCGACATTGGGCGCTCCTCCGGTATTGACCCAACGTATCCGAATGTGGGTGCGGTGCCGTTCCGAGTCCAGCCTTTTGTTGCCTCCGGGACGCACCGCGGCCCCGTGCCGGTGAGCGCGGGGCCGCGGAATCGACGAGGCGACCGAGGTTACGGCCGCTTCGTCGCGGCGCTGTCCGCCGCCTTGGTGGAGTCCATCGTCGTGCCGGTCGTGCCGGCGGTGCCCGCCGCCCCGGCGCCCATGCTGGCCGAGTCGCCCGCCATCGGCGCCGGCGCGGGCGTCGTGGAGGGCGCCGGCGTCGTGGCCGCGGCGCTCGTGTCGGCGGTGTCGTTGTTCTTCGCGCCGCCGCACGCGGCGAGCGCGACGACCGCGACGCCGAAGGTCAGCTTCTTGAGGTGCTTCATCGTCGTACTCCTCGCGCAGGTGGTGTGGGGACGCCGGCGGACCTTCCGCGCGGAGCCCGTGGCTCTCGACCCCGAGCCGTCGCGCAGCCACTGTGCAACCGCAGGACCAGGCGTCGAGTCCCCATCGAATTCCGCCGCGCCTGCGTCGCCCAGCGGACGCGTCCGAAGCGCCGCCTAGCTCTCCCGCAGCGCGATGGCGGGATCCACCGCGGCCGCGCGTCGCGCGGGGAGCCACGCGGCCAGTGCTGCGGTGGCGACCAGCAGGGCCGCGCAGGCCGTCAGCGTCAGCGGGTCGCGGGCGCCGATGCCGTAGAGCAGCGACGCGAGCACGCGGCCGAGGCCCACGAAGAGCACGGCACCGGCCGCGAGGCCGGCGAGGGCGAGCACGAGGCCCTGCACGAGCACCATGCGCACCACGTCCCCGCCCTGCGCGCCGAGCGCGAGGCGGATGCCGATCTCGCGCGTGCGCTGCGCCATGCCGTAGCTGATCACGCCGTAGAGCCCGAGCACCGCGAGCACCAGCGAGAGGCCCGCGAAGCCCGTCAGCACGGCCACCGCGAGCCTGCGCCCGCCGAGCGACTGGTCCACGCGCTCGCGCATCGTGTGGGCGTCGTAGAGCACCGCGCCAGGCTCCAGCGCCTGGACGGCGGCGCGGACCGCGCGGGCCACCTGCCCCTCGTCCAGCGCGCTGCGCACGGTGACGGCGAGCCCCGAGTACCACGGTACCTGCGCGTGCGAGTAGTACACCGTCGCCTTCGGCGCCTCACCGAGCTCGCCGCGCATCACGTTCGTCGCGACGCCGACCACGGTCCACAGGTCGCCGCTCGGCGAGCCGAGCTGCTTGAGGACGCGGCCGACGGGGTCCTGCCCGCGGAAGTACTGGTCGGCGAGCGTCTCGTCGATGACGACCGCGTGCGGCGCCCCCTGCACGTCGGCCGCACCGAGCGCCCGCCCACGCTTGATGGCGATGCCCATCGACCGGAAGTAGTCGCCGGTGACGACGCGGTACTCCGCGTGGCGCATCGGCTCGTTCTCTCCGCGGGGCATGCCGGGGATGTCGAACGGCGTGCTGTCGAGGTCCCCCGAGAACGGCAGCCCGAAGGCCGCACCCGCCGCCTCGACGCCCGGGATCGCGGCGACGCGCTGCACGACCTCGCGGTAGAAGTCGGGAAGCGTCGTCCCCTGGTACTTGCTGCCCGGCGGCGGCTGCACCTTCACCGTGTACACGTGCTCGGCCCGGAAGCCGGGGTCGACCGCGAGCAGCCGGACGAGGCTGCGCGTGACGAGCGCGGAGCCCATGAGCAGCACGAGCGCGAGCGCCACCTGGATCACCACGCTGCCCTGGAGGAGTCGGTGACGTCCGAGGCCCGCCGAGCCGCCCTTCCCCGCGCCGTCCTTCATCACGTCGTTGAGGTCCGTGCGCGACGCGCGGAGCGCGGGCAGCAGCCCGAACGCGACGCCGCTCGCGACGGCGACCGTCGCCACGAACCCGAGCACGTGGCCGTCGAGCCACACGCCGGTGAGCTGCGGGAACTGGGTGGGCGCGAGGCGCCCGAGCAGGCCCACGGTGAGCTCACCGAGCAGGAGCCCGAGCGCGCCGCCGGCGATGGCGAGGATGAGGCTCTCGACGAGCAGCTGCTGGACGATCGCCGCGCGCCCGGCGCCGAGCGCGGTGCGCACCGCGAGCTCCTTGGCGCGCCCCGAGGCGCGCACGAGCTGGAGGCTCGCGACGTTCGCGCACGCGATGAGCAGCACGAGCACCACCGCGCCCATGAGCACGGCGAGGATCAGGCGCAGCTGCCCGGCCATCACCGTCACGAGCGGCGTCGCGTGCAGCCGGTACGCATTCGGGTCGTCGCTGTAGGTGTCCGGGTGAGCCTCGCGCCACTTCTGCCGTTCGTCGGCGAAGCCCGAGGCGAGCTTCTCGGGTGTGATGCCTCGCTTCACCTTGCCGACGAAGGTCATGTACAGCGACGCGCGCTGCTCCGGGCTCCGCGCGCGCGCCGTCATCGTGAAGGGGAGGTAGATCTCGGCCGAGCGCGGGTGGCGGAACCTCGGCGGCGCGACGCCGACGACCTCCACGAGCTCGCCGTCGACGCGGATGGACTTTCCGACGAAGGACGGGTCGCCGCCCGAGAGCTCGCGCCAGAGCGCGTCGCTCAGCACCGCGACGGGGGCCGCGCCCTCCTCGGACTCGTCGGGGCGGTAGAATCGCCCGAGCTGCGGCCGCACCTCGAACACGTCGAAGAAGCGGCCGAGCGTGCGCACGCCGGCGAGCTTGCGGGGCTCGCCGATGCCGGCGAGCGTGGGCTTGCGCCCGACGTACGCCGTCGCCGACTCGAACAGGTCGGTGCGCCTCAGCAGGTCGTCGGACTCGCCCGGGGAGAGCTCGGTGTTCATGAGGCCGAGCTTCACGAGATCGCTGCGCACGACGAGGAGCCGGTCGAGGTCCTTCACCGGCAGCGGCCGGAGGAGCACGGCGTTCACCGCGGAGAAGATCGCCGCGTTGGCGCCGATGCCGAGGGCGAGCGTCAGCACGGCGGCGAGCACGAAGCCGGGGCTCCGACGGAAGCCGCGGATCGCGACCCGTGCATCGCGCGCCAGGCCGGCGATCCATTCGCCGCGATCCTGCCGCCGCGCGCCCGCGCGGTCGATCGACACGAGCTCCTCGCGCACCCTCGTCACGTCCCCGAAGCGCTCGGCCGCCACCGCCTCGGCCTCCGGGCGACTCATCCCCTGGTCCATGAGCTCCTCGACTCTCTCTTCGAGGTGAAATCGGAGCTCGGCATCCACGTCGGTGCGCACCTGCCGCGCGAGCGGCAGGCGGAAGACGCGGCGCCGGCTCGTGGACGCCACGTCAGGCCCCCCGCGCGGCGAGCACGAGGTCCACGGTCTCGGTGTAGCGCGACCACCGCCGCACTTCGGCGGCGAGCGCGGCACGACCCTGGTCGGTCAGGCGGTAGAACTTCGCCTGCCGGTTCTTCTCGGTGAGGCCCCACTCCGCCGCCAGCCAGCCGCGCTGCTCCATGCGATGGAGCGCCGGGTAGAGCGCACCCTCCTCGACGCTGAGGCGCTCGTCGGTCGCGCGCTCGAGCCAGCGCAGGATGCCGAGGCCGTGCTGCGGGCCCCAGCTCAGGGTCTTGAGGACGAGCAGGTCGAGCGTGCCGCGCATCAGCTCGAGGTCGTGCGAGGGCATCCGGCCTCCGGGGCGGTCTCACCTATGAATCTTAGGCCAATGGATATGTTACCTAAGATCTTTAGGCAAGACCCGCTGGGCGGCGCTGCGCGCCGCGGTTCTCGGCCCTCGGCCCTCGGCCGCCGAGCGGCGTACGCGGCTGGGCGGCCTGGTACGCTGCTCGCTCCGCGAGGAGTCCCGTGAGCAGGCCGCGGGCCGAGGGCCGAGGGCCGAGGGCGCCTGTAGATTCCCGCCATGCCCCCCGACCGCCTCCGCCGCCAGCTCGCCTTCCTCGTCGAGATCGACCGGCTCAAGGGCGTGCTCCGGAAGACGCGGCTCATCGACCGGTCGCGCCAGGAGAACAGCGCGGAGCACTCCTGGCACCTCGCGCTCGCGGCGGTGGTGCTCGCGGAGCACGCGCCGGCGGGCGCCGACGTCGCGCGCGTCGTGCGCATGGTGCTCGTCCACGACCTGGTGGAGATCGACGCGGGGGACGTGTTCGCCTACGACGCGGCCGCCAACGTCGGCAAGGCGGAGCGGGAGCAGGGGGCGGCGCAGCGGCTGTTCGGGCTCCTGCCCGAGGCGCAGGGCGCGGAGCTCCGCGGGCTGTGGGAGGAGTTCGAGCGTGGCGACACGCCGGACGCGGCGTTCGCGGTGGCGCTCGACCGGCTCCAGCCGCTGCTCGTGAACCACCACTCCGGCGGCGGGAGCTGGACGCAGCACGGCGTCACCCGGGCGCAGGTGCTCGCCCGCATGGCGCCCATCGAGCGGGCGCTCCCGTCCCTGTGGGCGGAGGTCCTCGCGGTGGTGGACGAGAACTGCCGCCTCGGCAACATCCGCACGTAGGGCGGCCCGGCGTCGCGCGGCGGGCCGCCCGCGCTCGGCGACGGCTAGTCGTCGAAGTCGCCGCAGGCGATGATGGTGCCCATCTGGCCCGGCGACAGGTGCACGTTGACGTGGTAGTCGCGCGCCTCGTTGAGGCTCACGCGCATGCTCGCCGTGGCCGACGCGCGCCCGTCGGCGCCGGGGCGAAGGAGTGGGTAGGCGCTCGCGGGACCGACGACCGGGCCGCCGCTCGAGCACTTGCCCTCGTGGACGTGCCACGGGTACGACCCGCCCGCGGGGAGCCCGTCGACGGAGAAGTTCACCGTCAGCTCGCCGGCGAGCTCGCGTCCGTTGGCGCGGCCCCGGATGGCGCTCCAGCTCGCGATGCCGCGGACGTCGCTGGTCCAGTCCTCCCCCGCCTTCTTGTCGACGCGAGCGTCGACGTCCACGCTGCCCGTCGACGGGTTGGTCTCGACGCGCGAGTGGCATGCGGCGGCCGTGGCGGCGAGCAGGAACAGGGTGGCGATGCGCATCCGAAGGACCCTCGTATGGAGAGTGGGTTCAGCGGCGTCGGCGCCGCGTGCACCGTCCGCCGCCGCACGGTCCAGGCCATGACGGCCACCGAACGACGAGCGCGCCGCGCGCGGTACTACCCTTGCCAGACGCGAGGCCGACCACAGCACAGGAATCGACTGCATGCGCGTATGGCGCGGCCGCCCCTATCCGCTGGGCGCCACGTGGGATGGTATGGGCGTGAACTTCGCCCTGTTCTCGGAGAACGCGACGGGTGTGGAGCTCTGCCTGTTCGCCAACGCCACCGACGCCGCGGCGAGGCACACCGTCGCCCTGAAGGAGCGCACGAACCAGGTCTGGCACTGCTTCCTCCCGGACGTCCGCCCCGGGCAGCTCTACGGCTACCGCGTGCACGGGCCGTACGAGCCCCAGCGCGGCCACCGCTTCAATCCCGCCAAGCTCCTCCTCGATCCGTACGCCCGGTCCATCACCGGCGGCATTCGCTGGAGTGACGCCGTGTTCGCGTACAAGGTCGGCGGGCCGCGCGAGGACCTCGAGCGCGACGACACCGACTCCGCCGGGTCGATGCCCAAGTGCGTCGTGGTGGACCCGAGCTTCGCCTGGGGCGAGGACCGGCGTCCCGCCGTGCCGTGGAACCGCACGGTGATCTACGAGTGCCACGTGAAGGGCATGACCGTGCTGCACCCCGACGTGCCCGAGGAATGTCGCGGGACCTACCTCGGCCTCTGCAGTGACGCGGTCGTCGACCACCTGCTCTCGCTCGGCGTCACCACGGTCGAGCTGCTCCCGGTCCACCAGTTCATCGACGACCGGCACCTCGTCGAGCGCGGGCTGTCGAACTACTGGGGCTACAACAGCATCGGCTTCTTCGCGCCGGAGCACCGGTACGCGGCCGCCGGCAACCCGGTGCACGAGTTCAAGACGATGGTGCGGACGCTGCACGCCGCGGGGCTCGAGGTCGTGCTCGACGTCGTCTACAACCACACGGGCGAGGGGAACCACCTCGGCCCCACGCTCTCCTTCAAGGGCATCGACAACGCGGCCTACTACCGCTCCGTCCCCGAGGACCCGCGCTTCTACTCTGACTTCACGGGCACGGGGAACTCGCTCAACATGCGCCACCCGCGCACGCTGCAGCTCGTGATGGACTCGCTGCGCTACTGGGTGACGGAGATGCACGTCGACGGCTTCCGCTTCGACCTCGCGCCCGTGCTCGCGCGCGAGCTCTTCGAGGTGGACCGCCTCTCGGCGTTCTTCGACATCATCCAGCAGGACCCGGTCCTCTCGCAGGTGAAGCTCATCGCCGAGCCGTGGGACGTGGGGCCGGGCGGCTATCAGGTCGGCAACTTCCCCGTCGGCTGGGCGGAGTGGAACGGGAAGTACCGCGACACCATCCGCAAGCTCTGGAAGGGCGAGCCGCGGCAGATCCCGGACACGGCGTCCCGCCTCTCCGGCTCGGCGGACATCTACAAGTGGACCGACCGCTCGGCCTACGCGAGCGTGAACTTCGTGACGGCGCACGACGGCTTCACCCTGCACGACCTCGTGAGCTACGAGCACAAGCACAACGAGGCGAACGGCGAGGGGAACCGCGACGGCCACGACGACAACATCAGCCGCAACTGGGGGGCCGAGGGCGACACCGACGACCCCGCCATCCTCGACCGGCGGTACCGCGCGATGCGCAACCTGCTCGCGACGCTGGCGTTCTCGCAGGGCGTTCCGATGATCTCGCACGGCGACGAGATCGGGCGCACGCAGCGGGGGAACAACAACGCCTACGCCCAGGACAACGAGATCTCGTGGATGCACTGGGACCTCGACGCGCGCCGCCACGCGCTGCTCGCCTTCGCCCGCAAGGTCTTCGCGATCCGCCACCTCAACCCCGTGCTCCGCCGTCGCACGTACTTCCGCGGGCAGGTGATGGACCAGGCGGGCGTGAAGGACCTCACGTGGATCCGGCCCGACGGCGAGGAGATGCGCCAGGAGAACTGGGACGACCTCGTCACCCACTCGCTCGGCATGCTCGTGCACGGGGAGGCCACCGACGACACCGACGACCGCGGACGGCCGATCCACGGCGACACGATGCTGCTCCTCATCAACGCGAGCCCCGGGGAGGTCCGCTTCACGCTCCCCGCGGTCGACGTTCCGGCACAGGCGGGCGACGAGCGCCGCGCGAACGTCTGGACGGTGCTCGTGGACACCGCACGCGACGAGCTGCGACTCACCGAGGCGGGAATGCACTCGCTCTCGCCCTACTCGCTCGTGCTGCTCCGTCACGGCCGCGAGCGCCGCCTGACGCTGCACGGGGGAACGGCCGCCGCCAACGCTGCCGCGGTCGGGCGCGCCGGCGAGCACGCCCACAGCATGATGCCCGAAGCGGGCGACCACGGCTGAGCCCGGCGAGGCGCTCGGATCGGTTCCTTACGTCCGATTGCCAAAGTTCGAAGCGCCGGGGCACACCCCCTGCCTCTGATGTTTACCAACACGGGAGGCGTGGTGGTGGACAGGGCGCGGGGAGTGACGATTCTGCTCGTCGACGACGACGAGCGCGACCGCAGGCTATTCCGGCGGGTGCTCGAGCGCGCCGGCTACGGGGTCGCCGAGAGCGAGAACGGCCTCGAAGGCATCTGCGCGGCGCTCGTCCAGCACCCCGCGGCCGTGGTGCTCGACGTCAGCATGCCGGGCCTGACGGGATGGGAGGTCGCCAAGGCACTCCGCGCGGACGCACGGACGAGCCCGATCCCGATCGTCGTGCTGTCGGCCCACCGCGAGCCGCCGGGCCGCACCGACGAGCGCCAGGGTCTGCACGACGCCTACGTGGAGAAGCCGCAGGCGCTGCCGCGACTGCTGGAAGTGCTGGAAGAGCTCACGAGCAGGGATTAGGGAGCTGGGAGCAGGGAGCAGGAGCGGACCCCTCGGGGTCGCCGCCGCTCCCTGTCCCCTGCTCCCTGCCCTACGGCGCCACCTCGAAGAACTGCACCTCCTTCTCCCGCTCCATCGTCCAGCGCAGCGTCCACGCGTCGTCGAAGAGCAGCAGCGGGTTTCCCTTCGCGTCGAACAGGAGCGTGCGGCCGCGGTCGCGGGCGAGGCGCTCGATGGCGTCCTGCGGCCCCGCCACCCAGCGCGGGTTCTTCGCGCCGAGGCGCTCGAGCTTGCACGGGACGCCGTACTCGTGCTCGAGGCGGTGGAGCATCACGTCGAACTGGAGCTGCCCCACCGCGCCGACGATCGGCGTGGGCCCCGCGATGTCGGTCGCGGTGGTGTAGAACACCTGCGCCGCGCCCTCCTCGGTGAGCTGGCGGAGCCCGGTGTCGAGGTGCTTGCGGCGCAGCGGGTCGGTGGCGACGATGCGCGCGAAGTGCTCGGGGGCGAAGCGCGGGATTCCCTGAAACTCCAGCGGCCCGTCGGTCGTGAGCGTGTCGCCGATGCGCAGCGTGCCGCGGTCCAGGACGCCGATCACGTCGCCGGGGAACGCCTCCTCGACCGCCGTTCGCTCGCGCGCCATGAACGTCTGCGGCGACGCGAGGCGCATCGGCTTCCCGGAGCGCACGTGGCGCACCTCCATCCCCGCCTCGAAGCGCCCCGAGCACACGCGCACGAACGCCACGCGGTCGCGGTGCTTCGGGTCCATGTTCGCCTGGATCTTGAACACGAACCCGGTGAACGCCTCCTGCGTGGGCTCCACGAGGCCGGCCGTGGACTCGCGCGGCGTCGGCGGCGGCGCGAGCTCGAGGAACTCGCGCAGGAAGGGCTCGACACCGAAGTTCGTGAGCGCGCTGCCGAAGAACACCGGCGACAGCTCGCCGCGCAGCACCGCGTCCTCGTCGAACGGGTGCCCCGCCTCGTCGAGCAGCGAGATCTCGTTCGCGAGCTGCTCCCAGGCCGCGTCGCCGAGGAGCTCGCGGGCCTCGTCGCTGGCCAGCGCGGCGACGGACTCCTTCACGCGGTCGGCGCCGTGCTTCTCGTCGCGCTCGAAGCGGTGGATCTCGTCCTTGCGCCGGTCGTACACGCCGACGAACTGCCCGTCGCGGAAGATCGGCCAGGTGACCGGGTGGCACTGGATGCCGAGGTCCGCCTCGACGTCGCTCACGAGCTTCAGCGGGTCCTCGCCGGCGCGGTCGCACTTGTTCACGAAGGTGAAGATCGGCGTGCGCCGCAGCTTGCACACCTCGAAGAGCTGCCGCGTGCGCTCCTCGACGCCGCGCCGGTTGTCGAGCAGCATGATGGCCGCGTCGGTCGCCATCAGCGCGCGGTAGGTGTCCTCGCTGAAGTCGGCGTGGCCGGGCGTGTCGAGCAGGTTCATCTGCAGCCCGTGGTAGGGGAACTGCAGCACGCTCGTCGTGATGGAGATGCCGCGCTCGCGCTCCATCTCCATCCAGTCGCTCACGGCGCCCGCGCGGCCGCGCTTCGCCGTCACGGCGCCCGCGAGCTGGATCACTCCGCCGTAAAGCAGAAGCTTCTCGGTGAGCGTCGTCTTGCCTGCGTCGGGGTGCGAGATGATGGCGAAGGTGCGCCGCCGGCCGACCTCGTGCTGTGTGCTCATGGTTCCTTGTCGGCCGGAGGGCTGCGCGACGCGGCGGGGCTGCACGCCGGGCGGCGGGCGGTGTTAACCACCCCGGCCGCCCGGCGTCAAGGCGCGGGGGCTGTCTAGCGCACGTCGATCTGCCTGTACCCGAGCCGCACCGCGCCCCAGTGCTGGCCCTTCACGTACACCGGCACCGAGAGGTCCACCATGCTCTCGCCGGTGTCGCGCTGGTAGCGCTGGAACAGGAAGGGCGCCGCGCTCCTCGCCGCGAGCAGGCCGACGCGGTCGTTGAAGATGCGCTTCGTGCGGTTGTTCACGAGGTCGTTGGCGAGGTTGCCCGTGAGCGGCTGCGAGTACCGCACGTTGTGCGTGGGCAGGTAGCCGAACTTGTCCACCAGCACCGCGTAGACCATGACCGGCGACTTCGCCAGCATGGCCTCCTCGATGCCCTGGACGTCGCGATCGGCGAGCCGGTCCCAGTCGGTGGTGAACTTCGGCGGATCGGTCTTCGGCACCGGGTAGTACATCGAGTTGAAGAGC
>JBJMNJ010000368.1:0-31786 GCA_045804325.1 Gemmatimonadaceae bacterium
TCCAGAGGATGCCGAGGTTGCGCGCGGCGAGGGTCACGCCGATGCTGCGGCCGCGCAGGAACCGTTCGGCCCACGACTCGGGCGCCGTGAGGGCGAGCGAGACCTCGCGCAGGCGGATGAAGTCCGCGTCGTGGATGAAGCCGGCGACCGTGCGCCGCGGGTCGTCGCGGCGGGCGACCGATGCCGCCTGCTCGTCGAACGGCGCGGACGGGTCGAGCAGGCCGCGGCAGTTCGCGCGGCTGTCGCAGCGAATGCGCTCGGAGTTGAAGTACAGCTTGTGCCCGCCCTTGTAGTCGACCATCGCGGCGAGGCGCGCCCGGCGGCGGAAGAACTCGAACCCGTTGGTGAAGGTCACCTCGTGCCGCGGGATCGAGTACCCGATGAACTCGGTGGTGTCGCCGACGCTGATCTCGCTGAGCGCCGTGTCGGCGTTGTAGGTGATGATCCCGTTCTGGTCCTTGTCGATCACGTACTTGATCGGGCGCTCCCAGTACGAGTTGATCGGGTAGCCCTCGATCTGCGAGATCGACGTCCCGCGGATGGGCGGCACGTTGCCGAGGTCGACGAGCTTGTTCGCGTTCGTCGAGCCGTTCAGCGTCACGTCCCAGCCGAAGGCGGCGCGCTGGACGAGCTGCGCGCTGACGAGCCCCTCGAAGCCGGCGTTCTTGACCGCGCCCAGGTTCTCGAAGCGGGTGTTCTCGCCCGTGCCGATCGACGGCGGGAGCACGCGGCTGACGAGCGCGTCCTTCGAGAGCTTGCTGTAGTAGGTGAGCTCCGCCGTGACGCGGCTGCCCCAGAACGTGCCGTCGACGCCGGTCTCGAACTCCGTGGAGCGCTCGGGCTTGAGGTCGGGGTTGCCGAGCGCGCTGAAGACGACGCCGGGCGTCTCGGAGCCCTCGGACTTCAGCGCGGTGGCCGAGAAGTACGCGAGCGCGTCGATGGTGCCGGGCTGCACGCCGGACGCACCGTACGCGGAGCGCAGGCGGAGCTCGTCCACCCACCCCCACTGCGGGAAGAAGCCCTGCCGCGAGACCACCCACGAGGCCTGGAGCTTCGGGTAGAACACGGTCTTGAAGTCCGCGCCGAACGCGCTGTTGCGGTCCGAGCGGACGGCGCCGGTGAGGAAGAACCGCTCGTTGAACGCGAGGTGCTCCTCGACGAACGCGCCGAGGGTGCGGCTCTCGCTCGTGGTCTCGTCGGCCTCCTGGAGCGCGCCCGCCGTCACCGTCGTGAAGCCCGCCGGCAGGTCCTCACCCCACGCGCCGTTGCGGTGGAAGAGGTTGCGCGTGAACTGCACGCCCATCGTGGTCTTGGACCCGATGGTGTTGGAGAGCTGCGTGGTGCCGGTGCCCGCCACGTCCACGGTGTAGACGTAGTAGTTGGTGCGGTTGTCTTCCTTGAAGCCCAGGCGGCTCGTGCTGAAGTCGGAGCAGGTGCCGCGGCGGCAGAGGACCTTGTCGACGCGGTTGACGTAGTCGAGCCCGAAGTTCCCGCGGAGGCCGAGCCAGGCGTTGGGCTGCCAGTTCGTGTTCAGCGAGCTGATGATGCGCTCGATGCTCTGCGTCACCGTCTCCTGGAAGATGTCCCCGGGGACGTACTGCCGATATCCGTAGAGCGTGTCGGTGCCGTCGGGCGTCGTGTTCCACTTGTACCCGAGGCCGCCGAAGGCGTTGGACCCGAGCCCCGTGGTGTTGTCGTCCGTCTGCGGCAGGCGCTGGTCCTGCGAGATGTAGCCGACGCTGACCGCCATGTTGGCGTTGCGCGGCAGCGAGATGTCGACGTTCGCGCGCCCCGTCGTCTTCGTGAGCGCGTTCGGGTCGCGCCACTCGTCGAGGATGTCCACGCCCTGGCGGTTCAGCCGCCGCAGGTCGAACCGCGGGATCTGCGTCACGCCGTCCTCGTTCTCCCACTCGCCGCTCACGAAGTAGCGCACCATCTCGGAGCCGCCGCTGAGCTGGAGGCCGTGCTGCTGGCGGTAGCCCGTGCCGTACGGCGTCGTCTCCGAGTCCTTGAAGAGGTTGAAGACCGTCAGGCTGTCCTGCGTGCAGGTGCCGGCGGCGGCCTGCGCCAGGAAGCACTGCACGTTGTTGGCGGGCGTCGAGGTCGTCGCCGCGGTCGTGCCCGTGCGCCAGGCGCGGTACGAGTCCGGGTAGTCGTTGCGGTCCTGGATGGCCGTCTGCTCGGTGTAGTACGACCACTGCGGCCGCCCGGCGACGCCGCGCTTCGTGTGGATCACGATCACGCCGTTCGCCGCGTCGGTGCCGTAGAGCGTCGCCGCGGAGGGCCCGCGCACGACCTCGATGGACTCGATCTCCTCGGGGTTCAGGTCGTTCACGCGGCTCGGGAGCGTGCCGCCGATGCCGATCGACGAAGCGCCGGTGGAGCTTTCCACGCGCACGCCGTCCACGATGTAGATGGGGTTGTTGGAGAGCGACAGCGAGCTGGTGCCGCGGATGCGCACGCGCGCGCCGGCGCCCGTCATGTTGCCCGGGAGCACCTGCACGCCGGCGGCGCGCGCCGTGAGCAGGTCGGCCATGTTGGCGACGGGTCGCGTCTTCACGACGTTCGCGGCGTCCACCTGCGCGATCGACGTCCCCACCTCCTCGCGGAGCTGGTCGCCGGTGGCGGTGGTGACGACGGGGCTGAGCTGCGCCGGGATCTGGCGCATGCGGAGGTCGACCGTCGCGGCCTGGCCGGCGGTCACCACCGCCGAGCCGCGCGTCTCGGCGAAGCCGACCCGGAGCGCGCGGACCTCGACCGTGCCCGGCCGCACGTTCCGGAGGGTGTAGCGCCCCTCCGTCGAGGTCAGGGCGCCCGTGGTGGTGCCGACCACCTGCACCTGCACGGACGCGATCGGCTGACCGCTCGCGGCGTCGGTGACGGTGCCGGTGATGGTCCCGGTCGCCGTCTGCGCGGCGGCGGGTCCGGGGCGGAGGAGGAATGACGTCGCCAACACCAACGCCGTGAGAACCTTACACGCGCGCATGCACACCTCCCGGGCGGGAAGGAAATTGAACGACCGTGCCTCTCCCGCCTCGGTGCGGGGAGACCGTAACCTTACGATCGTCAATGGGGGCTTACGATATCGGCCGGGGCACTCCGCGCCAGACCCCGCAAACAGAGTTTTACAACCGCCTCACCCTCCCTCCATGCTCCGGCTGTCTTCCATGAGCGGCGCGTTCATGATCGCGCTCGCCACGCTCCTGCTCGCCGCGCCGCCGGCGGCCGCGCACGCCCAGGCCGCCGAGCGGTTCGACGTGATCCTCCGCGGCGGGCGACTCCTCGATGGGAGCGGAAACCCGTGGCGTCGCGCGGACGTCGGCATCCGCGGCGACCGCGTCGCCGCCGTCGGAGATCTCGGTGGCGCGACCGCCGGCACCGTGCTCGACGTCGCGGACCTCTATGTGGCGCCCGGCTTCATCGACACGCACTCCCACGCCGGCGAGGCGCTCCAGGACCGCGAGCTCGGGGTCGCGCGCCCGCTGCTCGCGCAGGGCGTCACGACCGTCCTCGTGAACCCGGACGGCGGCGGCCCGGTGGACCTCGCCGCGCAGCGCCGCGCGCTCGAGGCGAACGGCATCGGCGTGAACGTGGGGCAGATGGTGCCGCACGGCTCCGTGCGGTCCGCGGTCCTCGGCATGGCGGACCGCGCGCCCACGCAAGACGAGCTCGCGCGCATGGAGGAGCTCGTGCGGCGCGGCATGGCGGAGGGCGCCTTCGCCCTCTCGAGCGGACCTTTCTACGCGCCGGGGAGCTACGCGAAGACCGACGAGCTCGTGGCGCTGGCGCGGGTCGCCGCGCGCTGGCACGCGCCCTACCAGAGCCACATCCGCGACGAGAGCGACTACACCATCGGGCTGCTCGCCGCGGTGGAGGAGGTCGTGACGGTCGCGCGCGAGGCGGGCACGCGCGGCGTCGTCACGCACGTCAAGGCGCTCGGCCCGAGCGTGTGGGGGATGTCCGCCGCGGCGGTCAACCGCATCGAGCGCGCGCGCTCGGCGGGCGTGGAGGTGTTCGCCGACCAGTACGCCTACGACGCCTCGTCCACGGCTCTCGGAGCAGCGCTGCTCCCCCGCTGGGCCCAGGCGGGCGGGCGCGACTCGCTCCGCGCGCGGATCGCCCGGCCGGGCGAGCGCGCGCGGATCGTCGAGGAGATGCGCCTGAACCTCGCTCGGCGCGGCGGGGCGGAGCGCATCCGGATCGCGAGCTACCGCCCGGACGCGCGCGCGGAGGGCCAGACGCTCGCGCAGCTCGCCGCGGCGCGCGGCGCGGACGCGGTCGAGACGGCCCTCGCGATGCTCGGCCCGGCCGACGCGTCCATCGTCTCGTTCAACATGAGCGACGAGGACATCGAGCGCTTCATGCGGCAGCCGTGGACGATGACGTCGTCCGACGGCGGGCTCTCCGCGCCGGGGCGCGGCGTGCCCCACCCGCGCAACAACGGCGCGTTCGCGCGAAAGCTGCGGAAGTACGTCGTGGAGGACGGGGTGCTCGACCTCGCGAGCGCGGTGCGCTCGATGACCTCGCTCCCGGCGGCCGTCTACAACATCCCCGACCGCGGCGTGCTGCGCCCCGGGGCGTTCGCCGACGTCGTCGTCTTCGACCTCGCCCGCGTGCGCGACCTCGCGACGTACGAGGACCCGCACCGGGTGGCCGAAGGAATGCGGTACGTCCTGGTGAACGGGCGCTTCGCCCTGCGCGACGGGGCGGTCGGCGCCGAGCGCGCCGGGCGCGTGCTTCGGCGCTAGAGGCCGCACCCTCGGCGCCGGGTCCCGCCACTGGCGCGATTGTGACTTGCGTCACAAACCGGCACGTACGTTGCGCTTGGGACCGGCGTTCCGACCCCCAGCCGAGCAGGCAGCATGGACGACATGGAGCAGCTCCGACCCACCCTGAAGGAAGCCGAGGACACGCTGCGGTCCTCGCTGGAGCAGGCGTGCAGCACGGACCCCGAGCAGGCGGACACGGGCGAGCTCATCCGTCTCGAGGAGGTCCTGTCGATCGCGACGGACGCCGCGAAGCGTGCCGTCTCGGTGCGGCGGCGGCTCCGGCAGCGGAAGCGGACCACCCCTCCCGGCGGCGTGAAGCAGGCGGACGCGTCCGGGCCGCGAACGGAAGGGCACGACGCGACCATCCACCCGGCCCTCGTGCACCGGAGCTTCCGCGACGCGCGCGGCGTCGAGTGGTCCGTGTGGTCGGTGTACCCGGAGAACCCGGAGAAGGCGGCGGCGTTGCGCGGGTCCTTCGCCAAGGGGTGGCTCGCGTTCGAGTGCGACGCGGAGCGGCGCCGGCTGAGCCCCATCCCCGAGAACTGGCAGAAGCTCGACGCCGAGGCGCTCGCGGCGCTGTGCGAGCAGGCGGCGCGCGTGACGCGCGGGAGGCGGAGCGAGGAGCGGCCGCGCCCGGCCGACGTCACGCCGCCGGCGCCCGACGCGCCCGCCGCGCCGGACACCTGAGCGCGCCCCGCTAGCTCCCCCGCCGCCAGCGCTCGAGCTCGGCCACCCTCGCCTCGAGCGCGGCGACGCGGTCCGACGCCGACGCCGGCGCCGCCGCCGGCGCGGCGAGCGCGCGCGGAGTGGCGCGGGGCGGGGTGCCCCGCGCGGCGGAAGGCTGCGACGCCGAGTGGCGCACCACCGGCCGCACCCGCGTGCCCGCGCCGCGTGCGGCGACGCGCACGAACGCGCGTCCGATGGGCCCGAGCCACACGAGCCGGAAGAGGCGCTCGTCGGGCGGCATGCGGAACGGGCTCCGGAGCAGGAGCACGAGGCTCGTGCCCAGGAGCGCCACGGCGCTGAAGATGAGCGTGGCGGCCGCCGGCGGCACGAAGTAGCGCGTGGGCCCGATGCGCGTCCGCATGCTCAGCGCGGAGGCGAACATCACGGCGCCGCCGACGAGCATCGCCGCCCCCCACACGATCGTGCGCCGCCGCCGCCGGACCACCTCGTCGTCGGCGCGCAGCTCCGCGCGGCGCTGCGCACGCTCCGCCACCACGCGCCGCAGCCCCTGGATGATGTCGCCCGCGTCGTAGCCGGCGGAGGCGATGCGCCGCGCCTCGTTCAGCGTCGTGAGCGCGCGGGTGATCATGACCGCGAGCAGGGCGACGGGGATGAGCAGCGCGTCGAACGCGGAGAAGTCGCTCTTGATGGCCGTCTGCGCGTAGAGCCACGCGATGACGAGGATGAACCCCGAGAGCAGCGACAGCGTGCCGAGCTCGCCGGCGAAGAGGCGAATGGAGAGCGGGATCTCCGGCTCGGCGAGCTGCGCGGCGTCCAGAGCGTCCACCAGCGCCTCCGCCGTCTGGAACCGCTCGGCGGGCTCCTTGGCGACGCACTGGTCGATCGCGGCCGCGAGCGCGGCCGGATAGTCCGGCCGCGATCCGGCGATGCCGGGGACCGGCTCGGTGAGCTGCCTGACGAGGACCTTCTGCGTCGTCTCCGCGCTCATCGTGACGCGGCCCGTCGCCGCGAAGTGCGCGGTGAGGCCGAGCGAGTACAGGTCGCTCCGACCGTCCACGACGTCGCCGGAGGCCTGCTCGGGGCTCATGTACTCGGGCGTCCCCACCACCTCGCCCACGCGCGTGAGCCCCGCGCCCGCCGACGCCTCGGTGGCGATCTGGCGCGAGATGCCGAAGTCCATGACGAGCGCGCGCCCCGTGGCGCGCTCGATCATGACGTTGTCCGGCTTGATGTCGCGGTGCACCACGCCGCGCCCGTGCGCGTAGGCGAGCGCGTACCCCACGTCCTGGAGAATGCGGACGACCTCCCGCGCCGGCAGCGGCCCCGCCCGCCGCACGCGCTCCGCGAGCGTCTCCCCCTCGACGAACCCCATCGCGTACGCCAGGAGCTCCTCGGACTCCTCCACCGCGTAGACGGGGACGATGTTCGGGTGCGAGAAGCTGGCGGCGGTGCGCGTCTCCCGCAGGAAGCGGTCGCGGAGCCCGACCTGCGACGCGAACTCCGCCGGGAGCACCTTGAGCGCGACGGGACGGTCCAGCCGCAGGTCGCGCGCGAGGTACACGGCGCCCATCCCGCCGCGCCCGAGCTCGCGCTCGATGGCGTAGCGGTCCCCGAGGGCCCGGCGGAGGGCGGTGGTGGCGTCCGGGGCCGGCGCGGCGGGAGGGGAGGCGGGCACGCGCAGAATATGGCAGCTTTGATCGTCGGCCGTGAGTCGTGACCGCGTTGCACGCGTCGGTCACGACCCACGGCCCGAGACCCCGGCCCGAGACGCGCTGCCATGCCCGAGCTGCTCATCCGCATCAAGCACCACCCGGACGGCTCCGCGTCGCTCACGTGCGTGCGCGCGGACGGGTCCACGACGTGGCAGCGGCAGCGCGGGTCGCTGGGGCTCGTCTTCCCGCAGCACGACCTCACGCACTACGCCGTCGAGACCACGCTCGGCTACCGGCGCGGGTTCTACGGGCTCATCGCCGACGGCTGGGAGATCGGGGACTTCGCGAAGCCGTGGCCGCGCGGCGCCATCCCCGTCGAGGCGCAGGAGGTGGAGCTCGTGGTCGGCTTCTTCGACGCGGAGCGCAGGCGCGGTACGCCGATGCTCGAGGACGAGCTCCGCGAGCACGCCGAGCGTTACGTGGAGGCCCAGCGTGCCCGGCACCCCGGGCGGTCCGTGCCTGCCCCGCCGACGCTGAGCGCGGCGGAGCTGGAGCGGGTGCGCGCGAAGCGCGCCGAGCTGCTCGGACGGTGGTTCGCGCTCGCCCCGGGAGAGACGCTCGAGCTGCCGTTCGACCGCGGCGAGCGTTAGGCGCTACCGGCCACGCGCGAGCACCGGGAGCCGCGCGGCGCCCGGCCGCTCGGCGTGCGTCGCGGCGCGCTGGGCGGCGGTGCGCAAGTCGCGGCGCCCGTCGATGGTGCGCCAGATCACCCAGGCGAACGCGTACGCGCCGAGCGCCGAGAGCACGCCGCCGGCGGCCAGCACGGGCGTGGCGCGCGCGCCGACGTGCGGCCGCAGGAGGAAGCCGGCGGCCATGAGGAGCAGCCCGGCGTTGGCGCCCCACCAGTGCCACGCGGGCAGCCGGCGGTCGCGCAACGGGTTCCCGGTGAAGCGTGGCACCACGTGGTACGCGACCCCGAAGATCATCATCGAGACGAAGCCGAGCAGCACCATGTGGACGTGCGCGGGGCGATAGACGGTCCACGCGGGGTGCGCCGCCATGGCGACGCCGAGCGTGACGCCGAGCGCGAGCCAGGCGAGGCTCGACTTGAGGAACGCCTTCACGAACCAGTCCATCAGCGGCTCCCGGGGCGGGGGGTGATCGTGGCGAGCAGCAGGAGCGTGTCGTCGGCGGCGCGCATGCCATGCAGCTCGTTCGGCGCGTACAGCACCGCGTCGCCGGCCGCGCACGGCCGATCGACCGGCGCGCCCGCCTCCTCGCCCGAGAGCGTGCCGGTGCCTTCGAGCACGAGGAGCTGCACCGTGGAGGAGCTGCGGTGCGGAGGCACCGCCTGTCCGGGCGCGAGGCGGAAGACGACGAGGCGCGCGTCGGACGAATCGTGGAGCACGGCGGTCGCCGGGCGGGACGGCGATGCCGCCACCGCCTCGCGCGCCGCGCGCCGCGGGTCGAGCGCGATCACGCGGCGCTCCCCGCCGCGCCGGCGACCGCCGCGAGCAGCGTGTCGAGGGGCACGCCCGCCTCGGCGGCGGCCTCGCGGAGCGACGCCGCGCCGCCGCAGCAGGTGTCGATGCCGAAGGCGTTGAGGGCGCGCACGGCCCCGGGCCAGCGGACGAGCGTGTCGTTCACCGAGAGGTCGGGAGCCGGAGAGCGCGGGATGTCGGTCATGGGTCGGTGTCAGGGTCGAGGGCCGATGTTCACGCCGCGCAGCGGAAGCCGAGCGACTCCATCGTGGCGTCGCGCGTGAGGCCGGAGCGCACGGCGAAGCGGAGGAAGGCGGCGTAGTTGGCGGGGTCCGCGGCGCCGATGGCGGCGCCGGCGCATGACGCGTCGTGCACGGGGCCGGCGCTGCCGTGCGCGTGATGCTGCTCGTGCTCCCCATGCGACGGCGCGGCGCGCGCGCCGCCGAAGTCCTCGGTCCACTCCCACGCCAGCCCGTGCATCCCGCGCACGCCGTACGCGTTCGTCTCGGCCGCGTCCACGGGCGGGAGTGGGTGCGGGCGCGTCGCGTACGTCGTGACGAGGCGCTGCACGAACGCGGGGTCGCGGGCGGCGTCGCGCCTCGACTCGCTCGCCGCGGCGACGTACTCCCACTCGGCCACGGTCGGCAGGCGCTTGCCCTGCGCGCCGCAGTACGCGCGCGCCGCGTGCCACGAGACGGACGTGACGGGCCGCCGCAGGTCGGCGCGGCTCGTGCCCTGGGGCGCGCGCGGCCGCCACTCCGGATGCCGGCGCGCGAAGGCGAGGAAGTCGCCGCGCGTCACGGGGTCGCGGTCGATGCGGAAGGCCGCGACCCGCACCGCGCCGCCCCCCGGCACCGCGTAGAGCGGCCGGTAGCTGCCGGCCGGGATGGCGACGGTGAGCTGGAGGAGGAGTGGGATCAGCATGACGAGGTCCTCGTGGGAAGCGGTTCTCGGCCCTCGGTCTACAGCCCTCGGCCCTCGGCCTGCTCTCCGGACTCCTAGTTGGGTCGAGGGCGTACAAGGCCGACAGGCTCCCTCCGCGGATCAGCGGCCGAGGGCCGAGGGCCGAGGGCGGGCTAGTGCCCCGCCATCGGCAGCCCCTTGAGCTGCTCGTACACGGCGACGTTGTCCTTGCCCGTCACCTTGATCATCCCGAGCGCACCCTTGTTGAAGGCGCGGAAGATCGAGTGGTCCACGAGGACCAGGTTGCCGGGCTGCTCCGTGCGGAACTCCACGATCGCGGAGCCGCCGGCGGGGACGAGCGTCGTCTGCACGTTCTGCTGCGAGACGCGCGTGCCGCCCTCGCCGTACACGTTGTCGAAGACCTCGCCGATCACGTGGAAGCTGCTCACGAGGTTCGGGCCGCCGTTGCCGACGAAGAGGCGGACGGTCTCGCCGACCTTCGCCTGGAGCGCCTTGTCACCGGTGAGCGCGCCCACCGAGCCGTTGAACACCACGTAGTCCGGCTGCTCGGCGGCGCCCTTCGTCATGTCGAGCGTGTAGGGCTTCCCGGGCTCGCCCGCCTTCGGGTAGAACTCGCTCTGCATCACGTAGAACTCGCGGTCGACCTTCGGCAGCCCCTCCGCGGGCTCGACGAGGATGAGGCCGTACATGCCGTTGGCGATGTGCATCGGCACGGGGGAGACCGCGCAGTGGTAGACGTAGAGGCCGGGGTTCAGCGCGCGGAACGAGAGCACGGACTCGCTGCCCGGGAGCGTGAGCGTCGCGGCCGCGCCGCCGCCGGGGCCCGTCACCGCGTGCAGGTCGATGTTGTGCGGGACGGTGCTGTGCGCGTGGTTCTTCAGATGCAGCTCGACGAGGTCGCCCTCGCGCACGCGGAGGAACTTGCCCGGCACGTCGCCGCCGAACGTCCAGAAGGTGTAGTCCACGCCGTCGGCGAGGCGCTTCGTCACCTCGACCGTCTCGAGCTCCACCACGACCTTCGTCGCGTAGTCGCGCGCGATGGGCGCGGGGACGTTCGGGGCGCTGGTGAGCACCGCGCGCTCCACGCCGCGAATCTCCGGCAGCGTGCGCACCGGGACGGCGCCGGGGTCGGGCTCGCGCGCGTCGGCGTCGCTGAGGCAGCCGGCGAGGGCGGCGGTGGAGAGGATGGCCGCCGCGGCGAGCAGCGAGCCCACGGCGAGGCGGCGGATCGGGGTGGCGGGCGAAGCGGTCATGAGGGCAATCCTCTGGGTATGTAGAGTCGGGCGTTCGGTCGTGTGGTCAGGCGGCGTCGCCGAGGAGGTCCGCGATCGTCGTCATGGCGAGCGGGGCGCGGCGCGCCTCCGCGACCCTGGTCCAGCGCTGATGGGCCGCGCACGGACGCGTGGGGTCGCACGGCCCCGCGCCGAGCAGGCAGCGCGGGTGGGCGCGCGGCGTCTCGAAGAGGTCCACGACGCGCGCGATGGGGAGCGCGGCAGGCTCGGCCACGAGGGTGAAGCCACCCGCGGGCCCCCGGAGACTCGACACGATCCCCGCCTTGGCGAGCGCGTTGAGCGTCTTCGCCATGTAGTTGCGCGGGGCCCCCGTCGCGTCGGCGACCTCGTCGGCGCGCACCGGGCCGAGGCCGCGGCGGCGGGCGAGGACGAGGAGTGCGCGGAGGGCGTAGTCGGAGGTGGAGGAGAGCACGGTGGGGCCTCGGGTCGAAGAGCCAGGCGAGTTTCTCATCTCGATGTGAGAATCGCCTTTCGAGGCCCCGCGATCCGTCCGTCCTTTCCCGGATTTGCGGTCGTCTCCTGGCCGGCGCGGTGTAGGGGATCGCCCGACAGGTCCGCCGCCGATGCCGGGCCGGGGGCGGGATGAGCCCGCGCCGCCTCGTTCTCCGCCTCTCTCCGCGGGCGCCCCCGGCCGCGGCAGCGGACTGGCCGTCCGGTGGGGGCAGTCGCATGTTGTGCGGCCGGCCGCGGGGGAGCGGCCGGCCCGGCGGCGACGGGAGGCCGAATGCACGAGCCGGGCGACGTCACGCGTCTGCTCGGGGTCGCCAACGAGGGCGATCCCGACGCGATCCGTTCCGTCTTCGCGCTGCTGCACGGGCGGCTGCGCGACATCGCGCACCGGCAGCTCGTGCACGAGGAGCGCGGACACACGCTCGAGACCGACGGCCTCGTCCACGAGGCGTTCCTCCGCCTGCTCGGCGTCGACCGCGTGCACTGGCGCGACCGGCAGCACCTGCTCGCGATGGCCGCGCGCATGATGCGCCGCGTGCTCATCGACTACGCCGACCGGCGTCGCGCGCAGAAGCGCGGCGGCGGCAGCGCGCCGGTGACGCTCGACGAGGCGCTGCTCGCCGTGGAGACGCACGTGGACGAGCTCCGAGCGCTCGACGAGGCGCTCGCGCGGCTCGAGGCCGTGAACCCCCGCCACAGCCGGGTCGTGGAGTGCCGCTTCTTCGCCGGCCTCAGCGTCGAGGAGACGGCGGAGCTGCTCGAGCTCTCGCCCGCGACCGTGAAGCGGGACTGGGTGGCGGCGCGCGCCTGGCTCAACCGCGAGCTCGCGTCGTGACGACGGGCTCGGCGCCGAGCGGCGCGACCGGCGACGCCGCGCGCTGGCAGCTCGTCGAGTCGCTGCTGCACGAGTCGCTGGCGCGCGAGCCCGGCGCGCGCGGGCGGTACCTCGACGCGGCCTGTCCCGACGCCGATGCCAGACGGGAGGTCGAGGCGCTGATCGCCGCCCACCTTCGCACCGGTCCGCTCGACCGGCTCGCCGACGCGGTGATGGCGCCGCTCCACGCGCGCGGCCCGCGGCGGCCGTCTCCCGCGGGGCTCCCCGCGCTCGAGCGCTACACCCTGGCGGAGCGCCTCGGCGGCGGCGGGATGGGCGTGGTCTACCGGGCGCGCGACGAACGACTGCAGCGCGACGTGGCCCTCAAGTTCCTCCCGCCGCACCTGAGCGGCGACGAGGCCGCGAAGAAGCGCTTCGTCGTCGAGGCGCGCGCCGCCGCGTCGCTCGAGCACCCGAACGTCTGCACCGTCCACGAGATCGGCGAGACCGGCGACGGGCAGCTCTACATCGTGATGGCGTGCTACGACGGCGAGACGCTCGACAAGCGCATCGCGCGGGGGCCGCTCCCCGTCGCCGCGGCGCTGGGCATCGCGGCCGACGTGGCGCGCGGCCTCGCCAAGGCGCACGACCGCGGCATCGTGCACCGCGACGTGAAGCCGGCGAACATCATGCTCACCGCCGACGGCGTCGTGAAGGTGCTCGACTTCGGCGTCGCGAAGCTCGCCGGGCCGGCGGCCACGCACACGGGGGGTGGCGTCGGCACGATCGCCTACATGAGCCCGGAGCAGGCCTTCGGCGACCCGGTGGACCGCCGCGCGGACGTCTGGGCGCTCGCGGTCGTGCTCTACGAGATGCTCGCCGGCGCTCGCCCGTTCCGCGGGCCCGCCGAGCAGGCGGTGCTCTACGCGATCCTCGAGCAGGAGCCGGAGCCGCTCGCGCGCGTCCGCGGCGACGTGCCGCCCGAGGTGGACGCGCTGCTGCGCCGCGCGCTCGCCAAGCGCCCGGCGGACCGGTTCGCCGACGCGGCCGAGCTGCTCGCGGGCATCGCGGCGCTGCCGCCCGCGCCGGCCGATGCGCCGGCGCCCGCCCCGCGCGCCGCCGACTCCGACGCGACCGACTCCGTGCTCACGCGCGCCGGCGAGCGGCGGCAGGCCGCCGTGGTGGTCACCGGCGTCGCCGGGTACGACCACCTGGTCGAGCGGTTGGGCGCCGACGAGATAGAGGCCCTCGCCGCCCGGGTGCGCGACGCCGCCGCGGCGGTCGCGGCGCACCACGGCGGCATCGTGAACCACTTCGCCGGCGACGACGCGGTGCTCCTCTTCGGCGTCGTGGCCGCCCACGAGGACGACTTCCTGCGCTCGGTGCGCGCCGCGCTCGACCTCCACGCCCGCGTCCGCGCGCTCGGCGCCGACGTCGAGCAGCGCTTCGGCGTGCCCGTGCGGCTGCGCACCGGCGTGCACGCGGGCGCGCTCGTGGCGCAGCGCCAGCGCGCGGGCGATCGCCGCTTCCGCGTCACCGGCGCGCCGCTCGACGTCGCCGCGCGGCTGGCCGCGCTCGCGGAGCCCGACGCGATCCTCGTGAGCCCCGAGTGCCACCGCGTCGTCGCGCCCTTCGTCGAGGCCACGCCGGCGGCCCCCGTCGCGCTGCGCGCCGACGCCGCGCCGGTCACCCCGTGGCGCGTCGTGGCCGAGTCGCGGGTGCCCTCGCGCCTCCAGGCGGCCGAGCGTGCGGGGCTCACGCCCTACGCGGGCCGCTCGCGCGAGCTCGCCGTGCTCGAGGAGCTCCTCGACGCGGCGGCGGGCGGCGCCGGTGCCGTGGCCGTCGTCGTGGGCGAGGCCGGGGCGGGGAAGAGCCGCCTCCTCCACGAGCTCGTCCGACGCGTCGCCGCGTCGGGCGCATGCCTCGCGCTCGGGCGCTGCGACGCGTACGGCGGCACGACGCCCTACCTCCCGCTCGTGCAGGCGCTGCGCGAGCTGCTCGGGATCGACCCCGCCGCGCCGCCCGGCGCCGCGCACGACCGCGTCGTCGAGCGCGTGCGCGCGCTCGAGCCGTCGCTCGGCGACTACCTCCCACTCTACCTCGCCCTGCTCTCGGTGCCGAGCGCCGAGCACCCGGTGCCCCGCCACCTCCACGGCGAGCACCTTCAGGCGGCGATGCTCGACGCGCTGGCGGCGCTCGTGACGCTGCACGCGCGCCGCGCCACCACGGTGCTGCTGCTCGAGGACTGGCACTGGGCGGACGAGGCGTCGCGGGTCGCGCTCGCCCAGCTCGCGCAGCACGCGCCGGCGCACCGCCTGCTCGTCGTCGTGACCTGCCGTCCCGAGGCGGGCGTGGACTGGTCCGGCGTGGAGCACCTCATGGTGCCGCTCGGCCCTCTCGACCCGGCGGCGTCGGCGAAGATCGTGCGCGCGGTGCTCTGCGCCGAGCGCGTGGCGCCCGAGCTGGCGCACCAGCTCCACGAGCGTACGGGCGGCAACCCGTTCTTCCTCGAGGAGACCTGCCAGGCGCTCCGCGAGGAGGGCGCCGTCGCGGTGCGGGACGGGGAGGCCGTCGCCGCCGCGTCGGGCGCCGTGCACCTGCCGGGCACGGTGCAGGCCGTGATCCGCGCGCGCCTCGACCGCCTCGACCCCGCGGCGCGCGACCTCGCGCGCGTGGCGTCCGTGCTCGGGCGCGAGTTCCCGCGCGCCGTGCTGGAGGCGGTGGCGCCCGTGGGCCCGGCGGTCGCCGGGGCGCTCGACCGGCTCCGCGCCGCCGGGCTCGTCCAGCAGACGAGCGTGGCGCCGGAGCCCGCGTACCGCTTCAAGCACGTGCTCACGCAGGAGGTGGCCTACGACACGCTCCTCGAACACCAGCGGCGCGCGCTGCACGCCGCCGCGGGGCGGGCCATCGAGACGCGCTACGCCGACCGTCTCGACGAGCACCTCGAGCGACTCGCGCACCACTTCGGCCGCGCCGAGGAGTGGCGGACGGCCGTACGCTACGGCCTGCGCGCCGCGGACCGCGCGAAGGCGCTGAGCCAGTTCGCCGACGCGCTCGCGACGCTGGACGCCGTCCAGGAGTGGCTCCCGCGCCTTCCCGCGGGCGCGGAGCGCGACGACCTCCTCGCGGATGTGCTGCTGCGTCAGGAGCGCCTGTGCGAGACACTCGGCCTGCGCGCGCGGCAGCTCGCGATCGCCGAGCGGCTCATCGCCCTGCTCGCGCCACGGGGCGGCTCCGCGCGCCTGGCGGAGGCGTACCTTCGCCAGGGCGACGTCTGCACGCTGCTGCGGAGGTTCGACGCGGCCGACCGCGCGCTGGGGACGTCGCTGCGCCTGAGCCGCGAGCTCGGCGACCGCGCGGCCGAGCGGAACGCGCTGCGCAGCCTCGGCCTCCTGCGGTCGCACGAGGGCCGTCCCGCCGAGGCGATCGCGAGCATCGAGGAGGCGCTCGCGCTCGACGAGGCGCTCGGCGAGACGGCCGCCGTCGCCGGAGACGTCGCGAGCCTCGGCAGCGTGCTGCGCACCGTCGGCCGGCACGGCGAGGCGCTCGAGGCGCTCGAGCGCGCGCTCGCGTACCTCGACGAGCACCACGACCCGACCAAGCGCTGCGCCGTGATGTCGGTGATCGGCGCGGTGTACCGGGACCGGGGCGAGCCCGAGCTGGCGCTGCACTGGCTGCGGCGCGCGAGCGAGGAGGCGATCGAGCACCACATCCCGATCCTCGCGTCCTTCAGCCTCCCCGCGGTGGCGCACCTCCTATTCACCCAGGGCCGCACGGAGGAGAGCCTCGCGACGTACCGTCAGGCGGCGGCGCTGAGCCGCCGCGCGCGCCACGCCGACGGCCTCGCGCAGTCGCTGCGTGCGCTCGGCGAGGTGCTCGTCGGCCTCGGGCGATTCTCCGAGGCGCTCCCGACGCTCGCGGAGGCCGTCGTGCTGTTCGAGCAGCTCGAGGACAGCGAGGCGCAGCGGCTGCTCTGGGCCCGCCTGGCCACGGCGCGGGAGCGCACGGGCGACCCGGTCGGCGCGCGCGCCGCGTGGGCGGCGGCGCGCGCGCTCTGCGCGGACGGGGGGGCGCCGAACGGCGAGCTCGACGCGCTCGAGGGGATCGCGCGGAGCACGCGCGCGCACGCGGGGGGCGCGGCGGCGTTGCCCCGCTACGAGGACGCGCTGCGGCGCGCCGTGGAGCTCGGCCAGCACCGCCGCGAGGCGTCGTTCCGCAACACGCTCGGCATCGTGCGCTGGGAGCTCGGCGAGCACGCGGCCGCGCTGGCGGAGTTCGAGGCGGCGCTCCGGCTGTGCCGCGAGTCCGAGGACCGCGTGCACGAGGGGCTGCTGCTCAACAGTCTCGGCGCGACGCTGCTGCGCATGCGCCGGTGGGACGAGGCGCGCACGGCGCTCGAGGAGGGCGCGCGCGTCAACGCCGCCACGGGAGAGCGGCTGCTCGAGGCGCACTCGCACGCGACGCTCGCGCAGGTGTTCCTCGCGACGGAGCGCCCGGCGGAAGCGCGCCCGCGCGTCGAGGCCGCGCTGGCCATCCGGCGCGAGCTCGGCGACCGGCGCGGCGAGGGGTGGATGCTCGAGCACCTCGCCCGCGCGCTGGGAAGCGACGGGCGCGCGGCGGAGGCGGACGAGGCCCGCGCCGCCGCGCGCGCCATCGCCCGCGACCTCCCGGACGCCGCGCTGCTCGCGGCGCTGGACTCCGCACCGCTGCCGGCGCACCATGATGCGGGCGGCGACGCCCGCCCACCCTCTCACGGCAGGTGACGCATGCCCCGCTTCATCATCGAGCGCAACGTCGGCCGCCTGACGCCGGACGAGCTGCAGGCAGCCGGCCGCCGCTCGAACGCCGCGCTCGCCGCGATGGACTCGGTGATCTGGATCAAGAGCTACGTGTCGGACGCCGAGGGGAAGATCTACTGCGAGTACGACGCGCCGAGCGCCGAGTCGGTGCTCGAGCACGCGCGCCGGGCGGGCATGCCGGCGGACCGGATCTCCGAGGTGTCGCTGGAGATCAGTCCCGCCATGTTCATCTAGGCGGTCGCTTCATCGCCCCCGGCTGCCGATCGGCCTGTAGCCGAGAGCCGATAGCCGGGAGCCGAGAGGCGAGAGGCGAGAGCCGAGCGCCGGTGCTCAACCCCACCGGGGCTGCTCGTCCGGGCTGATCCCGAGCAGCGACTTGCCCACGATCTCGTGGGTGAACATCGAGTTGCCCGGGTGGACGCGGCCGAGGCGGGCGTCGCGGAAGAGGCGCTCGAGGCCGGCGCGGCGGAAGATGCCGAAGCCGCCGCCCAGGTCCATCGCGCGGTCCACCACGCGCCAGCCCGACTCCACCGCGTGGTACTTCGCGGCGAGGATCTTCGCGGGCCACATCGCGCCGTGGTCCACGCCGGCGGACCAGTCCTCGGCGATGCGCTCGAGGTGCGGCTCCACGGACTCGAGCTCGATCCCCATCTCGGCGACGGCGTGCTGCACCTCGGGGTGGTACGCCATGGTGCGCGTGAGGGCGATCGACTTCTTCCGCTTCACCCCGTCCACCGTCATGTCGAGCGCGCGGCGCGCGAGGCCGTAGTAGATGTTGCCGAAGCCGAGCAGCGCCCAGGCGAACGTCGAGAGCACGAAGAGGTCGATGCCGGCGGCGCCGGGCGGTACGACGCGGGCGATGTAGCGGTCGGGCACGAACGCCCCGTCGAGGATCGTGTCGTCGCTCCGGGTGGCGCGCATGCCGAGCGTGTCCCACGTCTCGCGCACCACGTAGCCCTCGGTGCTCCGCGGCATGAACGCGTGGACGACCTTCGGCGCCGTCGGGTCGCTCACGTCCATCCCGTGGAGCCCGAGGTACGTCCAGACGGGCGAGAGGCTGCCGAACGACTTGTGCCCGGTGAAGCGATACCCGCCGTCCACGCGCTCGGCCTTCGTCGTGGAGAGCATGACGGGGATGTCGTTGCCGCTCTCGGCGTGCCCGGCGGCGAAGACGTGGCCCTTCACGGCCTCCTCGAGCACCCACGCGAGCGAGTGGTCGCCGGCGCGCCAGAGCTCCGACGCCACCCCCACCCAGTAGAGGTGCATGTTGATGGCGAGCGCCGTGGGGGCGGCGTAGTACGCGAGCCGCCGCTGCTCGCGCGCCACCTCGGCGAGCGTCATCCCGCGGCCGCCGAGCTCGCGCGGGACGGGAAGGAGCAGGTAGCCCGCGTCGCGCAGGTCCTGGAAGTCCTCGGTGAAGAACGAGTTCTCCTGGTCGTAGCGCGGCGCGCGCTCGTGGCAGCGGATGAGGATCTCGTCGGTGAGCACGGAGTCGGGCTGGACGGCGACGGCGGCCATGGCGGTCTCCAGGTGACTGGGGCGTGAGCGTCCTGACGAGAGAGGCGGAATGCGGGGCTCGCGGGGCTCACGTCGGTCGTGCCGGTCGATTGCCGGTCGCGTGCGCCGTGGATATGCTCCGCCACCCCTACCCGAGACCGCCGAATGTCGCTCCGCCGTCTGCTCGCCGCCATGACGCTCGCGCTCGGCGCGCCCCTCGCCGCGCAGCAGGGCGCCCCGACACGCGCCGCCGCCGACTCCATCCCGCTCCCCGAGCACCCGCGCCCCGACTTCATGCGCGCGGGGTGGGAGAACCTGAACGGCCGCTGGAGCTGGCGCGCCGATCCGACGGACGCGGGCGCGGCGGCGACGTGGTTCGCGCGGCCGCTCGAGGGGGGGCGCGAGATCCTCGTGCCCTTCCCGTGGGGCTCGCCGCTCTCCGGCGTGCCCGACACGGTGGAGGTCGCGTGGTACGAGCGGACGATCGTCGTGCCCGAGGCGTGGCGCGGGCGGCGCGTCTTCCTCGTCGTGGGCGCGAGCGACTGGCGCACGGAGCTGTGGCTCGACGGCGCGAAGGTGGGCGAGCACGAGGGCGGCTACACGCCGTTCTCCGTGGAGCTCACCCCGGGCGTGCGCTGGGGGAGCCCGCAGCGCCTGACGGTGCGCGTGGACGACAAGGCGCGGCCGTACAAGCTCGAGGGGAAGCAGGGCTACGGGAACGCGCGCGGCCTCTGGCAGACGGTCTACCTCGAGGCGCGCGGCGCGGCGCCGCTCGAGAACGTGCACTTCACGCCGCGCCTCGCGCGCGGCGTCGTGACGGTGGACGCGCAGCTGCACGAGCCCGCCGCACGCGACCTCACGCTGCGGCTCGAGCTCACGAACCGGGAGGGCCGGCCGGTGGTGACGCGAGCGGTGCGGCGCGGTGACACCCGCATCCGCTTCGACGTGCCGCTCCCGAACGCGCGCCTCTGGTCGCTCGAGGACCCGTTCCTCCACGAGGCGACCGTGAGCGTCTCGGGCGACGGGGTCGCCGAGGACCGGGTGCAGACCTACTTCGGCATGCGCGAGTTCTCGGTCGTGAACCTCCCCGGCACGAGCATCCCGTACGTCGCGCTGAACGGGAAGCCGGTCTTCATGCAGCTCACGCTCGACCAGGCCTACCATCCGCAGGGGTACTACACGTTCCCCAGCGACGCCTTCATGCGCGACGAGATCCTCCGCTCGCGCCAGATCGGCCTCACCGGGCAGCGCGTGCACATCAAGGTCGAGGTGCCGCGCAAGCTCTACTGGGCCGACCGGCTCGGCGTCCTCATCATGGCGGACGTCCCGAACTGGTGGGGGCCGCCGGACTCCGCGGCGTTCCGCGATCACGAGCGCGCGCTGCGCGGGATGATCGCGCGCGACTACAACCACCCCGCGATCTTCTCGTGGATCCTCTTCAACGAGACGTGGGGGCTGCACACGCGGGAGGGGAACCGCGAGGTCTACCGCCCCGAGACGCAGCGCCGCGTCGCGCAGGTCTACCGCCTGGCGAAGTCGCTCGACTCCACGCGCCTCGTCGAGGACAACTCGGTGTGCTGCGGGCGCGGCCACACGGAGACGGACCTCAACACGTGGCACGACTACCTCGCCGGCTGGCAGTGGGAGGAGCGCGTGCGGCGCGTCGCGGACAGCACCTTCCCCGGCTCGGGCTGGAACTTCGAGGACCCGTGGACGCAGGGCCGGCAGCCCATGCTGAACTCCGAGTTCGGCAACGTGTGGGGCTACGAGGGGAGCACCGGCGACGTCGACTGGAGCTGGGACTACCACATGGCGGTGGACGCGTTCCGCCGCCACCCGAAGCTCGCCGGCTGGCTGTACACGGAGCACCACGACGTCATCAACGAGTGGAACGGGTACTGGCGCTTCGACCGCTCCGAGAAGGAGACCGGGCTCGGCGAGATCGAGGACGGGATGACGCTGCGCGACCTCCACGCGCCCTTCTACGTCGCGCTGGGGCCCGAGCTCGGCCGGCGCGTGCGGCCGGGTGAGCGCGTGACGGTGCCGATGCACGCGAGCTTCCTCGCCGACGCCCCGCCCGGCGACTCGCTCGTGCTGCGCACGCAGACGTACTACTGGAACGCGGTGGGCGAGCGGCACGAGCTCGCGGCGAGCCGGCGGCGCCTCGCGAACCGCGGATGGCGCACCGGCCCGCTCGACACCCTCCGGCTGGCGATGCCCGCGGAGCCGGCCGTCGTCGTCACGACCACGCGGCTGGAGGACGCCGCGGGGAACGTACTGCACCGCAACTTCACGACGTTCGCCGTCGAGGCGCCGACCCCCGACACGATCCGCATGATGGCGGATCAGGGCAGCGGCCGGTTGGCGCGGCTCGCGAGCGTCGCCGCGAGTGCGTACGCCGACGCACGCTGGTCGCGGAAGACGTGGCAGGTGCTCGACGGCCTGAAGGTGAACGGCGCGGGGTCTGGCTACTTCGAATACCGCATCCCGTTCCCGAAGGACCTCGCGCTGAAGGATGTCGAGAGCGCCGCCTTCCTCGTGGAGGCGTCGTCCAAGCCGCTCCTCGGCAAGGACCGCGACTCGACGCAGCGGCAGGAGGGCGACTACATGCGGGGCGGCGGCTTCCACGACCCGTCGAGGAACCCGAACGCGTACCCGATGACCGACGGCGCGCGGAACCCGAGCGCCGTGACGGTGCGCGTCAACGGCGAGGTCGCGGGGCGGGTCGAGCTCGCGGACGACCCTGCCGACCACCGCGGCATCCTCTCGTGGATCGCGCAGCCGCGCGAGCGCCCGTTCCGGCTGCACGAGGCGGGGACGTACGGGCAGCTCGTGCGGGTCGCCGTCCCGCGCGCCGCGCTCGAGCGCGGCGCCGCCACGGGAACGCTCGTCGTGCGCCTCGAGGTGGACGAGGGGCTGCCGGGTGGGCTGGCGGTCTACGGGGCGCGGTTCGGGCGGTATCCGCTGGACCCGACGGTGGCGTTCATCCTGCGCGACACCGCGCGCTAGAATTCGAGCAGTCCTGTCGGCCGAGGGCTGTGACGAGAGGAGCATGGTGAGCGAGGCGGAGCGGGAGGCGGTGGGGTCGGTATTCGCCGGCGCGGGCGAGATGCGCGAGCGCTGTCGCGCGCTCGACTGGGCCGCGACGCCGCTCGGGCCCGTGTCGGCGTGGCCCGCGGCGCTGCGCACCATCGTGCGCACGAGCATGGACTCGCCCTTCCCCATCAACCTCTGGTGCGGCCCCGAGCTCGTCCTGATCTACAACGACGGCTACCGCCGGGCGCTCGGCGCCAAGCACCCGGGCGCGCTCGGGCGGCGCGGGCCCGAGGTGTGGTCGGAGATCTGGCCGGAGATCGGGCCGTGGTTCGAGCGCATGCGGCGCGGCGGCGAGCCGGTGTACGCCGAGGACGCGCCGTTCGAGATACGGCGCGCCGGGCGCGGCGACGAGGGGGAGCTCGCCTGGTTCACCTTCGGGCTGAGCCCCGTGCGCGACGACGCGGGAGACATCGTCGCGTTCTTCAACCCCGCGACGGAGACGACCGGCCGGCTGCTCGCTGAGCGGCGGCTCGTCGAGGCGCGCGAGGCGGCGGAGCGCGCGGAGTCGCGCCTTCGCGAGGTGTTCGCGCAGGCGCCCGCGTTCCTCGCCGTGCTGCGCGGCCCCGAGCACGTCTTCGAGTTCGCGAACGACGCGTACTTCCAGCTCGTCGGCCACCGCGCGATTCTCGGCAAGAAGGTCGCGGAGGCGCTCCCCGAGGTGGTCGAGCAGGGCTTCGTCGGCGTCCTCGACGGCGTCTACCGGACGGGCGAGCCGTTCATCGGGCGCGAGCTCCTCGTGAAGCTGGAGCGCGCGCCCGGCGCGCCGCTCGAGGACGTGTACGTGGACTTCGTGTATCAGCCGCTGCGCGAGGCGGGCGCGACGCCGGTGGGGATCGTCGCGCACGGGTCCGACGTCACGGTGCAGGTGGCGGCGCGGCGCGAGATCGAGCGCCTGCTGCGCGAGAGCGAGCACGCGCGCGCGGCGCTCGCGAAGGCCAACGAGCAGCTCGAGCAGCAGCAGACGGAGCTCGAGGCGACCAACGAGCAGCTCCAGGAGAGCGCGGCCGAGCTCGAGCAGCAGGCGCAGGCGCTCGACGAGGTGAACGCCGAGCTCCGCGCGAGCGAGCGGCGCTTCCGCGACCTGTACGAGCAGGCGCCGGTGGCGGTCGCCGTGCTCGAGGGCCCCGAGCACGTCTACACGATGATGAGCTCGCGCTACGCGCAGTACCTCGGCGCCCGCCCGCTGCTCGGCCTCCCGTTCCGCGAGGCGGCGCCCGAGGTGGGCCCGGAGGTCCCGCGGCTCATGGACGTCGCGTACGAGACGGGCGTGGCCCAGCACGAGACGGAGCGCCTCGTGCGCATCGACCGCGACCGCGACGGGGTGCCCGAGGACTACTACTTCAACGTCGGCTACCAGCCGCTGCGCGACGCCGCGGGGCGCGTGTACGCCGTCGCGAGCATCTCGCTCGACGTGACCGAGCAGGTGCGCGCGCGCCAGGAGATCGAGGCGGCGCGCGCCGAGGCGGAGGAGGCGAACCGCGCGAAGAGCGAGTTCCTCGCGACCATGAGCCACGAGCTCCGCACGCCGCTCAACGCCATCGGCGGCTACGCCGAGCTGCTGCTCCTCGGCGTGCGCGGCGAGCTGAACGCGGCGCAGCGCGAGGACGTGGAGCGCATGCGGCGCAGCGGGCAGCACCTGCTCGGCCTGATCAACGACATCCTCAACTTCGCGAAGCTCGAGGCCGGGCAGGTCGAGTTCCACATCCACAGCGTGCCGCTCGGCCCGCTCGTCGGCGAGATCGACGACCTGATTCGCCCGCAGGTGGCGGCGAAGGCGCTCCGCTACGAGCGCCCGGAGTGCGACCCCGCGCTGCGCGTGCGCGCGGACCCGGAGAAGGTGCGGCAGATCCTCCTCAACCTCGTCGCGAACGCCGTGAAGTTCACGGACCCCGGCGGCACGGTCGCCGTGCGCTGCGCGGTGGACGGCGGCCGCGCGCTCGTGCACGTCACCGACACGGGACGCGGCATCGCGCGCGACCAGCTCCGGCGCATCTTCGACCCGTTCGTGCAGGTGGACCGCCACATCACGCCCGTGAGCCAGCAGGGCGTCGGGCTCGGCCTCGCCATCAGCCGCGACCTCGCGTCGGGCATGGGCGGGACGCTCACCGCCGAGAGCGAGGTGGGGAGGGGGAGCACGTTCACGCTGGCCCTGCCGCTCGACCAGGGAGCAGGGAGCAGGGAACGAGCAGGGGAAATAGTGAGGAGTGAGGGCCCGGCCCGTCAGGACGGTTCCTCGCTCCTCACTCCTCACTCGTAGCTCAGCCCTGCTCCCCGCTCCGCGCTCCCTTCCTGAACGCCGCCACCGACTCCTCCTCCGCCTGCGCCAGGAAGTGCGCGAGGACGGCGAGCGCGCGCTCCACCTCCGAGAGTGAGCTCGTGCGCGTGACGCGGCGCTCCACCGCGATGCGGATCTCCTCGCGGAGGATGACGTACTCGCGGCGCATCTCCTCCTCCGCCCAGCCGAGCATGGCGCGCTGCGCGCCGTGGCGGTGCGCGATGAGCCGCTGGATGGCCGACCCGTCGCGCAGCATCATCTCGGCGGCCTCGCCGTCCTGACCGATGACGCGCAGGCAGCTCGCGAGGTCGGCGACGAAGGTGACGCCGTGGTCCTGGATCTGCGCGTCGTGCAGCCCGTGCGCGCTCGGCGTCTCGGGGTCGGCGCGGAGGCGGGCGACGTACATGGCCATGACCCGCTCGATCTCGGTGGCCAGCGCGTCGGCGATCTCGTTGAACGCCGCGCCCTCGTCGCGTCCGAGCTCCGCCATGGCACGCGTGGGCTCCTTCGCCGGGGGGAGCGCTGGCGCGGGCGGCGGCGCGGCGGCGCGGCGCGCGACGGCCTCGCGCGGGTCGGCGCCCGGGAGCCACACCACGAACGCGGAGCCGAGACCCGGCTGGCTCCGCACCGTGATGTCGCCGCCCATGAGGCGCGCGAGCTGGCGGCTGATGGCGAGCCCCAGCCCCGAGCCGCCGAACCGGCGCGTGTGCCCGGTGTCCGCCTGCACGAACGCGTCCCAGATGCGGTCCACCTGGTCCGGCGCGATGCCGACGCCCGTGTCCTCCACGCGGACGTAGGTCCACGGCCCGCCGTGCGCGTCGCGGTCCACCGCGGCCTCGCGCGGCGCGCGCTCCACGCTCCCGCACGTCACGGTGACGCGGCCCCCGGGCTCGGTGAACCGCACCGCGTTGGAGAGCAGGTTCGCGAGGATCTGGCGCACGCGCTCGGCGTCGCCGAGGTAGGCGGCGCCGTCGGCGTCGTGCGGGCACGCGCTGGAGAGCGAGAGCTCGCGCGCCCGCGCCTGCGGCTCCACGAGCGCCAGCGCCGCGGCGACGCTCTCGTGCACGAGCCCGGGCTCGCGCGCGGCGCGCATCTCGCCCGCCTCGATCTTCGAGAGGTCGAGCACGTCGTTGACGAGGCCGAGGAGGTGCTTGCTCGTCGCCTGGACGCGCGAGAGGTACTGCCGCTGCTGCTCCGTGAGCGCCCCCGCCAGCCCCATGACGAGCAGCTCCGCGTAGCCGATGATGGCGTTGAGCGGCGTGCGGATCTCGTGGCTCGTGTTGGCGAGGAACTGGGTCTTCGCGGTGCTCGCCGACTGTGCCGCGCGCATCGCGTCCTCGAGCGCGCGCCGCCGCTCGCGCTCGCCGCTCAGGTCCTGGGTGATCTTCGAGAAGCCGGCGAGCCGCCCGCCGCGGCGGAGCGCGGTGAGCACCACGCGCGCGGTGAAGAATTCTCCGTTCTTCCGCTGGCGCGTGCCCTCGCCGATGTACTCGCCGTGCAGGGCCGCGTGCCGGAGGTGGTCCTCCGCGCTGCCGTCCTCGGCCGAGCCGTCGGCGGGGTAGAGGTCGCGCAGGTGGCGCCCGACGATCTCGTCCGCCTTCCACCCCTTGATGCGCTCCGCGCCCCGGCCCCAGTGCGTGATGATGCCGTCGGGGTCCAGCAGGAAGATCGCGTACTCCTGCACGCGATCCACGAGGAGCCGGAACTGCTCCTCGGCGGCGATGGCGCGGTCGGTGGCGTCGGCGAGCTCGCGCGCCTGGCGCTGCCGCTCGAACTCGAGCTGCTTCTGCGCGGTGACGTCGCGGTAGAAGATGGAGAGGCCGCCGTCCTCCGCCGGGTAGGCTCGCACGTCGTGCCAGACGCCGACGTCCGGGTAGAAGTGCTCGAACTGCACGGGCACCTGCTCTGCGACGGCGCGCCGGTACTGGCGCTCGACCTCGCTGTTGCGCGTCGAGGGCCACCGCTCCCAGTGGTCGCAGCCGACGAGTGCCTCGGGTGTGGTGCCGTTGAGGCGGGCGGCCTCGCGGTTGGCGTAGAGCACCTTCCAGTCGGGCCCGAGCGCGAGGAAGGCGTCGGACATCCCCTCGATCACGGCGGAGACCCGCCGGTCACGTGCGCGACGGAAGGACTCGCCGGCACGCCTCTCCTGCGCCGGCGCCTCGGCCTCGGCGGGGGCTGCGGTCTGGGGGGGCTTACGGTTGGGGTCGTTCTCGGACATGTACGGGCGTCATTCCAAGAAGCGCACCAGTGGCGCTGGCCCGGGACGGACTGCCGAGCTCGGCGGCGGCGGCGGCCGGCAGGCGGGCTTCCCCGACGGGCGGCGAGGCTGTCTCTTCGTGCCGGGCCCGCCCTCGCGACTGCCCGCGGGGCGGGGTGTACTCTTTGTCACGACCATGAGATACGACGTCGTCGAGGAGCTCGAGGACACGGGCGCGGTGGAGGAGGCAGTGCGGCGCGGGATCCGGGGCTCGGACCCGCCGGACGTCGGCGCGCGCAACTGGGAGCGGGTGTGCCTCTCGCTGCGGGACGAGACGGGGAGCATCGCCGGCGGGGTGTACGGCGCCACGATGTGGGGCTGGCTGATGGTGGACGGCCTGTGGGTGTTCGACGGGCTGCGCCGCCGGGGCCTCGGGAGCCGGCTGCTCGCGAACTGCGAGGCGCTGGCGCAGCGGCGCGGCTGCCGCGGGGCGTGGCTCGGGACGTTCGACTTCCAGGCCAAGGGATGGTACGAGCGGCGAGGGTACCGTGTCATCGGGGAACTGCCGGGGTTCCCTGAGGGGCATACGCACTACCACCTGCGGAAGGCGTTCGCGGGGCGGAGCTAGCAGCCGGCGCGTTGCCGGTCACCGATCCGGGTCGCCCGAGCGTGCTCCGGACTCCCGGTCGCGGAGTCCTTCTTCCACCGGTGACACGAGCGGAGGGAATGGTGGCCAACCTCTATGCGAGAAGTGTCTTCTTCGTCGCCGATGCGGACCGTTCGCTGCGCCACTACACGGAGCAGCTCGGCTTCTCGCTGGACTGGGCCTCGAAGGACGGCGGTGTGTTTCAGGTGAGCCTGTTCGGCTTCGAGCTCATCCTCAACGAAGTCGGGGACCGGACCTCGACGCGGGCCGGCCATGGACGGGTCTTCATCGGTCTCGAGGACGATCAGGGCGACCCGGTGCGGAAGCACATCGCGGACAGGGGCATCCGGACGGACCGTGCGCAGTGGGGACGGCCGACGCTCGTGATCAGAGACGTGGACGACAACGAGCTGTTCTTCTGGATGCCTGACGATGATTTCACCGGGCTGGGGCAGCCCGCGCTCGACTCGACCGCGGTCACCGAATCCACGGAGTGAGATCCGGTCGATTCGGGCGCGAGGCGCACCTGATGCGGAGCCCTGCATGAGGAGCCGCGCCCGCGTGCGGATGCTCGCCGTGGCGCTGGTCAGCGGAATGAGCGCCTGCGGCCGCGCACCGGCCGCGGCTGGGCCGGAGGCGTCCGCGGCGCCCCATACGGTCGTAGCGCCGCAGGCGCCGCGCGTGACGCTCGGCGTACCTGCCCCGCTCGTGCCGGTCCGCGCCGCGGGGCGCGTGGCCCTGGTCTACGAGCTCCACGTCGCGAACGTCGGTGCCCGGCCGCTACAGCTCGAACGCGTCGAGGTGCGTGACGCCGACTTCGCGGACGCGGTGCCCGTCGCCGTCTACCGGCGGCCGGAGATCGAGCACGACATCAAGCTGCTCGGGCCGCGTGGGGCGGCGGTGCCCCACGCGCTGGCTCCCGGGGTGAGGGCGATCCTGTATCTCTGGCTCGCGCTCGACTCGTCGGCCGCGGTGCCGAGGGCGCTCACGCACCGGGTCGTGTTCGCCGCCGGAGACTCGGTGGACGGCGCGACGGTGCACGTGCGTCCGCCGGCCGATCTCGCGCTGGCGCCGCCCGTGGGCGCGGGGGACTGGTGGATCGGACTCGGACCATCGAACACGTCCGAGCACCGGCGCGCCGTGATCCGCGTCGGAGACGATACGGTGCCACACCTGGCGCAGCGCTTCGCGATCGACTGGGTCAGGATGGACGCGCAAGGCGAATACGCGCGCGACCACCGCGGGAGGCGGAACGAGGACTGGTACGGCTATGGCGAACCGGTCCTGGCGGTCGCCGACGCACGGGTGGCGGGCACCCTCGACAGCATTCCGGACAATATGCCCGGCGAGGGCTCGCGAGCCGTCCCGATGCGGGTGGGCACCGTCCTCGGCAACTTCGTGCTCCTCGATCTCGGGCCGGGGGCGGGCGTCGTGCATCGATTCGTCCTCTACGGACATCTCAAGCCGGGGAGCGTGCGGGTGCACCGCGGCGACGCGGTGATCAGGGGTCAGGTGCTCGGCGCCATCGGCAACTCCGGCAACTCGGACGGGCCGCACCTCCACTTTCACGTCACCGAGGCGGCGGACGCCGCGGCCGCGCCGCTCCGGGGCGAGGGGGTGCCGTTCGTGCTCGACGCGTTCACCGTGGTCGCGCACGATCCGGAGCGCGTCGCAAGGCACGCCGCGCTCACCGCGCTCGGATGGCACGCGATGGCGCTGCCGGTGGAGGGCGACGTGGTCCGGATCGGGGCGGGGCGGCCGTAGCGATGCGGAGAACAGCGTGACTGCGGAGTGGGCCTGATGATGGTCCGCCTCGCGGTGCTGATGGCGCTCAGCGCGGCCGTGAGCCCCGCGGCCGGGCGCCGCCGAGGGCGCGGCGGGCGCACCAGGAGGACGACGGAGCCTTCGGGTCCACCCGCGGAGCGCCTCGCGGCGCGAAGGCATGCTCCGATGCGAGTCTTCTCAGGGGGAATCCCGTGGCGACGAAGATCTACTGCCCCCACTGCGAGTGGGCGCCGAGCGCGTCGGACCGCTGGGCGTGCGTGCCGGGCTGCTCGACGGTCTGGAACACCTTCGAGACGCGGGCGCGGTGCCCCGGCTGCGGCAAGCGGTGGCGGGTGACGCAGTGCCTCGCCTGCTGGGTGATCTCGCTGCACGAGGACTGGTACCACGACGAGACACCTGACTGGGCGACCGACGACGTCGAGGACGCCGAGCTGGTCGAGGTCGGCGCCGGGTGACGCCTAACGGGACGCCAGTCGGTGCATAGGCCGCGACGCCCGCATTGCGGACGCGGCCGGCGGCTCCCATGATGGTGGCCCCTCACCGTGACCGATCGGAGGACACCATGCGTGCGCGGCGAGCTGGACGCCTCGGCCGTCGTGGCCGTCGGCGGGGAGTACGCCGGCACGGTCGTCGTGCAATGAGCCCGCGCCGCGACTGAGCCCGGCCGTGTAAGTTGAGCTGAGCGCATCGCCGTCGTCCCGCCCACCCTGACGCCAGGAGCTCGCGTGCCGACGCCGCCGTTCGCCGCCAACAACGAGCTCGCGCTCCACGTGCCCGACCCGGCGGCCGCGGAGCGCTTCTACGTCGGCACGCTCGGCTGCGCCGTCGTCAGCCGGGCGCCCGACTGCATCGCGCTCGCGAGCGGCGCGCTCCGGCTCTACCTGCTGCGCGACCCGGCGCGGACGCACGACGCGGTCGTGCCGTCATTCGACGTCCCCGACCGCGCCTCCGCGCTGGCGGCGCTCGAGCAGGCGGGGTGCACGCTCGTGCCAATCGGGCCGCACGCGCCGGGCGACCACTACGTGCGCGACCCGTTCGGCGTCGTGTTCGACCTCGTCGAGCGTCCGACTCCCACGCCGTAGACCGACCGACGCGACCGTCATGGGCACTCTGTTCGACGCCAAGGATCGGCAGGCCATCCTCACCCGTCTCGCGCGCCTCACGCCCGACGCGCGCCCGCTCTGGGGACGCTTCACGCCCGCCGCGATGGTCTGTCACGTCACGACGGGCGTGGGGCAGGGGCTCGGCGAGATCGACCTCGGGCCGCCGCGCGGCGCGCTCACGCACTGGCCGCTGAACTGGCTCGTGATCCACGTCATCCCCTTCCCGCGCAACGCCGCCGCGGCCCCGGAGATGCTCGCGCGTGTGCCCTCGTCCTGGGACGCGGACGTCGCGGCGCTGCGCGGCATGATCGAGCGCTTCGGGGAGCGGGACCCGCGGAAGCCGTGGCCGGCGAGCCGCGTCTTCGGGCGGATCTCGGGGCGGAGCTGGGGGGTGCTCCAGTACAAGCACCTCGACCACCACCTGCGGCAGTTCGGGCTGTGAGCGCCGCCCGGCGCCGAGCGCCGCTCGAACCGCGCAGCTCGGGAGGCGCATGGATAGCACTCACGCCGTCATCGACGCGCTCCGCCGCGCGCCCGCCATCGTCGTGCCGCTCGTGCGCGAGGTGCCGCCCGCGCTCCTGAAGCGCCGCCCCGCGCCCGGCCGCTGGTCGGCGCACGAGCACGCGTGCCACCTCGCACACGTCCACGCGCTCTTCTTCGACCGGCTCGACCTCATGCTCCGCGAGCCCGCGCCGGTGATCCGCCCCTACCTGCCCGGCGCCCAGGACGCGGACGACCTGCTCCTGCGCATGGACCTCGACGCGTCGCTCGAGCGCTTCGCGGCCGACCGGGCGCGCCTCGTCGCTCGGCTCGAGGCGCTCGACCCGGCGGCCTGGGCGCGGACCGCCGAGCACGGCGAGTACCGCACCTACTCGGTGTTCATCATGTTCCGGCACATGGCGCTGCACGACTTCCTGCACGCGTACCGAATCGAGGAGCTCCTGCTCCGCCCGGACTGGGAGACGACGTGAGCGCGCGCGCAACCGCACCATCCCAATGGTCCTGCTCCTACTGATCGCCGCCCTCGCCTGCGGCGTGCTGGGCTTCGTGCTCCGGCGCGTCGGGCACCCGCTCGAGGGCGACTGGGTAAACGGCGGCGGGCTGGTGCTGCTGCTCATCGCCATCCTGATCTTCCTCGGCGACTCCGGGCCGCCGCGCGGCGGCCGGCCGCGCGAGCCGGGTGAGGGCGACTTCGGGCCGTTCGACTATTCCTAGGCCGCGCCTCGCGACTCCACTCGCCAGCCGGCGTCGGGAGGCTCGCGTCAGGGCCGCTCCAGCGTCCCCCGCGCGGTCACGGCGTCGTTCGCCGTGAAGTACGTCTCGACGCCCGTCGCGCGGCCCCCCTCGAAGGTGAAGACGAGCCTCACCGCCGGCTCGACGCCCACCAGCGCGCCGTTGCGGTACATGATCGGCACGAACGTGTGCTCCCCCGTTCGGTGCAGGTCGAACTGCGCGTCGTAGTATCGGTCCGGCGGGTCGCTGCGGCGGAGACGCAGCACTCCGGCGCTGTCGAAGACGGTGTACGTGGACGTCTTGACGCGCGCGTTCGGGTTGAGGTTCGTCATCCGGTAGACGCCGACGTACGCCGCCCGCTCCTCGGGCCCCAGGGCGGCCGCGACGGCCGCCGCCGGCCCGATGCCCAGGTGCAGCGCGACGTCCGTCGTCCCCCATTGGAGGTGAAGCTCGGCGCCGTCCTTCTCCACGGCCGGGAAGGACCACGTCAGGACCTCGACGTGCGGACCCTGTCCCGGCTTCACCGTGAAGCGGAGCTGCTCGTCCTCTGCCCCCGGGGGCCGCGTGTGGAACGCCCGCGCCTTCCGGGAGAGCACCACGGTCCACTCGTCCTGCCTCGGCGTCGCCCACACCGAATACTTCCCCTTCGGGAGCGCCTGCCCCTCGATGCGGACGTCCTGATCCACGTCGATGGTCGTCGCCCAGTTGGCGCCGGGGGTCCAGTAGTCACCCCACTTCACGACCGCCGGGCGCTCCCCGAAGAGCTGGCGGCCGCGTGCCTTCGGGCGGTAGTACTCGACCGTGATGGTGGTGCCGTTCACGGTCTGCGCGACCTGCGCGTGCTCGCTCGCGTAGACCTGCGCGCCGCCGCGCCTCGCGCCCGCGGCCACGAGCAGGGCGGCGCAGGCCGCGGTGGCCGTCGGGCCGAAGGGGGGGAATGGCGCGCGATTCGTCCGGTGCCGCATGCACTCTCCTGCGGGGCTGGTGATCGAATGGGCGGCCAACCTGTGCCGCGCGCGGGCCGCCGTCAAGCAACCCCCGGGCGGTGTGCTCGACACCGCGCGGGCGGCGCGTACAATCTCTCCG
>JBJMNJ010000369.1:0-9492 GCA_045804325.1 Gemmatimonadaceae bacterium
GCTCCGGCTGCTTGGCGCCGAGGTTCTGCCCGGCCGAGGCGGCTGCCGCGCCCATGAAGCCGTTCGCCGTCCACGTGACCAGCGAGAAGAGCTGCCCGTAGACCAGCGCGAACGCCGCCTGCGACGGCGCGCTCTGCGCGAGCGATCCGATGAACGAGAGCATCAGCACGCCGCCGATGTTCATCGCGATCCCCTGGATCCCCGTCGGCAGGCCGAAGCGGAAGAGCGAGCGAATGATGGACCAGTCCGGGAGCAGCGCGCGGCCACGGGGGAAGCGCACGACCCACGTCCCGCTCCAGAGCTTCCACACGGCGTAGAGGGCGAGCACCCCGGACGCGATCGCGGTGCCGAGCGCGGACCCCACCGTGCCGAAGCGCGGGATGGGACCGAGCCCGCGGATCAGGACGACGTTCAGCGCGCCGTTCAGCACCGTCATCACGACGCCGATCACCATCGGCGTGCGCGCGTCGCCGGCCGAGCGGAGGGCGCCGCCGAGCATGAAGAAGACGAGCATCCCGCCGCTGGCCACGAACAGGATGCGGAGGAACGGCAGCGCCTCGTGCTGCACGGCAGGCGCGGCGTTCACGAGGTCGAGCAGCCACGGCGACGCGAAGTAGCCGAGCGGCGCCATGACGCCGAACGCCAGCCCGACGGCCGCGAGGAACGCCTGGTAGACGACCCGGTCGGCCGTCTCCTCGTCCCCCGCGCCGGCGAAGCGCGCGACGAGCACGCTCATCCCCATGAAGAGCGAGGAGATGAAGACGATGACGACGATCCAGATCTGGAAGCTGACGCCGATCGCCGCATTCCCCTGGTAGCCGACGAAGCGCCCGACCATGAAGTGGTCGACGAGCCCCTGGAGGCCGCCGATCACGTTCGCGAAGACGGTCGGCCACGCCAGCTTCCACACCGCGCCCCGGAGCGGCCCCTCGACGATGGAGCGGTCGAAGCGGCGACCCGGGGCGGCCGCGGGCGGCGGCCCCGCCGGGGCGACGGAGGCGGGCGCGGCCGCGCCGCACTCCTCCGCGGCCGGCGGCGGCGCGGTCGGCGCAGTGAGCGCCGGCGTCGGCGCGGAGGCGGAGGTCTGGGTCATCGAAGGGGAAATTACTCGCGCCATCCGGCGCGCGTCGTCACTGCCCACGTACGGATTTCGTGGAGATTCGCGTGCCGCGTCCAGTGCCGCCGTTACGCGAGCGCCTCGGCGGCCGCGGCCGGTGCCACGGACTCCGCGGGCTCCGCGGGCTCGAAGCGCAGCCGCCGGGCGAACTCGCGCCGGAGCAGCAGCATGGAGAGCGTCAACTGCACGACCACGGCGGCCACCGAGATGTACCAGATCCAGCGGAGCTCGAAGCCGGGCCGCCGGGAGAGCACGAGCGCCGGTCCGGCGACGAGCATGATGCGCGTCACCGAGGTGAACAGCGACGGGATCGTGTTCCCCATCGCCTGGAACATGCTCGAGGCGACGAAGACGAGCCCGGACGCCACGAAGTTCCAGGAGATGATACGCAGGTACTCGGTCCCCACGGACACGACCGCCGGGTCGTTCGTGAACACGCCGACGATGGCCGCGGGCGCGATGTGCGAGAGGATCGTGAGCAGCACCATCACGGCCATGGCCATGTACGCCGCGTCGCGGAAGGTGGCGAGCACGCGCCCCGCGTGTCGCGCGCCGAAGTTCTGCCCCGCCACCGGGGCGACGGCGAAGCCGAGCGCGACGACGGGCATGAACATGGCCTGGATGACGCGCTGCCCGATGCCGAAGCCCGCCTGCGCCGCGGCGCCGAACGGCCGGGCGATGGAGTAGACGATCACGAGGTAGAGCGCCATGATGGCGAACTCGACCCCCGCCGGCAGCCCGATGGCGAGCATGCGCTTCCACTGGTCGAGCTGTGGGCGCCAGAGCGTGGTATCGAAGCGCAGGTAGCTGCCGCGGCCGAAGTACGCCCCGAGCCACACGACGCCGACGACGATCGCGACGAGCGTGCTGATGGCCGCACCCGCGACGCCGAACGCGCGGCCCGTGCCCCAGCCGAAGATGAGCACGGGCGCGAGCAGCATGTTGACGAGCACGGTGGCCGTCGAGACGACCATCGTCGGCTTGAAGTTCCCGGTGCCCCGCATGGCCGAGCCCATGGCGACCATCGCGAACTGGAGCCCCATCGCCGGCACGAACCACAGCAGGTACTCGCCGGCCATGCGCGCCGTGGCGGCGTCGGCGCTCATCGCCGCCGCGTAGGGCCCGCGAAGGGCGAGCGCGACGACGAGGAAGGCCGCGCCCGTCACCATCGACAAGACCTGCGACTGGTTGAACAGAAGCCGCGCCGCGTCCTGGTCGCGCCGCCCCACCGCGTGCGACACCACCGTGGTGGTGCCGACGCCGAGCATCTGCGTGAGGGCGAGGACGATGAAGGTCAGGTTGCCGGCGATCCCGACCGCGGCCACGGCCTGCGTCCCCAGGCGACCGACCCAGTAGAGGTCGATGAGGAAGTAGAGCGTCTGGAAGACCATCATCACGAGCATGAAGCCCGTGGTCTTCAGCAGGTGGCGCGAGACGGAGCCGGTCGTGAGATCCTGCATGCGGGCGTCCCTCGGCGGACGTGGGCGGGCGGCGGGGCTACAGGATACGAAACGAGGCGGGGCGGGGCCAGGGCACGCGCCGCCTTGCCGCCCCACGGGGGCCGGGGTAGGCTTGTCGCCCCATGCCAGTCACCGCCCGCCGGGCCGCCGCGAACCCGATCGTCACCCCCGCGATGGTGCCGCCGTCGCGCCCCGAGCTCGAGGTCGTCGGCGCGTTCAACCCCGCGGCGGTGCGATACGGGAACGAGACGCTGCTCCTGCTGCGCGTGGCGGAGGCCCCCCGCGGCGTGCCGGCGAGCCGCGTGGCCGCGCCCGTCTACGACGCGGCCACCGGCGAGATGCGCGTGCACGCCTGGGACCGCGGCGCGCCCGGCGTGGACACGAGCGACCCGCGCATCACGATCGCGGACGGACGCAGCTGGCTCACCTCCATCTCCCACCTGCGCCTCGCGCGCTCCGCGGACGGCATCCACTTCGACCTGGACGCCGCGTCCGCGCTCGCGCCCGGAACCGAGTACGAGACGTTCGGAGTGGAAGACGCCCGCGTCACGCGGATCGGCGACACCTACTGGATCAACTACACGGCGGTGTCGCCGCTCGGCATCGCCACGGCGCTGGCGTCGACGCGGGACTTCCGCACGTTCGCGCGCCACGGGGTCATCTTCCCGCCCAACAACCGCGACGTGACGATCTTCCCCGAGCGCATCGGCGGGAGGTTCGTGGCGCTGCACCGGCCCATGCCCGCCGGCATCGGATCGACGTCGATCTGGTGCGCGTCGTCGCCCGACCTCGCGGCGTGGGGCGATCATCGCATCGTGGCCGAGCCGCGCCCCGGGACGTGGGACGAGATCAAGGTCGGCGGCGGCGCGGTGCCCTTCCGCGTGCGCGCGGGCGGCCGCGAGGCGTGGCTCGCGATCTACCACGGCGTCTGCGGCGAGCCCCACACCTACGCGCTCGGCGCGCTGCTGCTCGACGCCGACGACCCGTCGCGCGTGCGCGGGCGCTCGCGCGAGCCGATCCTCGCGCCCGAGGCGCCCTACGAGACGTCGGGGTTCTTCTCGAAGGTGGTATTCACGTGTGGCGCCATCCTTCTCGAAGGGCCGAGGGCCGAGGTCCGCATCTACTACGGCGCCGCCGACGGAGTCACCGCCGTCGCCGACCTGCCGCTCGACGAGATCCTCGCCGGGCTGGAATGATCGCCGCCCTCACGCGACTCCCGGGCAACCCGCTCGTCACGCCGGCGGACATCCGCTACGCGTACGCGAGCGGCGCGTTCAACCCGGGCGCCTGCGTGGACCACCGCACGGGACAGGTGGTGCTCCTCGTGCGCGTGTACGACGCGGAGGCGCGGCGCTCGACGCTCGCCCTCGCGCTCTCCCGCGACGGGCGCACGGTCGACGAGCTCTGGGACCGGCCCGCGCTCGACTGCGATGCCCCGTACGAGCAGTGGGGCGTCGAGGACGCGCGCGTCACGTTCCTCGCGGAGGAAGGGCGCTACGCGATCACCTACACCGGCTACTCGCCCGCGGGGCCGCGCGTCTGTCTCGTCACGACGGACGACCTGCTCGACCCCGACCGCTGGCTGCGCCACGGCCCGCGTCTCGAGGGGGAGAACAAGAACTGCGTCGTGCTCCCGGAGCGCGTGGACGGCGAGTACGTCGTCCTGCACCGCCCGATGCCGCGCGTGGAATGCGTGCGCGTGCGCGCGCTGGAGGATCCCTGGCCCGCGCGCGGCACCACCATCCTCGGGCCGCGGCCCGGCACGTGGCGGAGCGCGCGCGTCGGCGCGGGCGCGCCGCCGCTGCGCACGCGCGCGGGGTGGCTGCTGCCGTTCCACGGGGCGACGACCATCGAGGAGGGGAACGTCTACTCGATGGGCTGGTGCGTGCTCGACACGGAGCGACCGGAAGTGGTGCGCTACGTGTCGGACGTGCCCGCGCTCGCGCCCGAGGCGACGTACGAGATCGAGCCGGGGCCGATCCCGCAGGTGGACATGGCGAACTTCCGCACGGGCGTGCGCGTCGTGTTCCCGCAGGGCCTCGTCGAGCGCGGCGACGACCTCTTCGTCTATTACGGCGCGGCCGACGTGTCCGTCGCCGGCGCGAGCGTTCCGCGCGCCGCGCTCGAGCGGTCGCTCGCCGGCGCCATCGCGCGCGGCGAGGGGGCGGAGCCGCTGTGAGCACGCGGCGCGGGCTCGGAGCTCTGGCGGCGCTCGCCGCGCTCGCCGCGCCCGCCGCCTGCGGCCGCGAGCCGCCGCCGGCCATGTCCGCGCCACACACGCGCCCCATCGCCCTCCCGCTCGACCACCTGCGCCGGCTGATGCGCCCGCTCACCGTGCGCGGCCGCCCGGTCCGTGTCATCGCGCTCTACGCGCCGGCGCCGGACTACCGCCCGACGGGCTCGCCCGCGCGCGACGGCCGCGAGGGGCTCGCGAGCGTGGACGACGCCGCGCGCGCCGCGGTCGTGTTCCTCCGCGACTTCGCGCGCACGGGGGACGTGCGCTCGCGAGACGACGCGCTCGGCCTGCTCGCCTTCACGGCGGCGATGGAGCAGGGCGACGGCGAGTTCCTGAACTTCGTGGACTCGGCGGGCCGCCCCAACGCGGTGGTCGCGAGCGGCCGCAAGGGCATGACCTTCTGGGGCGCGCGCGCCGTGTGGGCCATGGGCGAGGCCGCGCGCGCGCTCGGCCCCTCCGCGCTCGACTCCGCCGGCCTCCGCGCGCCGCTCGAGCGCGCGCTCGCCCGCATCGCGCGCAACGTGAATGCCGGGCGTCTCCTGGACGACGTGGATCCGGCGCGCCGCGGCCCCGGCTCCGTCACCGCGACGGCGGAGGCGCTGCTGGGCGTCGTCGCGCTCGCCGGCGCGACCGGCGCGCCGGCGCACGCGCGCCTCGCCGCACGCATGGCGGACCTGCTCGCGGCGCGTCCGTCGGACGAGCCGTGGCACGCGTGGGGCGCGCGGTCGGTCGTGGCGCTGGCGCGCGCGGGTGTGCTGCTCGGGCGCGCGGACCTCGTGCAGGCCGCACGCGAGGAAGCGGAGCGGCGCTGGGGTCGCGGCGCGGCCTCGGGGTTCCCGCAGATCGCGTACGCCGCGAGCCCCGCCGTCGAGGGCTGGGCCGCCCTGCACGAGGCGACCGACAGCGCCGTCTACGCCGAGCGCGCGGGCCGCGCCGCCGCGTGGTTCCTCGGAGCGAACCCCGCGCGCACCGCGATGTGGGACGAGCGCACGGGGCGCGCCTTCGATGGCATCGACTCGACCGCGGGCGGCATCGTCGTGAACCGGAATGCCGGCGCGGAGTCCACCATCGAAGCCCTGCTCGCGCTCGGCGTCGTGTCCCGCGAGCCGGAGGCGGCGTGGCACGCGCGACGGGCCGTCGATCCACGCGTCGCGCGGCCCGTCGTCCTCACCTACTGGCCGGCGGCGAATCCCACGGAGACGCGCCTCGCGAACGCGCTCGTGGCGCGGTGGAACGCGGCGCACCCCGACGTGCAGGTGCGCGTGCAGCCCCTGCCGGCCGGGCGCTCGTCGGAGGAGGTGCTGCTCGCCGCCATCGTCGCGCGCGCGACGCCGGACGTCTGCTCCAACGTCTCCTCCGCCCTGCTCGCGCGGCTCGTGCGCGCGGGCGGCGTCGTGCGCCTGGACGACCGCGTGGCGACCGCGGCGCGGCTCGCCGAGCGCACGAGCGGCGCGATGCTCTCGTCGCTGCGGCTGCCGGACGGGGGCATCTACGCCTTCCCCTGGAAGACGAACCCCGAGCTCCTGCTCTACAACGTGGACCTGCTGCGGGCGGCCGGCGTGGCCCCGCCGCGCACGCACGCCGAGCTGCTCGACGCCATGCGGCGCCTGCGCCGCGACACGGACGGCGACGGCCGCGCCGACCGCTGGGCGATGTGGGCGACGCTCAAGACCACCTGGTACGAGCGCTTCTACGACTTCTACCCACTCTACCTCGCGAGCTCCGGCGGCCGCACGCTCGTCGCGCGCGACAGCGTCCTGTTCGACAACGACGCCGCGGTCGCCGCCCTCGAGATCCTGCGGCAGGGCTTCGCCGAGGGGCTGCTGCCGCGGGTGAACTTCTCGCTCGGGCGCGACCCGTTCGCGGACGGCACGGTGGCGATGAAGATCATCGGCCCGTGGTTCCTCCCCGAGCTCGAGCAGATCAAGGCGCCGGGGCTGCGGTACGACGCCGCGCCCATGCCCGTGGCGGACGGGGCGCGGGCGCAGGGGCGCTACCACTTCGCCGACCTGCGGAGCATCGCGGTCTTCTCGACCACGCGGCACCCGGACGAGGCGGCGCGCTTCGTGGCGTATCTCACCTCGCCGGAGGCGGACCGGACTCTCGTGGAGGAGGCGAGCCAGCTCCCGTACCGCGCGGGCGTGGACGCGGACCCCCGCTTCGCCCGCGCGCTCGCGCGCTGGCCGACGCTCCGCACGTTCGCGGCACAGATCGGCCGGACGCGCGACCTGGACGTGGACCCGGACGTCGTCGAGATCCTCGACGTGCTCTCGGAGGCGTACGAGGCGGGTGCGGTGTACGGCACGGTGAGCGCCCGCGCCGCCATCGCGCGCGCGGCGGCCGAGGCGAGGCGGATCGTCGATGCGCGCTGAGTCGCGCTCGGGGCTGCTGCTCGCCGCGCCGTACGCGGCGTTCCTGCTCGTGTTCTCCGCGTATCCCGCGCTCTTCGCGCTCGCCCTGGTCGGGATGCACTGGGACCTCGTCACCACGCCGACGTTCGCGGGCCTCGACAACGTGCGCGCGCTCGCGGTGGACGGGCGGTTCTGGCGGGCGGTGGCGAACATGGTCGTGTTCCTCGCCGTCCACCTGCCGCTCCAGGTGGTGGCCGCGCTCGGCCTCGCCGTGGCGCTCGACCGCCCGCTGCGCGCGCGCGCGGCCTGGCGTGCGGCGTTCTTCCTGCCGGTCGTGATCTCCGGCGCCGTGGTCTCGATCCTGTGGAGCTCGCTCTACGCCACCGACGTCGGGCTGATCAACCGCCTCCTCGCGAAGCTCGGCGCGGGCCCGGTCCCGTGGCTCACCGACCCCGCGATCGCCATGCCGGCCATCGCGGTCATGGTCACGTGGAAGAACGTCGGGTTCTACGTCGTGATCTACCTCGCGGGGCTCCAGTACGTCCCGCGGAGCTGCCGGGAGGCGATCGAGCTCGAGGGGGCGACGGCGTGGCAGCGCTTCCGGCACCTCACGCTGCCGATGCTCCTCCCGCAGACCGTGCTGGTCCTGACGCTGTCGACCATCAACGGCTTCCAGCTCTTCATCGAGCCGTACGTGATGACGGGGGGCGGCCCGCTGCGGCGCACGTACTCGCTCGTGCTCTACCTCTACACCAACGCGTTCGCCTACCAGAAGATGGGCTACGCGGCGACGATCGGCGTCGCGATCGCCCTCATGATCGGCGTCGTCGTGCTCGCGCAGCGCCGCTTCCTCGGCGCGCGGGAGGCGGCGTGAGGCTCGCGAGGCGGCTCGCGCTCTACGCCCTCCTCGGCGCCGCCGCGCTGACCTTCGTGTACCCGTTCCTGTGGATGGCGTCCGCGACGCTCAAGCCTCCCACGGAGGTCGGCACGCTCGCGCTGCTGCCCGAGCACCCGACGCTCGAGAACTACCGGACGATGTGGGCGCGCGCGCCGTTCGGCCGCGCCCTGCTCAACAGCGCGCTCGTGGCGACGACGGTGACCGCGTCCGTCCTCGTGCTCGGCTCCATGGCCGCCTACGCGCTCGCGCGGCTGCGCTTCCGCGGCCGCCGCGTGCTCGACGCCGCCACGGTCGCGGTGCTGCTGATTCCGGGGCAGCTCACGCTCATCCCGCTGTACACGCTCGTCGTGCGGCTCGGGTGGGTGGACACGTACGCGGCGCTGATCGTGCCCTACCTCATGAACGCGACGGCGGTGCTGATGCTCCGCCAGTTCTTCCTCCAGATTCCGCAGTCGCTCGTGGACTCGGCCCGCATGGACGGGATGGGGGAGCTGCGCATCCTCTTCACGATCTTCTGGCCCCTCGCCCGCCCGGTGCTCGCGACGGTGGCGATCTTCACGTTCATGGGCTCGTGGAACGAGGTGCTCTGGCCGCTGCTCGTCGTGCGCGATCAGCAGCTGATGACGCTGCCGCAGATGCTGACCGTCTTCGCGCTCGGCGGCGGCGCCGGCACGCTCGGCGTGTCGCTCGCCGCGGCGATGGTGCTCGTCGTCCCCGTGGTCCTCGCCTACGCCTTCCTCCAGCGCTGGTTCATCGAGAGCATGGCGGGGGCGGGGGTGAAGGGATAGCCGGCCAGGGTACTCGCGATGCCATCGATCACTTTCGATCACGTCACGAAGTCGTTCGGCCCCACGAGGGTGGTCGAGGACTTCCACCTCGACGTCCCCGACGGCGAGCTGCTCGTCCTCGTCGGCGGGTCGGGGTCCGGGAAGTCCACGATCCTCCGCATGCTCGCGGGGCTCGAGACGGTCACGTCGGGGCGCGTGCTCATCGGCGACCGCGACGTCACGGAGCTCGCCCCGCGCGACCGCGACGTCGCGATGGTCTTCCAGGACTACGCCCTCTACCCGCACAGGACGGTGCGGCGCAACCTCTCGCTCGGGCTCGAGCTGCGCCGCGTGCCGCGCGACGAGATCGCGCGGCGCGTCGCGTGGGTCGCCGGGGTGCTCGCCCTCGAGCCGCTCCTCGACCGGCGCCCCCGCCAGCTCTCGGGCGGCCAGCGGCAGCGCGTGGCGATGGGGCGCGCGATGGTGCGCGAGCCCGCCGCCTTCCTCTTCGACGAGCCGCTGTCCAACCTCGACGCCCACCTGCGCAACCAGATGCGGGTCGAGATCCACGCCCTGCAGCGCCGCCTCGGCACCACGGCCATCTACGTCACGCACGATCAGGTCGAGGCGATGACCCTGGCCGACCGCCTCGTCCTGCTCGAC
>JBJMNJ010000370.1:0-10927 GCA_045804325.1 Gemmatimonadaceae bacterium
TGACTCGGGTTCTTGCGCACGTCCTCGAGGGTCGCGTTCAGGTCGGTCACCGACTTGAGGAGCTGGTCGTAGAGCTGCGGGTCGGCGAGCATCTTCCCGGCCGTCCCCTGCCCGCTCGACAGCATCTTCACGAGCGAGTCCCCGCCCTGCGCGATGCCCACGAGGTGTGCGTAGAGCGCCGTGTCGCTGACGAGCTTGCCGAGGGTGCCCTCGGAGTTGTGGAAGGCCCGCACGATCGTGTCCACCGACGCGATCGCGTGCACGGCGTTGTTGTAGAGCGCCGGATCCTCGATGAGGCGCCCGATCGTGCCGTTCGGGTTCTGCAGGCGCGCGATCATCTGGTTCGTGCGCCCGAGCGTCGTGGTGAGCTCGTCGTAGAGCGACGGGTTGTTGAGGAGCTGCCCCACCGTCCCCTCGCCGCGCACGATGCCGCCCGTGATCTTCCGCAGGTCGCGCGTGAGCGCCACCATGTCGTCGACGGCGCCCGCGGCGCGCTGGACCACCTCCTCGATGTCGATGGACTCGCCCATCGTGAGCGTGTCGCCCGGCTGGAGCACGGAGAAGCGGGGCGTCCCGGGCGAGATGTCGAAGATCTTGTCGCCGAGGAGGCCCATCGTGCGCAGCCGCGCCTTCGAGTCGGCGCGCACCTGCTCGCGCAGCCGCTCGTCCACCGTGACGATGATCCGGAGGTTGCGCGTGGAGTCGTTGTCCACCGGCAGGAACTCGATCTTCTTCACCGCGCCGGCGATCTGGCCGGCGATGGTGACCTGGCCGCCCTGCCGCAGCCCGTTGGCGTTCGGGAGGAAGGCCACGAGCTCGTAGCGGTCGCTGAACAGGTTGGCCGCCTGCCCGAGCTTGAAGACGGCGAGCACCATCACGGCGAGCGCGACGAGAATGAGCAGCCCGACCTTGAGCTGGTCCCACGTGATGAACGTCGAACGCTTCATGTTGGTGGCTCCTGCCGGCCTCGCGGGCTCGGCGCGTGCGTGCGGGGCCTAGAGCCCGCCCAGGAAGTCGCGGATGTACGGGTCGTCGCTCGAGGTCATGTCCTCGGGCGTGCCGAAGAAATGGATGCGCCGCTTGTACAGCAGCGCCACGTACGTCGCCATGTAGAACACCGAGCGGATGTCGTGCGAGACGACCACGCTCGTGACCTTGAGCTCGCGCTGCAGCTTCTTGATGAGGCGCGAGATCGTGCCGGTGGTGAGCGGATCGAGCCCGGAGGTCGGCTCGTCGTAGAGCATGATCTCCGGGTTGTCCGCCATGCCGCGCGCGATGCCGACGCGCTTGCGCATGCCGCCCGACAGCTCCGACGGGAGCTGTTGCATCACGCGGTCGGGGTCGAGGTCCACGAACTCGAGCTTCTCGCGCACGCGCGCCTCGATCTCGTCCTCGCTGAGGCTCGTGTGCTCGCGCAGCGGGTAGGCGACGTTCTCGAAGACCGACATCGAGTCGAAGAGCGCCGCCCCCTGGAACACCATCCCCATCTTCTGGCGGACCCGCAGCGCGTCGTTGAAGGAGAGCTCCTTGATGCTCTCGCCGTCGATCAGCACGCGCCCGCTCTGGGGCACGAGCAGCCGGAGGATGAGCTTCAGCGTCGTGGACTTCCCCGTGCCCGACTCGCCGACCACGACGACGGTCTCCCCCTCGTGCACGGAGAAGCTCACGTCCTCGAGAATCGGCTGGTCGCACTCCAGGTAGACCTTCGCCAGCCGGATGACCTCGCGCGTCTTGCGCTCGTACTGGATCCCGGGCGTGGCCGGGTCCGCGTCGTCCGCCTCGAGATCCTTCCGGATCTGGCTGCGGACGCGGCTCGCACGCACGTCGCGGAAGCGGTCTTCCTCGCGCCGGGCGGGCAGGTCGGTCCGATCCTCGCGCCGCCGCCGTTGCGCGTCTCCCACGTCGCCCGCACCAGGGCGCGCCTCGGCGCCGCCCGCCGGCGTGCCGGCGGGCGTGCCGCGGACCGGGCGCTCGACGGCGCCGCCGTCCTCGCGCTCGTCCGCGGCGGCGTCCGGCCGGTTCGCCTCGCCGCCGGGGGCGATGCTCGTGTCGCGGGGGGTGTCGGCCAAGGGAAGGTCAGGGCGTGAAGATCGAGAGCAGGATCTGGGTGAGGAAGAAGTCCACGATGAGGATCGTGATGCTGGCGGTCACGACCGTCCGCGTGGTCGCCTGCCCGACGCCCTCGGTGCCACCGGTCGTCCGGATGCCGAAGTAGCAGGCCGTCACGGCGATGATGAGCCCGAAGACCAGCGGCTTGACGAGCCCCTGGATGAAGTCGTTGGGCACGTAGCGCGCCGTGAAGCCGCCCACGGCGATCTGCTCCCAGATCGTCCGGAAGTAGAGGCCCCCGGGGATCTTCACGTACGCCACGGCGATGACCAGCCCGCCGAGGATGCCCACGAAGTCGCACATCACCGTGAGCACCGGCAGCATTACGAGCGAGGCGAGCACGCGCGGGGTGACGAGCTTCTTGATGGGGTCGGTGCCGAGCGTGTTCAGCGCGTCGATCTGCTCCGTGACGCGCATCGAGCCGATCTGCGCCGCGATCCCCGAGCCGACGCGCCCGGCCACCATGAGCCCGGCCAGCACGGGGCCGAGCTCGCGGATCATGGACGCCGAGACGAGGCGGCCGATGTAGATGGTCGCGCCGAAGGTCCGGAGCTGCACCGACGACTGCAGCGCCAGCACCATGCCCGTGAAGAACCCCGTCAGCAGGACGATCACCAGCGACTGGACGCCGATGACGTCCATCTGCTGCACCAGGTCGCCGGCGTAGAACGGGCGGGCGAAGGCGAAGCGGAGGGCGTTCCAGGCGAGTACGAAATACTCCTGAACGGCGAAGACCAGACCCTTCGCCTTCGTGTTGAGCTGAGTTGCGAATCCGGGCAATTGACGGGGTGCGAGGGACTTACCGGACGCGGCTGCGCCCGGTTCGGGCAAGGGGCGTGCCCCGAAGGGACGCCGCCGAACACGCGGTGGCGTCTCCGGGCCCCGGCGGGGCCGCGCGGCCTGCCAGGCGCGGCCTGCCCTACTCCCGACGCGGCGTACCCGGCCGTTACCTTCCGCGTCGCATGCCACACACCCTCTCGCGCGACCGCCTGACGGAGCTCCTCGCGACCGCGCCCAGCCGCCGGATCGCCGTCGTCGGCGACGCGATGCTCGACGTCTACCTGCGCGGCGACGTGGACCGCATCTCGCCCGAGGCGCCGGTGCCCGTGGTGCGCGTGCGGGAGCGCAAGCTCGCCCTGGGCGGGGCGGCGAACGTCGCGCAGAACGTCGCCGCGGTCGGGGCCGGCTGCGAGCTGGTCGCGGTCGTCGGGGCGGACCAGGCCGGGCGGGTGCTGCGCGAGATGCTCTCGGACATCGGCGCCGACCCGCGCGCCCTCGTGGAGGTCGGGCGCCCGACGACGACGAAGACCCGCGTGCTGGCGCGGGCGCAGCAGGTCGTTCGCTTCGACGAGGAGGACGACGCCGACGTGTCCGGCGCCGAGGCGGAGCGGCTGCTCGAGGCGGCGCGCGCGGCGGTCGCGGACGCCGATGCGCTGGTGATCGAGGACTACAACAAGGGCGTGCTCGTGCCCCGCGTCATCGAGGCGACGATCGGCTGGGCCCGCGACAAGGACATTCCCGTGGTGGTGGACCCGAAGTACAGGAACTTCTTCGCCTTCGCCGGCGCGACCGTCTTCAAGCCCAACCGGCGCGAGCTCGAGGCCGCGCTCGGCGCGGCCGTGGACCTCGAGCACCCCGAGGCGGTACCCGCCGCGCTCCGCCGGCTCGGCGTCGAGCACCTCCTGCTCACGCTCGGCGACCGCGGCATGGCCCTCTTCTCGGCGTCGGGCGAGGACTACCGGATCCCGACGACCGCGCGGGAGGTGTACGACGTCGTGGGCGCCGGCGATACGGTGACCGCGTACCTCGCGACCATGCTCGCGAGCGGGGCGACGGCACGCGAGGCGGCGATCGTCGCGAACTTCGCCGCGGGGGTGGAGGTCGGGAAGCTCGGCGCGGCCATGGTGAGCCCGGAGGAGGTGCTGGAGGCCTACGACGCTCACGTCGCGGCGGCCGCCGCCGCGGCGGGGGCGCCGGCGTGAGGGGCGCGGCGCGAGCGACACTGCTTCTCGTCGGCGCCGCCCTGCTGGCGCCGGCGTCGCGCGCCGGCGCGCAGTGGACGGGGCCGTGCGACCAGGGCGGCCGGCCCGCGACCCGGGCGGCCGTGGCGACCGCCGCCGTAGCGGGGAACGTGGCCCTGCTCGTCTACTTCAAGCAGGCGTGGTGGTCCGGCGAGCGGGCGGACCACTTCTTCTTTCATTCCGACTGGGACCAGGAGTTCCGGGACCAGGACAAGCTCGGGCACGCCTGGGGCGGCTACCACCTGACCAGGGCGGGCGTCGAGCTGCTCGACCTGGCATGCGTGTCCCGTCGGAAGGCCGTGCTGATGAGCGCGGGGTATGCGGCGGCCTTCCAGCTCCAGATCGAGATCTGGGACGGCTTCTACGAGGCGTACGGGTTCTCGTATCCCGACATCATGATGAACACCGCCGGTGCGGCGCTCGCGGTGCTGCACGAGCGGACGCCGCGCACGCGCGCGGTGAAGCCGACGATCTGGTACAAGCCGACCGCCGCGTGGCACCGGCGCGATGAGCACGGCGGCAACCCTCGCGCGACGGTCGACTACTCGGGACAGAGCTACTGGCTCTCCGTGGACGTCGACACGCTCCTCCCGCAGGGCGCGCGGCGCTACTGGCCCGGCTTCGTGCGCCTGTCCGTCGGCCATTCCGTCACCGACTGGATCGATCCGAACACCGGCGCGGCCATGCGGGCGAAGCGCCGCATCCTGCTCTCCCTGGACGTCGATCCGGAGAAGCTGCCCGGGAATCATCCGGCGTGGCGCTTCACGAAGCGACAGCTCTCGTACCTCCACTTCCCGTCCCCCGCGCTCCAGCTGACGCCGAAGGTCGAGGGCATCGCGTGGTACCCTTGAGGATGCGGCGCCCCGCGGCGGTCGCGGCCCTCCTCCTCACGCTCAGCGTGCCCGCCGCAGCGCAGGGTACGGCGGTCGGCGACACGGCGCGTGCGCGGGCCGCGCTCGCCCCGTCGCCATACGTACCTCTCGACGACGCGGCGTACGGACTGGTCGACGCCCTGCTCGCGCGCGGCCTCCTGCCGTCGCTCTCGGCGCTCGACCGCCCCTACACCGCCGCCGAGCTGCTCGCGGCGGTGGACGCCGCGCCGCCCGCAGACTCGCTCGGCCGCGTGCCGGCCGCGTGGCTCCGGCGGCTGCGGCGCACAGCCTCGAAGTACGCGCCGCCCGCACCGGCTCCCGAGCGTCGGGAGCTGCGCGTGCGGGCGGCGCTGGTGCCCTTCGCGGCGGCGCAGACGGGGGAGGAGCGCGAGCTGATGCTCGCCGCCGGCGAGGGCGGCGCTTACCCCGGCGTCTGGGTGCGGGCCTCCGCGGCCGCGGGGCCGGTCGTCGTCGGATTCCGTCTGGCTGGCGACCAGTCGCTCAAGCACGACGCGCGCTACACCGGGAAGTCCGACCGCGCCGTCGCGGGCCGCCTGGAGGACGGGTACGTCGCCGCCCAGTGGCCCCTCGGCGAGCTGTTCTTCGGGCGGCAGGCGCGGAGCTGGGGCCCGCACGTCGCGAGTGGGCTGCTGCTCGGGCGCGACGCGTTCACCTACGACCACGCCCAGGTCCGCATCGGGCCGCGGCGCCTGCGGCTCGACGCGGTCGTCGCGCGCCTCGACGACGTCGCGCTCACGCCGGACTCCGTGGCGCACCGCTACCTCACGGCGCACCGGCTGCTGGGCCGCTGGCGCGGCCTCGAGGTGGCGGCGAGCGAGGCGCTCGTGTACGGCGGCGTCGACCGCGGCTTCGAGCCCTCGCTCGCGAACCCGCTCAACGTGTATGACCTCGCGCAGTACAACGAGGGCGAGGCGGGCAACGTCAGCTACGCGCTCGACGTGGCGCTGCGGGCGCGGCGCCTCGGCATCCTCTCGGCCCAGGTGCTTCTGGACGACTTCCAGGTGGACGAGTGCACGCCGATGTGCCAGGAGCCGCCGAGCTGGGGGCTGACCCTGTCGGCGGAAGGGCTGCCTACATTCCGCGACCACCGGCTGTTCGCCTCGTACACGCGCGTGACCAACCTGGCGTACCGCACGCCGCAGCCCTGGGAGCGCTACGCCGTCCTCGGCGCGGGACTCGGGCGCAACTTCTCGGACTACGACGAGGTGCGCGCGGGCATCGACCTCGCCTTCCTCGAAGCGGCGCCGCTGCGCGCGTACGTCGCGGGGCGTCGTCAGGGCGAGGGCGACTTCCGCTTGCCCTTTCCGCCCCCCGAGGAATACGAGGCTACCCCGGAGTTCCTCGCCGGGGTCGTCACGCACGTGACGCGCTTCGGCGTGAGCGCCTCGGGCGCGACGGGGTGGGCGGAGCTGACCGGCGACGTGGGCTACAACCGCGTGCGCAATGCGGGGCACGTCGAAGGGCGGAGCGAGGGCGGGTTCGAGGGTCGCGTTCGCGTATCGCTCGAGACGCCGTGGGTGCTCCTCGGCCGCGCGGCGCCCTGACGTCGCCCCGTCGGCTCGTTCTTGCTCGGTCCCGTCGCACGGCGTTAGGTTGCCGGGGCGGGCCCTTAGCTCAGCCGGTCAGAGCAGCGGACTCATAATCCGACGGTCCCGGGTTCGAGCCCCGGAGGGCCCATCAGGCTGGCCGTGGTCGCGCCCGCGGGCCACAGGCCAGCGCGGTCGTGGTGGGGCTTCGAACCCTACCATTGGAACCTTCAGGTTTTTACATTGTAGGTCTAGCCAACACGTGGTCGCGGCACCGAGGCGTTGCGCCCTGCCGCGTCCCATGGAATGGGGAAGGTCGCGTAGCTCAGCTGGTTAGAGCGCTGCTTTCACACAGCAGAGGTCCGGGGTTCGAGTCCCTGCGCGACCACCTTCTCCGCTCCGCCGTTGGACGCCTGTCCGTCCTTGACTTGTTGGTTACGCGAAAATGAGGCTTTCGAGTCTGCGGCTCCACCTGGTCGCCGCGCTTTTTTTCATCGCGCCCTGCGCCCTGCTCGCGCAGGCCCGGCCGACGCCGGAGCAGGCGGCGGAGCTCCTTCGCAACCGCCCGGACCTCGTGCAGCAGCTCCGCCAGCGCATCGGCACGAGCGGGTTGACGCCCGATCAGGTTCGAGCGCGGCTGCGCGCCGAGGGTTACCCCGAGAACCTGCTGGACGCGTATCTGCCCGGCGGCACGATGGCCGCGGACTCGACGCCGAGCGCCGACGTGTTCGCCGCCGTGCGGTCGCTGGGCATCGCCGACTCGGCGGACGTGGAGTTCCTGCAGTCGGGGGAGCTTCACTGCGAGAGCTCCGTCGACAGCCTGCTCACGCCCGAAGACTCGACGCCGCTCACGCCGGCGGAGCGCCGCGCGCGCCTGTTGCGAGCGCAGCGCTGCCGCGAGGCGGACCGCCTGGCCGACCGCGAGCGCGGCCGTCCGCTGACGCGACTCGCTCGACTCGCGGCGCAGTTCCCGGACAGCGGCTTCGCCATCTTCGGCCTCGACGTCTTCGCGCGGTCGACGACCCTGTTCGACGCGAATCAGGGCGGGCCGGTCGACCCGAACTATCGACTCGGCCCGGGTGATCGCCTGGTGCTGATCCTCACCGGCGACGTCGAGGCCGCGCACTCGCTCGACGTCACGCGCGAGGGCTTCATCGTGATCCCGCAGGTCGGCCAGCTCTACGTGGCGAACCTGACGCTCGCTCAGCTCGACGACCTGCTCTACTCGCGCCTCGGCCGCGTGTACTCCGGCGTCAGGCGCGGCGGCGGCACGACGCGCTTCTCGGTCAGCGTCGCGCGACTCCGGAGCAACCAGGTCTACGTCATGGGCGACGTCTCGCGGCCCGGCAGCTACCGCGTCTCGAGCGCCGGCACGGCGCTGTCCGCGCTGTACCAGGCCGGCGGACCAACCGAGAACGGGACGCTCCGCCAGGTCGAGATCCGCCGCGGCGGCCGCGTCGTGAGCACGCTCGACCTATACGACTACCTCCTGCGGGGCGACGCCTCGCGGGACGTTCGCCTCGAGACCGGTGACATCGTCTTCGTCGGGCCGCACCGTTCGTGGGCGCGCGTCGTCGGCGAGGTGACCCGCCCCGCGACCTACGAGCTGCGCGAAGGCGAGACGATGACGGACCTCCTGCAGTACGCGGGAGGCTTCCTGCCGTCGGCGTCGCGCTCGCGCCTCCAGGTCGAGCGCATCGTGCCGCCGGAGCAGCGCGTGGCCTCCGGGCGCGAGCGCACCGTGATCGACATCGCGGCCGACGCCAGCGTCGGCACGCCGGCGGTGCCGGTCGTCGCCGGCGACGTCGTGCGCGTGTTCCCGGTGGCGGAGCGCGTCCGTAATCGCATCACCGTTCGCGGCAACGTGTGGTCGCCGGGCTCGCAGGGCTTCCAGCCGGGGATGCGCATCGCCGACGCGCTGCGTGCCGCGGGCGGCGTGAAGCCCGACGCCTACCTCGGCCAGCTGCTCGTGACGCGGCTCCAGTCGGACTCGACTCGGACGCAGCTGCGCGCGTCGCTGCAGGACACGACGGGTCACGTCCTGAACGACTTCCCGCTGCAGGAGGACGACGAGATCCGCGTCTTCTCCGTGACGGAGTTCCGGCCCTCACGTTTCGTGGCGATCTCGGGCGCTGTGCGCAAGCCGGGGCAGTACCCCTACCGCCGCGGCATGACGCTCCGCGACCTCGTGCTCCTCGCCGGGGGCCTTCGCGAGAGCGCCTTCCTGAACGAGGCGGAGGTGGCGCGCCTGCCGGAGGATCGGCGCAACGGGACGACGGCGCGGACGGTGCGCGTGCCGCTCGACTCGAGCTACCTCTTCGAGCGCGGGCCCGACGGCAGCTACTTCGGCCCGCCGGGCCTCCCCGCCGCGTCGAGTGGTCAGTCGCCGGAAACTCCACTCGATCCGTACGACAACGTCCTCATCCTGCACCAGCCCGACTGGGAGCTCCTGCGCCGAGTCGTGATCTCCGGCGAGGTGCGCTTCCCTGGTCCGTACGTGCTCGTGAACAAGAACGAGCGCCTCGTCGACGTGGTGAAGCGCGCGGGCGGGCTCACGAGCGAGGCGTACGCGGACGGCGTCACGTTCTTCCGCCAGCACGGCGTCGGACGCATCGGGATCGACCTGCCGCGCGCGTTGAGGGACCCGCGACATCAGGACAACCTCCTGCTCCAGGACGGCGACTCGATCGTGGTGCCGGTCTACAATGCGGTCGTGACCGTGACGGGCGCGGTCAACTCGCCGGTGGCGGTCTCGTACGTGCCCGGCAAGGACCTCGCGTTCTACGTGCGCGCCGCGGGCGGGCCCGCCCGCCGGGCGGACATGACCCGCTCCTACGTCACGCAGCCGAATGGCAAGGTCGAGAGCGTGGAACGGCGTCCGCTGCTCCCGGACGGCGTCCCCAACCCGCGCGCCGGCAGCGTCGTCTTCGTGCCCGAGCGAGACCCGGCCGACCGGCGCGACTTGGTGCAGCTCGCGGCGACGCTGACGCAGGTGCTGACCGGCCTTGCGACGCTGACGGTGGCGATCATCAGCATCAAACGGTAGCTTCGCAGTCGGGCCGGGCAATCCGACGGGGCCAACGTGCGCCACACTTCCTTCGAGGAGCCGACGACGAGCGCGCAGCTGCCACTCCGCGATGAGCTCGGGCCGCGCCTGCGCCCCGAGCACGATCCGGCACCGGGAGACGAGCCTCGGCCCCTGACCTTCGCGGCTTGGGTCGCCGGCGCGCTGCGGCACTGGCGGTTGGCGGTTCGCACGCTGGTCGTGTGCGTCGTCCTCTCCGGGCTCCTCGCGCTCGTCATGCGGCCGGTGTACCGCAGCGCGGCGTCGTTCGTCGCCAACTCGAGCAAGGGCTCGCGCGTTCCGCAGGGCCTCGGCAGCCTCGCCGGGCTCGCCGGGCTCTCCAGCGCCATGGGGAGTCTCGGCGGGGACCCCTCGGAGTCGCCGGAGTTCTACGCGCAGCTGATCCAGAGCCGCGAGCTGCTCACGCGCCTGCTCGACTCGCGTTTCGCCGACCCCCACTCTCCGGATGACAGCGCGACCCTGCTCGCGATCCTGCGGGTCCGTGGCTCGGGGCCCGAGCAGCAGCGCGAGCGCGCCGTGAAGATGCTCCGCGAGGAGGTCCTGGGTGTCGGCACGGACGCGCGGACGAGCATGGTGTTCATCAGCGCGGACATGCGGTCGCCGGAGCTCGCCGCTGCGGTAGTGAATCGCATGGTCCGCTACGTGAACGAGTTCAACCTCGAGAAGCGCCTCGCGAAGGTCCGCCCGCGGCGGCAGTTCCTCGAGGAGCGGCAGGCGGCCGCGCTCCGCGACCTGACGGAGGCGGAGGCGCGACTGCGGAACTTCTACGAGGAGAACCGGCAGCCGCGCCTCCCGCCGGGCCTGACGTTCGAGGAGGCTCGGCTGCGGCGGCAGGTCGACATCACGACCGAGATCTACGTCGGACTGCGGCGCGAGTTCGAGTCCGCGCGGCTGGACGAGGTCAACGACGCCCCGCTCGTCACCGTCGTCGACTCCGCCGTCGTCGCACGCAGGCGCGTTCGCCCCCGTCTGGGCCTGCTCCTGCTGTCCGGCGGGCTCGTGGGAGCCATCCTCGGACTGTCGCTGGCCGGCGCCGCCGCTCTGTGGAGCGACTGGGCGACGCGCAGCCGCGCCGAGGTGGACGCGCTTCGTCGAGAGTGGCGCGGCCTCCGTCGTGAGATCGCGAACGCCGGCCGGCGCGTCGTCGGCCGGCGGCCGTCGCCGCCCGCCGCCTCGGCCTGATCCCTCCAGTGGCCGACGCGGCTCTGCCCGCGGCGCCGCCGCGGCGCGCGCCGGCCTGGCTCGGCGCGGCGGGACTCGTGATCGCCGTTCCGCTGGCCGCCGTGCTCCTCC
>JBJMNJ010000371.1:0-3936 GCA_045804325.1 Gemmatimonadaceae bacterium
GCGGGCTGCGGTGGGGCGAGCTCCGTGCGCGCGGCGGTGCCCCCGACCCACGCCTCCTCGAGGCGCCCACCACCGCGACGCGCACGCGCCTCAAGGGATTGCTGCTCGACGGCCAGTGGGCGGCGCTGCTCGAGGAGGCGGAGACGGTGATGGGCACCGCGCAGGGGCGCGGCTGGCTCGACCTGCAGCGCTACGCCGTCGCCGCGTGCGAGGGCCTCGGCGGCGACCACCTGCTGGTGGCCGACGCGATCCGCGGCGCGCTGCGGTCGCTGCTCGCCGACGTGCCGGCGCTCGTCGAGATGACGATGATGGACGACACGCCGACGGCGAACGCGGAGACGCGCGCGTGGCTGCGCGAGATCGCGCCGCCGTCGAGCGGCGCGGCATCGAGCGACGAGGACGACGCGCCCGCGCCCGCGGACGCACGCCCGCGCGACCCCAGCGCGGCCGCGGCGTCGGAAGCGCGCGCGGGGCGCCCCGACCGCGCGATCCAGCTGCTGATGCGAGAGATCGATCGCGAGCGGTCGCAGCGCGGCCGCTTCCTGCTCCAGGCGCAGCTTGCGCGCGTGATGGTCGAGTCGGGGCACCACGCTGTCGCGACGCCGATCCTCGAGGAGCTGCTCCACCACGTCGACGCCCACAAGCTCGACGAGTGGGAGGCGGGTGAGGTGGTGGCTCGTCCGTTCGCGCTGCTCTATCGCTGCCTCGAGCAGTCGGGCGACGACGCCGCGCGCCGTCAGGAGCTCTACCTGCGCATCTGTCGCCTCGACCCGCTGCAGGCGATGCAGCTCGCCGACGGCGCCTCGGCGCAGTCGTGATCGGGTCACGCGCCTGATGGCGAAGCGCGAGATCGACCGCGCGGTCCAGCAGCCGCTGCTCGACCGGCTCACCGACCTGGAGCCGGCGGCCGGCGCGGACCCGCGCGTCGGCTTCAAGGAGAGCGTGCGCCAGCTCAAGGCGTCGCTGCAGCGCGACCTCGACTGGCTGCTGAACACGCGCCGCGTGCCGATGCCGCCGCCGGAGGCGCTCGAGGAGGTGCCGCGCTCGGTCTGGCTCTATGGGCTGCCGGACATCACGGCCCTGCCGCGCGATGCGTCCGACACCAACGCCACGCTGCTGCGCGAGGTGGCGGCGGCGATCGAGCGCTTCGAGCCGCGGCTCGCCAACGTGCGCGTCACCATCGTCGAAGGGCAGCTCAAGGACGAATCGGCGGCGCGCGAGCGCCGGCTGCGCGAGCTGCGCTTCCTCGTCGAGGCGACGCTGATCATGGATCCGTCGCCGGAGCAGGTGGTGTTCGACACGGTGCTCGACAAGACGAGCTTCGAGTTCGAAGTGAAGGGGGCGACCGGTGCGTGAGGAGCTGCTCCACTACTACGAGCGCGAGCTCACCTATCTCCGCCGCATGGGGGCGGAGTTCGCCGAGCGCTACCCGAAGATCGCGGGCCGCCTGCTGCTCGAGCCGAGCAAGTGCGAGGACCCGCACGTCGAGCGGCTGCTGGAGGCGTTCGCGTTCCTCACCGCGCGCGTCCACCTACGTCTCGACGACGACTTTCCCGAGGTGGGCGAGGCGCTGCTCAACGCGGTGTACCCGCACTACACGCGCCCGCTGCCCGCGATGTCGATCGCGGAGCTGCGCCTCGAGCCGGACCAGGCGAAGCTGACCTCGGGCGCGCCGGTGCCGCGCGGCACGCCGCTGCTCGCGCGCCCGGCCGACGGCGTCCAGGCGGCGTTCCGCACCTGCTACGACACCACGGTGTGGCCGCTCACGGTGGCCGCTGCGCAGTGGCTGCCGCCGGACCGCCTGCGGCCGGTGCTCCGCGCCGGCGACGCGGTGGGCGCGCTGCGCGTCGAGCTGCAAGGGCTCAGCGGCACGTCGATCTCGGAGCTGAAGCTCGACCGGCTGCGGCTGCACCTCAACGGCGAGGGCAACCTCACCTTCGCGCTCTACGAGTTGCTCTGCAACAACGTGCGGCAGATCGTCGTGCGCGAAGCGGGCGGCTCGCCGCGCGCGAAGAGCGTCGTGCTGCCCGCGTCGTGCCTCGTCCCTGCCGGCTTCGGCGAGGACGAGGGGATGCTCCCGTATCCCGGTCGCAGCTTCCAGTCGCACCGGCTGCTGCAGGAGTACTTCGCCTTCCCGGAGAAGTACCTCTTCTTCGACCTCGACGGCCTCGCCGCCGTGCGCGACGCGGGGATGACCGGCGGGATCGAGGTGATCGTGCTCGTGGGGCCGTTCGAGCGCGCCGACTGGCGCCCGATGCTCGAGGCGGGCGTCGATGCGCGCACCGTGCGCACGGGCTGCACACCGATCATCAACCTGTTCGAGCGCACCGCGGAGCCGATCCTGCTCACGCAGCGGCGGCACGAGTACATGGTCGTACCCGACGCGCGGCGACGGCTCACGACGGAGACCTTCTCCATCGACGAGGTGGCCGCGGTGTCGCCCGGCTCGCGCACGCCGCTACGCTTCGAGCCCTTCTATGCACTGCGCCACGGCGCCCCTGGCGCCACCGGCCGGCTCTACTGGGCGTCGTCGCGCCGGCCGAGCGGGTGGCGCACCGACGCGGGCTCCGACGTCTTCCTCTCGTTCGTCGACCTGACCGGTCGCGCGACCTTCCCGAACGCGGACGCGGTGACGGCGCGGCTCACCTGCTTCAACGGGGACCTGCCGAGCCGCCTGTCGTTCGGCAACGCCCGCGGCGACTTCACGCCGGAGCGGGGCGGGCCGGTGAAGCACATCACCGCGCTGCTCAAGCCCACGCGCGTGCTCCAGCCGCCGCTCGGCCGCGCGCTCGTCTGGCGCCTGATCTCGCACCTTTCGCTGAGCTACCTCTCGCTCGTGGACGGCGGCCCCGACGCGCTGCGTGAGATGCTCCGGCTCTACGACTTCGCCGACTCGCCCTCCAGCCGCAAGCAGGTGGAGAGCGTGACCGGTGTCACGAGTGGTCCCGCCTTCGCGCGCATCCTCACCGAGCACGGTCTCGCCTTCGCCCGCGGGCGCAAGGTGGAGGTCGAGATCGACGAAGAGCAGTTCGCCGGCGGTGGCGTGTTCCTCTTTGCGAGCGTCCTCGAGCGCGTGCTCGGCCTCTCGGCGTCGCTCAACTCGTTCACCACCCTCGCCGCGCGCACGCCGCAGCGGAAGACGCCTCTCCGCGAATGGGCACCCAGAGCCGGCTGGAAGCCACTCCTCTGACGCCCCCCGAGGCGGGAGCGAGCGGCGTGGATGCTGGCGGCGCGGACGCGCACGACGGCGACGCCGCGCTGCGCGCGCTGCTGCGCGCGGAGCCCTGGAGCTTCGACTTCTTCAAGGCGGTGCATCTCCTCGAGCGGTTGCACGAGGACCGCGCGCCGGTCGGAGGCTTCGCCGATCCCGCAGCCGAGGTCGTGCGCTTCAAGGCGCACACCGACCCGTCGTTTCCCGCGAGCGAGATCCAGGCGCTGGAGGCGGAGCGCGTGCGACGGCCCGGCCGCGCGTCGCGCGCGATGACGGCCGCCGACGTGGAGGCGGGAGAGACGCACCCCGAGGCGCGTCCGCTCGAGATGACGGTGAACTTCATGGGGCTCACCGGGCCGCAGGGCGTGCTGCCGCTGGCGTATTCGCAGCACGTGGCGGCGCGCGTGCGTGTGGGCGACCGTGCCCTCCGCGACTTCCTCGACATCTTCAATCACCGCCTCGTCTCCCTGTTCTATCGCGGCTGGCTGCGCTCGCACCTCGCGGCGTCGTTCGAGGCGGCGCGCGACGGCGACCCTTCGGCAAGCTCAGGGCAGGTCGCCCGCGACCGCATCACGCCGCGGCTGCACGACCTGGCTGGGCTCGGCTCCGCGGAGCTCGAGCAGCGGCTCGCGGTGCCGGCGCAGGCGGTCGTGTTCTACGCGGGGCTGCTCGCGATGCAGAGCCGGCCGGCCGCGGCGCTCGAGCAGATGCTGCGCGACTACTTC
>JBJMNJ010000372.1:0-4905 GCA_045804325.1 Gemmatimonadaceae bacterium
CGCGCTCAGGAACCCGATCAGCACGACCACGATCGCGGTCACCCCCGTCCACCAGACCTCGGCGCGGTTGCTCCCGTGCATGTACTGCGCGGTGCGGCCCGGCCGGGCGCGGTAGCGTACGAGGAAGACGACGAGCGTCACCTCGACGAGCACGAAGGCCATGCCCGTGATCGCCAGGATGAGGTAGTACAGCCAGTCGATCTCGCCCTGGAACGTGGAGGCGCCGGGCGGCAGCATCCAGCTCAGCCAGTCCATCGCGACCTCCTCAGGCCGCGGGCGCGGCGAAGGTGAAGTCCGTCGTCGCCGCGCCGGTCGCGGGGACGGTCACGGTGGCCGTCCGCGTGCCCAGCGTGCGATGGTGGGCCTCGATCTCGTACGTGCCGGCCGGCAGGCCGCTGATCGTGAAGCTGCCGTCGGCCTTCGTGGTCGCGAAGAACGGGTGCGGCAGCACCATGGCCGCGGCGTGCATCCAGCCGTGCACGTTGCACTCGAGCGGCACCTCCGCCTCCGCGGTGCTGAACGTCCGCGTCGTCTTCATGCCCTCGCGCGGCTGGCTGATGTTGAAGCCGCGGTTCGCCTTCGGCACCGCCTTGATGTTGTGCAGCACCGGGTCGCTGTTCTTGATCTCGACGGGCTGCCCCGCCATCACGGCGAAGTGCGTCGGCTGGTAGAGGCATCCGTTCTGGTCGAGGACCACCGCCTGCGTGGGCGCCGGGAAGGTCTGGCCGCCAGGCAGCCCGCTCTTCACGTAGACGACGACGTCGGCGAGCTTGCCGCCGGTGACCGTGACGCGCGGATCCACGGCGCCGCTGGCGTGCTTCGCCTTGCACGCCGCCTCCTCCGACATGTCGATCGCCGGGTTGGCGGGGGGCGTGCCGGTGAACGACACCGTCCCGGTGACGCTGCCGCCCCCGGCCGGCGCCGGCACGGTGGCCGCGCCGCCCGCCGGCGACGCCGCGCCCCCGGCGGGCGCGGCGTTCTCGTCCTTCTTGCCGCACGCCGCAACGCCGAGCACGATCGCGATGCACAGACGCCTCATGTTGCCTCCCGCTCCGAGCTGGAGCCGTTGTCGTCGTCTCTGGCGCGTCGCTGCGCCCGCCGCACGAGCAGGGAGCCCAGTCCGGCCGTGACCAACATCGCCGCCACCGGCGAGGCGTACGCGACGCGGGGCGTCGGCACGTCGAGGTGGACGGCGTACCACGCGCTCACCGCGCCGCGGACCTCGTCCTCGCCGTTCGAGCCGTCCGCGGCGAAGAAGGCGATCGGCGTCGCCGCGCCCGGCGCGAAGCGCGCGCCGCGCGCCGTGTCGCGCGGCGTCAGCGCGCGCGTCACCTGCAGCTGCCACTCGCCGTTCGCGTAGCGCACCGAGTGCGTCGCCTCCGGCGCGCCGCCCTGCGCCGCGAACCGGCCCAGCCCCGTGCCCGTGCCCTCCTCGAGGCGGTCCGGATCGCTCGTCCACCGCAGCGCGTACACGGGCCGCCGCGCGCTGCCGCCGAGGAAGTAGGGGAGCTCCCCGCCGCTCGACGCGCCGGCGGGGAACCAGAGCGCGAGGCGGTCCGGCCCCTGTGCGGCGCCCAGCGGCGCGTCGACGGACGTCACCGCGCCGCGGACGCGCTCGAGCCACTCGTTCCACGCGGGGCTCGGGCTCCGCGAGGGATCGGTCCAGGTGACGCGCAGCGCGAGCTGCCGGTCGTCGTGCAGCGCCTGCACCCACAGCGCGTGCACGGTCGGCGCGAACCACCGCGGCTTGCGGATGACCTGCCCGACCAGCGGCACGTAGTGCCTCGGGGCGGCCGCCCACGCGCTGTCCGCCGGCCCGCGAGGCAGGCCGCGCTCCACGCGCGCCGCGCGAATGACCTCGCGCGGCTCCGGCGGCCGCTCCGGGGAGAGGCTGCGAACGTACTGCGCGACCCGCCAGAGCTGCTCGGCCGTCACCACGCGCGACTCGACGGCGTCGGCGTACGACGGCATCGGCGTCCCGTCGAGCCCCGTGCGAAGCCGCGTGTGGATCTGCTCGACGGCGCTGCCGCCGTTGAAGCGCCAGCTCGCCGTGAGGTCGGCCGCGCGGATCGGGTGCCCCCAGTCGTCCTTAAGCGTCGGCGCCGAGGGGCCGTCGCCGCGGCCGGCCTCGCCGTGGCACTTGAAGCACTCGAGCGTCCGGTAGGCCGCGCGGCCTTCGCGCAGCCCGGCGTCGGATGCTGCCGGCGCCGACCCGAGCGCGATCGCCGTCGGCTTGGCGCCCGCGAAGAACGTCGAGAACGTCTTGATGTACGCGAGCACGTCGCTCCGCTCGCGCCCCGTGAGGTGCGCCTTCCACCCCGGCATCGCCGTCCCGGGCATGCCCTCGTCGATCACCCGCTGGAGGTCCGCGTCGGTCGGCAGCTCGCCGCTGGCGGTCGTCCGGATCTGGAAGACGCCCCGCGTGAAGTCGCGCGGCTGCGGCAGCATGCGGTCGGCCGCCGGCCCGTCGCCCTTCCCGTCGACGCCGTGGCAGCCCGCGCACCACTCGTCGTACACCGCCTTGCCCGCTGGCGCCGCCGGCGCCGCCTGCGCGCCCGCGACCGCGGCGCCGCCGAGGAGCGCGTACGCGTCGACGTATGCCGCGAAGTGTGCGGCGACGTGGGCGAGCGCGGGACGTGCCGCCCGCCGCCTAGTCATGGCCCGCCGCCGGCGCGCCGCGCGCCGCCTCCGTCTCCCACCGCCGCGGCTGCAGGCCGGACTGCTGATAGAGGTAGATGATCACGGACCAGATCTCGTCCTCCGTCAGGTAGTCCTCCCACACCGGCATCGCCGAGTTCCAGGGCGTGCCTTCGCGCGGCAGTCCGGGGCCGCCCTTCGAGATGCGCCAGAAGAGGAAGCTCTCCGTCAGCTGGTCGATCGTGCCCTTGTCGCCCAGCGGCAGCGGCGACGGGTTGAAGCCGTGCGCGAAGTGGCCGCGGCCGTCGAGCGCGTCGCCGTGGCACGGCACGCAGTTCTCGTAGTAGACCCGCCGCCCGGTGCGCACGTGCTCGTCGAGCGAGCCGCGCGAGCGCAGCGGGTTCGCGAGCCCCGCGAGCTGCACGGCCCGGCCGCGCACCGTGATCTGCCCGGGCGGCGCCGGGTGGATGGACCGCAGCGTGATGGGCGCCTCCACGCGCGGGCGCACCTGCTCGAACGTCGCGAACCCGACGAGCGCCGGCAGCGTCACCAGGGCGAGGATGCGGAGCCACCGGCGGTCGCGCCGCACCATCGTCTCGTGCAGCGGCTCCTTGAACCGCCGCCAGCTCGCGTCGGACGTGCTCACGTAGAGCAGGATGCCCACCAGCGCGATGAACATGTACTGCGTGAGCACGCTCTTCGGCACGGGCGCGCTCGGCACGCCGAACAGCGGCGGCACGTAAGGGATGCCGAACGCGAAGATCAGGTAGGCCAGCACGAGCAGGACGAACGCCTGCCCGAGCGGATGTCCGAGGACGGCCCTGATGCGCCTCATCGCCGCTCCGCGAGGAAGGTGACGATGGCCTCGAGCTGCGCGGCCGTGAGCTGCGACCCGAAGGTCGTCGGCATGGCGCCGGCGAACTTCTCGAACCCCTTCGCCGTGTCGGCGTTGGGCGTGAGGATGCTGCGCCGGATGAAGTCCTTCTGGAGGCGCCGGCCGATGTGGTCGAACGGCGGGCCGATGACGGGCCCGGTGCCGTCGAGCTGGTGACAGCCGGTGCAGCCCTTCTCCTTGAGCAGCGCGACCGGCTCCATCGTCGTGCTCATCGCGGGACCGGCGGCCGCCGCCGGGGCCGCCGCGCCCGCGGCCGGCTTCAGGTCCGCCGCCGTCACGGTCACCTCGCCGCCCTGCGACTGGAGGAAGGCGATCAGCGCCCAGATCTGGTCGTCGGTGAGCTGGCGGCGCATGTCGGGCATGATGTTCTCGAACGCGGCGACGACGTACGCGCCCGGCGCGGTGAGCGACTCGTGCAGGTAGGCCTTGCAGTCCATCCCCGGCTTGCGCGAGCCGCAGCGCGCGCCGATGGGCCCCTGCCCGTTGTAGTCCGTCAGCAGGTTCGGCGCGCGCGTGCCGAGCCCGTGGCATGCCGTGCAGCCGCCGGCGCCGTTGTACAGCCGCTCGCCCGCGGCCGCGAGCGCCTCCGGGGACGCGTCGGCCCCCAGCGCGAGCGCCGCCGGCACCTCACTCTCCAGCTGCGGATGACGTGCGCGATGGCGGTGTAGAAGAGCATCGTGCCGAGCGCCAGGACGAGGACGCGGAGGTTGATCTTCCACATGGGCGCTCAGTCTCCGACGGCCGTGTGGGGGGCGGGCGACTCGATGCGCGTGCCCGGCAGCGCGCCCTGCGGCACCGTGACGCCGAGCGCCTCGTGCGGCTTGCCGACGCTCTCGGCGAGGCCGCCGAGCCAGAAGATGAACGCGACGAGTCCGAGGAAGATCACGACGCAGGCGCTGATCATGTTCGCCGCGTAGCCGAGCGCGGGGGTGAACGCCTGCGGGCTCGTGTCCCGCATCACCTCCCACACGTGCCAGTGCTGGCGGATGCCGCTCCGCGCAAATCCCATCAGTCCCATCAGCCACGTGAACGTGACGGCGAGAATGAAGAGCGCGTACTGCGAGCGCGGCGGCATCTTGCCCCACTGAATCGCGCCGAGCGACTGCGCGCCGCGCGCCATGAGGACGTCGATCACGGTGACGCCGACGATGCAGCCGATGACCGCGGCCACCTGGTAGACGCTGAAGCCGATGCGGACGATCGCCTCGACGAAGTAGCCGTAGACGCCGTAGAAGAGGACGACGGCGGCGGCGAGCGCGAACATCGCCGCCTGCACCATCGTCCCCGAGCGCGCCCACGGCACCACCGGGCGGGTGTTCGCGCGGCGGTAGATCAGGAACGACAGGAACGTCGTCAGGATCATGATGTTGACC
>JBJMNJ010000373.1:0-25064 GCA_045804325.1 Gemmatimonadaceae bacterium
CTCCGCGCAGCCGGCGGCGGTCGTGCGGAGCGACTCGTAGCCCCGGCCGCGGAACGTCAGGGTGAGCGGGCCGGCGCCGCACGGGACGGTGAAGCGGCCGTCGCGGTCCGTGACGACGGCGGCGCCGCCCTCAGGGGAGACCGTCACGCCGGCGAGCGGCGCCTACGTGTACGTGTCGAGCGCGCGCCCCCGCAGGACTGTCTGGGCGCGGAGGACGGCGGGGACGCTGAGGGCGGCGAGCGCCGCGGGCAGCAGGGCTGCCCCGCGGTGGTATTTCGACATGGACGGGAGCCTGGCGAGGAGGAACGCGGCCGGGCAGAATGCGACCGGCCATGCGCGCACGCCGCCGCGCAGATCGGCGCCCGGGCGCAGCATGACTCCGGCCCGAGGCCTCCCCGGCGGCGGGGCGACTCGACAGGTACGCGCGGCGCCCCGCGTCCGCTGCCTGGGTCCCCTAGGCCGCGCCTCGGCGCCGGTTCCCATGCCGGTCGCGGCCTCGCCCCTTCCCTCGACGAACGCGGTCGGCGGCTGGAGCATCGGCGCACGCGGGGCTCGCCGGGTTCGCCCCGGAGCGCCGTCCGTCCGCGTGCGCCGTGCTCCGAGCTTCCTCTTACCGCGTCGCCGCCGCGAGGTCGCGGATCGCCGCCGCCATCGCGCGCACGCGGGCGGCGTCGCTCGCGCCGCGCGCGTCGGCATCCACCTGCGCCGCGAGGCGGGTGAGCGCCGCGCGCCGCGCCGCGCCCGACTGGCGCTCCGCCGCGTCGAGCGCGCGCCCGATCGCCGAGGTGCGCGCCGCCGCGAGCCCGTTGCCGCGCACCAGCTGGTCGAGGTACGAGCGCACCACCGGGAAGGCCGCCGGCCACACGACGCGCGGCTGGCTCTGCGGGTTGAACTCGGACATCCGCACGAGCTTCGCCGCGGCGATCTCGTTCGCCGACAGCTGGTCGGACGGCGTCAGCTCGAGGATGTCGAGGCCGCGCGCCATCTCGGACGAGTAGACGAGCCCGTTGTACCAGTAGGCGCCCCACGAGCCGGCGATGGTGCCGCGCGTGCGGCTCACCACGCCGCTGTCCGCCGAGCCGGCGGCGGGCGGCGCGTCGACCGGGCCGCGGTCGAAGAACCCGATCTCGACCGGGTGGTCGGGGTCCGTGAAGTCGATCACGTCGACGCCGCCCTGATACCAGCCCTGCACCATGATGTCGCGCCCCGGAACCGGCACGAGCGATCCGTTGTGCGAGACGCAGTTCTCCTGCGGGCTCTGGGCCGAGGGGATCTTGAAGTACGCGTGCTGCGTCAGCTTCCGGTCGGCGCCGATCGTGAGGATGGTGTTGCCGCCCATCTCGAGCGGGTGCATCGCCTGGCAGTTGGGCGAGGTGCCGCCGCCCCACTCGTCGGTGAAGACGACCTTCTTGCCGTCATTGCTGAAGACCGCCGTGTGCCACAGCGAGAAGTTCGTGTCGGACACCGCGTCCAGGCGCACCGGCCGCTCCGGGTTCGAGATGTCGACCAGGAGGCCGTAGCTGGCGCAGGCGCCGGCGAGCAGACCCATCGCGGGATAGGCCGTGACGTCGTGGCAGTTGCGCGGCCCCGAGGCCAGCATCGCCGCGATCATCGCGCTGTCGGCCCCCGAGATCCCGCGGGGCGGGCGGTTCGCGCCGGCGCGCCGCGGCGCGGGCTTCAGCTCGGTGAAGATGCGCGCGCCCGTGACGACCTCCGCATCCTGCGGCCGCGCGAGCGGCACCTTGATGACGTCGAGCCGGTAGAGCGAGTTCGTCTCGTCCGCGGGGTCGGCCGCGTTGCGGCAGCCGGCGAGCTCCGTCTCCGGACGCGCGCCCTGGTTGCCCGAGACGTACACGTAGACGACGCCCTTGTCGGTGGGGCTCGGCACGAGCGTGTGCGTGTGCGAGCCCTTGCACGTCTGCACGTTCTTCACGAGCCGCGGCTGGCGCGGGTTGGAGACGTCGTAGATGCGCACCCCCGCCATGTGCTCGGAGGGCTCCGAGACGCCGCCCTTCGCGCAGTCGGTGCGGTTGCCCGCGCCCTCGGCGGAGATGAAGAGCAGGTTGCCGTAGACGGACGGGTCGCCCTGCGACGTGATGCACTCGACGGCGGCGACCAGCGCGGGCTGCGCGGGCCGGCTCACGTCCCAGATGGAGAAGCCGGCGAAGTTGCCCTGGTAGACGTAGTTGCCCCCGAACGCCAGGTCGGAGTTCACGAAGGCGAGCCCGCGCATCGAGTCGAGCGCGGCGGGCTTCGGCGTGGTGGAGACCAGCCGCATGTTCCGCGACGCGACGCCGGCCTCGTGCAGGCCCGGCTGGAGCCCGTTGCGCGGATCGTTGGCGGACGGGTACGTCTGCGCGGCGAGCGCGGGCGCGAGCGTGAGCGCGGCGGCGAGCGTCGGGACGGCGATTCTCATACGACCGGCGAGTGGCATCGGGAGCGGTTCCTGTGAGGGGTCAGGGCTGTGCGAGCATCTGTCGCATCAGGCCGATCTCGGCCGTCTGCGTGTTCTCGATGTCGTTGGCGAGGACGGAGACATCGACGTCCTGGGCGGCGCGCGGCGTGGCGAGCAGGTCCGCCACCATCCGGAGCGCGCCCTCGTGGTGCCGGATCATCATCGTGAGGAACTGGCGGTCGAACGTCGCGCCTCGCATGCCCTCGAGCGCCGCGAGCTCCTCGGCGGTGAGCATGCCGGGCATCGACATGCCGCGCCAGGCCGACGTGTCCGGAGCGAACTGGCCGTTCGCCCGGAGCCAGTCCTGCATGAGCGCGATCTCGCCGGCCTGCGACAGATCGATCTTCTGCGCGAAGCGCAGCAGCCGAGGGTCCGCGCCGCGCGAGGAGGCCAGACGCGACATGTGAATGGCCTGCCCGTGATGCGCGATCATGCCCTGCATGAAGCGCACGTCGGCCTCCGTGAACAGCGCGCCGGCGGGGATCGTGATCGCGCCGGCCCCGGCCACGTGATGGTGGTGCGCCTCCGCGGCCGGTGCCGCCGCCTGCGCTGCCGGAGCGGCCACGGCGGGCGCGGTCGACGGCGTGCGGGCCGCTGGGGCGCAGCCGAGCAGGCAGGCGCACCACGCGACGGTCGGTCGGAGGCGGACAGGCGATGCGTTCACGGACGTCGGTGCGGGTGGGAGGCGCGATCGGGCTCGCGGTCTGTTGAAAGATACGGCGAACGCAGGAAGAGCGCTGACGCAGGGCCTCGCGGGCCGGCCGCGGCCGCCGGGCTCCCTGCCCTGCGCGCCGTTAGCTTCCAGTACGAGGCATCGAGCGGCCCACACCACGGTCGAGGACATGAGCATCGACGCGCAGCCCCTTCGCTCGCTCTCGGCGGCACGGCGCATCGCCGCGGGCCTGGCCCTCGCGACACTGGCCGCCTGCGGCGGCCGGCACGGTGCGCCGGCCGCCGCGCCCTCGGCCGACGCGCGGCCGGCCGCGCTCGCGCCGGCCGGCCAGCTTCTCGTCGTGACGACGCCCACCTGGGACGCCACCGGCGGCACGCTGCGCCGCTATGCGCGCGACGCCGGAGGCGCCTGGCGCGCCGAGGGGGCGCCGGTGCCCGTCGTGGTGGGCCGGACGGGTCTCGCGTGGGGCGTCGGGGTCGCGCCGGACGTCGCGGGAGAGCCGGCGAAGCACGAGGGGGACGGAAAGTCGCCGGCGGGCGCGTTCCCGCTCGAGACGGCCTTCGGCTTCGCGTCGGGCGCGTCCGTCGCGGGCACGCGGCTCCCCTACCTGCCGCTGGTCGAGACGACCGAGTGCGTCGACGACACGGCGAGCACGCACTACAACGCCATCGTGGACCGGCGAGAGGTGGCGCGTGTCGACTGGTCGAGCTCCGAGCGGATGCGGAGCATCGGCCTGTACCGGCTGGGCGTGCTCGTCGACTACAACGCCGGGCCCGCGGTCGCCGGACGCGGCTCGTGCATCTTCCTCCACGTCTGGAGCGGCCCGTCGTCCTCCACCGCCGGCTGTACGGCGATGGCGGAGCCCGCGCTGGCGGAGATCGTCCGCTGGCTCGACCCCGCGCGGCGCCCGGCGCTCGTGCAGCTCACGGAGGCGGCGTACGCGCGGCGGCGCGCCGCGTGGGGGCTGCCGTGATGAGCAGGTCGAGCACCAGGTGCGAGGCGATCCCGAGGCGCACGGCGCGACCGAGCGCGCGACGCCGCATCCCGAACTCGATCGCCTGTGCCGCGAGCAGGAGCGTGCACGCTCGGCACCCCAGGCGCCCTCAGGGCTGCCGCACGATCACGAACCGCTCCCCGTCCGGAGACACGTCGTACATGGTGTTGAGGCCGACGAGATACGGCGCGCGGAACAGCACCGTCTCCTCGAGACGCGCCGGGGGCGTGCCGCCCGCCGCCGCGCCGAGCCGCACCGCGACGAGCGCTCCGTCGCGCCAGTAGTACAGCTCCCGCCCGTCGCCACGCCAGACGGGGTGCGCGCCGCCTCCCGATGAGAGCTTCACGCGGCGTCCAGGTGCCTTGTAGGAGTCCACGTACACCTCCGCCCGCCCCGACTCGTCCGAGGTGTAGGCGACCCACCACCCGTCGGGCGAGATGCGGGCGGCCGTCTCGTCGGCGGACGTGGCGGCGTAGCGCCGCGCTTCGCCCCCGTTCGTCGGCTGCACGAGGACGTCGTGCCGGTCGGGGCCGGCGTCCTCGGTGACGAGCAGCGCGCTGCCGTCGCGCAGCCAGTCGCTCGCGAAGATGGTCGCGCCGCGTGACGCGAGCGGGCGCCCCGCCCCTCCGGCCGCGGGCAGCACCGCGAGGTCCTTGCCTGCCCGCGAGAGCACGGAGTAGGCGATGGTGGCGCCGTCGGGACTCCACTGCGGGTCGTTGGCGTCCCCGTCGTCGTCGGTGAGTCGTCGCGTCGTGCCCGCTTCCAGGTCCGTCACCCAGAGGTCGCTCGTGCGCCGCCCGCCGCCGAACGCGCCGTACGCCACGCGGCGTCCATCGGGCGAGAAGCGCGGCGTCCACGGGCGCTCCGCACGGATTCCGTACACGGGGCGGCCCGCGCGGTCGACGACCACGAGCGACTGGTCGGCCGCCATCGCGAGCGCTCCGACGACGCTGCCGTCGCCCGGCGGGCGCAGCGCGAGGGGCGCGACGGCGGCCCAGCGCTGGACGAGCGACGAGCGTGCGACGAGCACGCCGCCGAGGACTCCCACCGCGAGCGTGGCGACGGCGGCGTACAGCGCCGTGCGGGCGGACACGGTCCGGCCGCGGGATGCGGTGCGCGGCTCCCCGGCGGCCGCGGCCGGCCCGGGCCCGGCGCCATTCGGCGGCGGGAGCGGCTCGGCGAGCGCGGCCGCGAACGCCGCCGCGCTCGGGAACCGGTCGTCCGGGCGCTTCGCCAGCGCCCGTCGCACGGCGGCGTCCACGAACGGCGTCACGTCGGGTCGCCGCGTCGCCAGCGCGACGGGCAGCTCGTGCATGAGGCGCTGCACGACGGCCTGCCGGGTCGGCGCCGCGAACGGGGCCTCGCCCACGAGCATCTCGTGCGTCACGGCGCCGAGCGCGTAGACGTCCACCCGCGCGTCGAGCGCGCGCTCGCCCGCCGCCTGCTCGGGAGCCATGTACTGCGGCGTGCCGAGCGTGAGGCCCGTGCGCGTGATGCGCTCGCCGCCCGCCTGCTCGAGCGCCAGCGCGATGCCGAAGTCGGCGACCAGCGCGTGCCCCTCCTGCAGCAGCACGTTCTCCGGCTTCACGTCGCGGTGCACGACGCCGCGGGCGTGCGCGTGGTCGAGCGCGTCCGCGACCTCGCGCGCGAGGCGCACCGCCTCGCCGACCGGCAGCGTCCCCTCGCGGGCGAGCCGCGACCGCAGCGTCTCGCCCTCCACGAACGGCATCGCGTACCACAGCAGCCCGCCCTCGCTTCCCGAGTCGAACAGCGGCAGGATGTGCGGGTGCTGCAGCGAGGCGGTGACGCGGATCTCCGCGAGGAAGCGCTCGGCGCCCACGGCGGCGGCGAGCTCCTCGCGCAGCACCTTGATCGCGACCTGGCGGCCGTGCCGCAGGTCGCGCGCGAGGTGCACCGTGGCCATGCCGCCGCGCCCGATCTCGCGCTCGATCGCGTAGCGCCCTGCGAGCGCCGCCGCGAGGCGCCCGGAGTACGGCCGCGCGTCCGCCGCGCCGAGCGCCTCCGCGGCGGCCGGCTCGAGGAAGTCGGCGGCGACCTGCGCGTGGGCGGCGAGGAGCGACTCGACCTCGGCGCGCAGCGCCTGGTCTCCGTCGCACGCCTCCGCGACGACGGCGTCCCGCCGCTCGGGCTCGCACGCGAGCGCCAGCTGCAGGATCGCGTCCACCGCGCGCCACCGCTCGGGCGTCATCGGCGGTGCGGCGCCGGCCGCGGGCACGGCGTGCGTGGGCGTCGTCACGGCGCGAGCTCGCGGCGGAGCCACATGCGCGCGACGGCCCACTCGCGGCCGACCGTCGCCGCCGAGACGCCGAGCGCCGCCGCGGCCTCGGGGATGCTCAGCCCCGCGAAGTAGCGCAGCTCCACCAGCCGTGCCTTGCGCGGGTCCACGGCGGCGAGGCGCGCGAGGGCGTCGTCCAGCGCGAGCACGTCCACCTCGTCGGGCGTCGGCGCCTCGCGGTCCGCGTGGCCGAGCGTCACGTGCGTCCCTCCGCCCCCGCGCTTGCGCGCGCGGCGCGTGCGCTCGTGGTCCACGAGCACGCGACGCATCATCTGCGCGGCGAGGGCGAGGAACTGCGTGCGGCTCTCCCAGCACTGCTGGTGCTGGCCGGCGAGCCGCAGCCACGCCTCGTGCACCAGCGCGGTCGCCTGCAGCGTGTGGCCATCGCCCTCGCGGCGAAGCGCCCGCCTCGCCTGCCGGCGCAGCTCCTCGTACAGCAGCGGCACGAGCGCGTCGCTCGCCTGCGGGTCGCCCGCGCCCCATGCGCGCAGCAGCTCCGTGACCACGTGCGCCCCGCCGCCGTTCGTCGCGTCGGGAGCGGTCGAGGGGGGCGGCGAAGGAAGCGCGGCCCGGGCGGGCTGGGGCGTGATCGGCACGGTCACTCGGAGCTGGGGGAAACCCGGTCTCAAGGGTTGGACAGCGTCTGCCGTGAGTGGGTTGCGACGCGTTTTACGCGCTATGGGATGAGGCGCCGAGCGCGCCGCACCCGCTCCTGGAGCACACCATGATTACGCCACGCATCCGGTCCCTAGTTTCACTCGCCACCCTGACCGCCGCGCTCGCGCTCCACGGCTGCGCCAGCGCGACGTCGCGCCCCGCGTCGGCCGAACCCGCTCCGTCCGGCGGGCCGCCGCCGCTCGCCATCGAGTTCGAGAACTACGCCCGCGACTACGTGCACGTCTATCTCGTGGGTGAGCGGCGCGAGTGGCTGCTCGGCCGCGTGGAGCCCCTGGCGAAGGCGCGGCTGCGGATCCCCGACGCGGCGCTGTCCGGGGACCCCGCGTTCATGCGGCTCGCGGTGCTGGTGGGGCAGCGCGCGACGCTGCGTGCGGCGGACGACGCGCGCGCCACGATCACGATCGCGCAGCCGGCGGCGGCGATCCTCTGGCAGCGGTGGACGTTCTCGCAGTCGGCGAGCTCGGGGCAGCTCGCGGCGTTCGGGCGCGGGGGGGCGAAGGTCCTCCGCCCGTGACGGGCAGGCGCCGGTCAGCGGGCGGAGATGTCGCGGGCCCGCGTTCCGGGCACGCGCACCACTGGGAACGAGATCAGTCCCCCAGCAGCGAGAGCAGCAGCGCCAGGCCCGCGCCGACCACGACGCCCTCCATCCCCCTCGACGGCGCGCTCGCCGGCCGCTGGTAGTCGACCGACGCCGCGTCCAGCGCGCGAACGAACTCGAGCCGCTTGCGCTCGAGCGCGAGCTGCTCGGTCTCCCGGCGCCGCGCGACGTCCATGCCGCCGGCGCGCACGAACTCGATGACGCGGCGCAGCTCTTCGGCGTCGCACCAGACGCCGTGGCCCCGGCAGGCGTCGAGGACGATGCCCGACGACTTCGCGAAGTTGACCCGGTTCATCAGCTTGCCGCAGTCGGGACAGGGGAGGTAGCGCACCAGGTCGACCGCGACGGCCGAGGGCTGGGCGGCCGCCGCGCCCGCCTGCGGCACGACCGACGCGCGTGCGCGGTCCGAGACGACCGCCTGGAACGTGGTCTCCTCGACCCAGAGTCCCGCGCACTGCGGGCACTCACCGACCTGCGCGCCGCCCAGCGCGAGGCCGCGCAGCTCGCCGTGCCCGCGCGGGCACTTCCACGGCATGCCGTCGAGCGCCTTCGGCTCGCGCGCGCGTGCGCCGCAGTGCGCGCAGTGTCGGCTGCCGACGAACACCATGCCGAAGCACGCCGGGCAGGCGATCGTCGCCAGCCGGGTGCGACAGAAGCCGCACTCGCGCGACTCGGGCGCCGCGGCGGCGCCGCAGCTCGGACAGGAGAGGGACCCGGCGGTGGTCATGCCCTCCAGACGGCCCGCGCGCGGGCCGGGTCACCGCGGTCGACTCCGCGGCGCCATCGGCCGCTCACCCGCGCGGCAGCGTCAGCGTGAACGTCGAGCCCGTGCCCGGCGCGCTCTCCACCGTGAGGTCGCCGCCCATGCCGCGCGCGAGGTCCCGGCTGATCGCGAGGCCGAGCCCCGTGCCCTCGGCGGTGCGCGTCAGGTCCGAGCGCACCTGCACGAAGGGGTCGAAGATGCGCTCGAGCTGGTCGGCCGCGATGCCGATCCCCGTGTCCCGCACGGTGACGTGCACGCGGTCCCCGGCATCGAGAGCCGCGAGCTCCACCCGCCCGCCCCGGTCGGTGAACTTCACCGCGTTCGAGAGCAGGTTCACGAGGATCTGCCGCAGCTTCTCGGCGTCGGCCCTCATGCGCAGCTCCGGCGAGACCGCGCCGGCGGTGAGCGCGAGCCCCTTCAGCTGCGCCTGCGGCGCCACCAGCGCTTCCGCGCCGGCGATCGCCTCGCGCACCGGCACCGACGCCACGTCGTAGTGCACCGTGCCCGTCTCGAGCTTCGCGTAGTTCAGCACCTCGTTGATGAGCCCGAGCAGGTGGCGCTGGCTCGCCTGCAGCCGCCGCAGGTCCTCGCGCTGGTGCGGCGTGACGGGCCCGCGGATGCCCATCTCCATCAGCTCGGCGTAGCCGCCGATGGCGTTGAGGGGCGTGCGGAGCTCGTGGCTCATCACCGCGAGGAACTCGCTCTTCGCGCGGTTGGCGGCCTCCGCCTCCGCCCGCGCGCCCTCCGCCTCGCGGTACGCGTCCTCCACCCTCGCCCGCGCGCGCTGCTCCAGGTCGAGCAGCCGCTCCGCCTCGCGGCGGGCGAGGACCTGGGAGGTCACGTCCACGGCGAAGTTGAAGAGCGCGCGCACGCTCCCGTCGGCGTCGCGCACCGGCTCGAACCGCAGGTCGAACCAGGCGTCGATCACGCCGGTGCCGTCGCGGTCGTAGCGCACTGGCGTCTCGACGCCCTCCCACGACTCGCCGGTCTCGTACACCCGATCGAAGAGCTCGAGGATGCCGCTCCCTTCGAGCTCCGGGAACGCCTCGCGCGGCGTGAGCCCGGTGACGTCGCGCCCGCCGCCGCTGAGTCTCTTGTACGCGTCGTTCACCAGCGCGTAGCGGTGCTCGGGCCCGACGAGCAGCGCCAGCGGCGCCGGCGTCTGCAGCACCACGGTGCGCAGCCGCTCCCGCTCGGCCGCCACCTCCGCGGCCAGGCGCTCGCGCTCGGCCTCCGCGCGCTTGCGCCCCGTGATGTCGTCGAACAGGATCGCCACCCGGCGCTCGTGCGGCTGCCCGACGCGGAAGGCGTCCACGCTGTACCATCGGCCCAGCGCCTCGGCGGGCGCCTCGAAGCGCGCCGGCTCGCCGGTGAGCGCCACGCGGCCGTAGATCTCGAACCAGTGCTGCTCGTGTGCCGGCGCGAGCTCGCGCATGCGGCGACCGATCGCGTTCGCGAGACCGGTCTGCGCGACGAAGGCGGGGTTGGCCTCCAGGAACACGTAGTCCACCGGCCGCGGCGGGCCGGACGCGTCGCTCTCTTCGAACAGCACCTCGATGACGCAGAACCCCTCGAGGATCGAGTTGAAGAGCGTGCGGTAGCGCGCCTCGCTCTCGCGGAGCCGCGCCTCGGCCTCGCGCTGTGCGGTCACGTCGCGGTTCGAGCCGACGAGGCGCACGGGACGTCCGGCCTCATCCGTGAGCGCGGCCGCGCGCGACGCGACGTGGCGCACGCTCCCGTCCGGGTGCACGACACGGTACGCGAGGTCGAACGGCGCGCCGCTCGCGATGCCGGCCGCGACGGCGGCCTGCATCGCCGCGAGGTCCTCGGGGTGGGTGCCGTCCACCTGCGCCTGCGCGACGTCGGCGAACTCGCCCGCCGGGAGCCCGACGATCTGCGCGGCGCGCTCGTCGAGGTACCCCGACCCGTCGACGAGGCTGAACGACCACGTGCCCAGCTCCGCCACGTCCAGCGCGAGGCGGAGCCGCCCCTCGCTCGCGCGCAGCGCCGCCCCGGCGCGCGCACGCTCCACCGCGTCCCACGTGCGCTCGGCCACCGCCTCGAGGAGCGCGACTTCTTCGGTGGTGAAGTCGTGCGGCCCGCGGAAGTGCACGAACAGGATGGCGACCAGGCGCCCATCCTTGAGCAGGGGCAGGTCGATGGTGGCGCCGATCTCGAGCGCCGCGTGCGCTGCCCGCTCCGCGTCCGACATCGCGGCATCGCCCGCGACGGAGCCGGCGACGTCGCCGCGCGCCACGGGCTTGCCGGCGAGCAGCGCGCGGAGCTGCGCCGGGCTGTAGTCCGACACGCGGTAGCGCCCCTCGATGCCGCCCACGCCGTCGATGTAGTTGACCGTCACGACCGCCGTCTCGCCGTCGGCGAGGATTTCGGCATAGCCGACGCGGATCGCCCCGAGGTGCACGCCCACCGCGCGCGCCGCCTCGCGCTGGACCGCGACGGGATCGGCGAGCGGGCGCAGGCGGTCGCTCAGCTCGAGCAGGAACTGGTGACGCGCCTCGCGCGCGGTCGGCCCCTCGCGCGCCTCGTCGAGTCGAGCCCGCCTCGCTGCTGTCGTTGCCGTCGCTGCCGTCGGACCGTTCATGCCTCGGCCTGCTGCTGAATGAAGGCGGCGGGGCACGAGCCCCGTCGCTGCGCACACGATGAAGATAGCGCCGGTGCTCGCCCCGGACGCGCGGCGGTGTCGACGCGAACGTGGAGCCCGGCGACGCCGACCGCTAGGACTCGGGCTGCCGGGTCGCGAAGCGCTCGGGCGCCACGCTGATCGGGACACCCGCCACGACCGTCGTGCCGCTCCCGGGGCTCGACTCCACGTCGAGCGCACCACCGGCCAGCGCCGCGCGCTCGCGCATGCCGGCGAGGCCGAGTCGCCGCTGCGACCCGGCGCGGGCCAGGGCCGCGGCCACGTCGAAGCCGTGGCCGTCGTCCTCCACGACGAGCCGCACGTGGCCGTCGGCGCGGGAGAGCGTGACGCTCACGCGCGACGCGCCCGCGTGCTTGGCGACGTTCGTGAGCGCCTCCTGCGCGATCCGGTACAGCGCCGCCTCCGCCTCCGGCGCGAGCGACGCGTCGACGCCCGGCCCCTCGGCGTGCACGTCGACCGGGATCCCCATGCGCTTCTGCCACTCGTGCGCGTACGCGCTGAGGGCGTCGCCGAGCGTGAGCTGGCCGAGCCCCGCGGGCCGCAGCGACTGCGCGATGCCGTGCGCGTGCACGCTCGTCGAGGCCACGAGGGCGCGCACGCGGGCCAGCCGCTCCGCGCCGTCACGCCCGCGCACGTAGGGCTCCAGCGACTTGGTCTCGAGCGAGAGCAGGGTGAGCGACTGGCCGAGCACGTCGTGCAGCTCGAGGCCGAGGCGGAGCCGCTCGCGCTCCTCGGCCGCGGCGAGCAGGCCGCGAACGGCGTCGCGCTCCGCCTCGAGCCGCACGCGCTCCGCGGCCTCCGCCGCCCGGAGTCGCTCGGTGAGGTCGCGGCTGATCTTCGCGAACCCAGCCAGGCGCCCCTCGCCGTCGCGAATGGCCGTCACGATCTCATCCACCCAGAACAGCGTCTCGTCCTTGCGCACGCGCCACCCCTCGCGCTCGGCGCGCCCCTCCCGCGCCGCCTCGGCGAGCTCCTCGTCCACCTCCCCCGCGGCCACGTCCTCCGGCGTGTAGAGGAAGGCCAAGTGGCGCCCCAGGACGTCCGCCGCCGCGTAGCCCGTGAGACGCTCGGCGCCGCTGGGCCACTCCGCCACCCGTCCGCGCGCGTCGAGCAGGCAGATCAGGTAGTCCCGGAGGTTCTCGACGAGCGCGCGGTGGCGCACCTCGCTCGCGCGCAGCGCCGACTCGGCGCGGGCGCGCTCGGCGGCGTCCCACGTGCGCTCCGCCACCTCCTGAACCAGCGCGACCTCCTCCGGCGACCAGGCTCGCGGGACGACGTCGTGGACGTTGAAGGCGGCCACCCACCGCCCGCGATTCAGCAGCGGCACCGAGACGAAGCTCGCGACGGATGCCTCGCCGAAGGTCGCGCGGGCGGCGTCCGTGATGCGCGGGTCGGTCGCGACGTCGTTCACCACGGCGACGACGCCCTCCCGCAGCAGCCGGAGGACCGGCTCGCCGAAGCGCTCGACGGGTATGCGTTCGACGAGCGTCGGACCCTGCCGCAGGTGTACGCCGCGCACGACGCGCTCCTCCGCCCCGGTCTCGCCCTCCACCTCGGTGTACGCCACGCGGTTCACGTCGAGGTGCTGCGTGAGCAGCCGGCACGCGGTCGCCTGGATCTCGCCCGGGTCGCCGAGGGAGCGCATCGCGTCGCCGAGCCGCACGAGGAACGCCTGACGCGCCTCGCTCGCGCGGATCGCCATGTCGAGCCGCCGGCGCTCGGTCGTGTCCTGCCCGATCTTGAGGAAGCCGCGCAGACGCCCGTCCGCGTCGCGGAGCGCGCGCGACGTCCCGTCGATGAAGACGCGCCCTCCGTCCCGGCGCAGGTGCCAGCGCACGTTGGGCGCGACGCCCTCCGTGCGGGCCTGAGCGAGCTCGTTCTCGGGCTCTCCGGCCGCGCGGTCCTCGGGCGTGAACGTGACGGCGAGCGGCTGACCGATGATCTCGTCGGCCGGCCAGCCGTAGACGGCGTGCGCCCCCGGCGACCAGCTCGTGATGCGCGCGTCGGGGTCGGTCGTGATGATCGCGTAGTCCCGCGCGCCCTCCACGATGAGCCGGTAGCGCTCCTCGCTCTGTCGCAGCGCCGCCTCGGCCGCCCGCCGCTCGGTGACGTCGGTGTTCACCGCCACCGCGGCGATCACGCGCCCGTCGACGACGACGGGTGCGGCGGCGCAGCGCACGACGCGGTCCTCGCCCGTCAGGCGGTGGCGCACGCGCACGTCCTGGATGACCCGCTCGCCGCGCATGGCGCGTGCGAACGCCTGTTGCTCGGGCGGGATCGGCGCGCCGGTCTCGGCGTCCCGCGTCTGGAGCTCCTCGACGAGCGTGGCGATGTGCCGGTTGAGCTCCGCGCGCGAGGAGAAGCCGAGCTGTTCGAGGGCCGCCTGGTTGGCGAGAATGATGCCGCTCATGTTGCCGATGTAGACGGCGTCGCTCATGCTCTCGAGCACGGTGCGCAGCTCGGCCTCCCGCCGCTCGGCCGCGCTGGTCGCCTCGCGGTCGCGGACGCGGCTCGTGGCGTCCTCGACGTGGTGCAGGATGCAGCGGACCGTGCCGTCGGGCGCGAGCACCGGGACGTTGTGCGGCGCCCAGTGGCGCACCTCCCAGCCGCCGTCCGGTCGGCGGAAGTCGTAGCGCTGCACGGGCATCCGGTGCGGCGCGCGCGTCCGGAGCACGGTCTCGAGCGAGGCGCGCAGGTTCGTGACGCCGCTGGGCTCCGGGTTCTCCGGGTTGGCGTCCGAGAAGACGTCGAACAGGGGCCGGCCGACGAGCTGGTCCCGCGTGCTGAGCGCCGTCGCGAGCGCCCCGTCGCTGGCGGCGAGCATCGTGAAGCGCGGCGCGTCCGCGGCGATCACGATGTAGTTCCCCGGGAGCGCCTCGAAGACGGCGCGCAGGTCGGCATCCGCGATGGCGGCATCGCCAGCGTTCAAGGTCATGCCACGCTCATCGTCGCCGCCGTGTCAGCCGCCGTCGGAACCGCGCGCGTGTGAACGGTGACGGACGGCGCGGGTAGGTCCCGAAGGAGGAGCAAGAGCAGTGCTCGCCCGTCCGGGGCCGGCGGCGGCGGGCCCGCGGCTACAGGTGCTCGACCCGGTAGCGGAGCCAGACCACGTCGCCCTCGCGCCGCTCGACGGCCTCGAGCGCGAGCCTCGGCGGTGGGACGTCGGCGCCGTCGACGTCGAAGAGCGCGGGCGTGCCCACGCGCCCGTCGGCCACCGGCGCGACGAGCAGGCTCACCTCGTCGATGAGCCCGGCACGGAGCATCCCCCCGTTGATCCGTCCTCCCCCCTCGAGCATCAGCGTGCGCACGCCGAACCTCGCGCCGATCTTCTCGAGCGCGAGCGCGAGATCGACATCGCGCGCACCGGCGAGCAGGTACGAGACCTCCTGCGCGCGCAGGAATGCGAGGTACTCGTCCGACACGCGCTCCGAGACGATCGCGACGACGTGGTCGCCGTCGATGTCGTTCGTCTCCCAGGCGAGGCGGCCGCTCGCGTCGATCGCGAACGCGAAGGAGTCGTGGTCGCCCGGCGCCACGAAGTCCTCGCGCCGCCCGCCGCCGGCGTGCGCGCGCGCGACCTCCGCCTCGGCCCGCGTGCGCCCCGCGAACGGCTCCATCGTCACGCGGCCGCAGATCCAGCCGTCGGCCGCGTACCGCGCGTGAACCTGCTCGTACTCGCGGCGTACCGCCGCGGCGGTGGAGTCCGGCCAGCCGTTCACGACGATGCGCCCGTCGACCGAGGTGGTCATGTGGCAGATCACGCGCGGGCGGCGCGACGCGTCGCGCGAGGTCACCGGTCCACCTGCGACATCTGCCGCTCGCCGTAGCGCGGCCCCGCGATCCGCTCCGGCGCGAGCGCCCGGTCGAGCGTGGCCATCTCGTCGCGCGAGAGGCGCACGTCGGCGGCGGCGACGTTCTCCTCGAGGTGCTTCCGCCGCTTGGTGCCGGGGATCGGCACGATGTCCGGCCCCCGGTGCAGCAGCCAGGCGAGCGCGACCTGCCCCGGCGTCGCGCCCTTGCGCGTCGCGACGTCGCGTACGGCCGACGCGGCGCGCACGTTCGCGTCGAAGTTCTCCCCCTGGTACCGCGGGTCGCCGCGCCGGAAGTCGCCTTCGGGATACTCCTCCGCGCGCTTCACCGCGCCCGTGAGGAATCCGCGGCCGAGCGGCGCGAACGGCACGAGGCCGATGCCGAGCTCGCGCAGCAGCGGGATGATCTCGGGCTCGAGGTTGCGCTCCCACAGCGAGTACTCGCTCTGGAGCGCGGAGATGGGGTGCACCGCGTGCGCGCGGCGGATGGTCGTCGCGCCGGCCTCGGAGAGGCCGAGGAAGCGCACCTTCCCCTCGTGGACGAGCTCGGCCATCGCGCCCACCACGTCCTCGATCGGCACCTGCCTGTCCACGCGGTGCTGGTAGAGCAGGTCGATGCGGTCGGTGGCGAGGCGACGCAGCGAGCCCTCGACGGCCTCGCGCATGCGCTCCGGCCGGCTGTCCACGCCGGCGATGGCGCCGTTCGCGTCGAAGGTGAAGCCGAACTTGGTCGCGACGACGACGCGGTCGCGCGCGCCGCTCCCGAGCTCCTCGAGCGCCCGGGCGAGCAGCGCCTCGTTCCGGTACGGCCCGTACGCCTCGGCCGTGTCGAGGAAGGTGCACCCGAGCTCCACGGCCCGGTGGATCGTCGCGATGGACTCGCGCTCGTCGCGCTCCTCGGGGACGCCGTACGCGTGGCTCATCCCCATGAGGCCGAGGCCGAGCGCGGAGACCTCGAGGCCCTGCGTGCCGAGCTTGCGGGTGGTCAGCATGGTCCGATGCAGTCTAACGGGCGGCGGCCCGACCCGCTCGACGGCGGGCTTCACGGGTCGGTAAGCTCCACGTACCAGTATCGCATGATCCGGGCGTCGAGGCCGCACCCGGACGGCGGTCGTCTCCTGGAGGGTCGATGGAGGTCTTCGAGGTCGTCATCGCGCTGCTGCTGGGCGGCGCCGCGCTGGCGGCGGTCGCGCGGCGCATCGGGGCGCCGTACCCGGCGCTCGTCGCGCTCGCCGGCGCCGCGCTCGCGCTCATCCCCGGCGTGCCGACGCTCGTGCTCGACCCCGAGCTCGCGCTGGCCCTGTTCGTCGCGCCCGTCCTCGTGGACGCCGCGTTCGACTCGTCGCCGCGCGACCTGCGAGCGAACTGGCGCGCGATCGCGAGCCTGGCCCTCGGCGCCGTCGCGCTCACCATCGTCGTGGTGGCGCTGGTCGCGAAGGCCCTCGTGCCGGGCATGCCCTGGTGGGCGGCCGTCGCGCTCGGCGCCATCGTCGCGCCGCCGGACGCGGCGGCGGCGACGACCGTGCTCAAGGCGCTCCGCCCGCCGAACCGGCTGCTCGTCATCCTCGAGGGGGAGAGCCTCTTCAACGACGCGAGCGCGCTGCTCGTCTACCGGCTCGCCATCGGCGCCACCCTCGCCGGCTCGCTCTCGGGCTGGAGCGTGCTGCCGATGCTGCTCGTCGTCACGGTCGGGAGCGTCGTGCTCGGGCTCGTGCTGTCGCGGGTCACGCTCTTCGTGAACGCGCGCATCAGCGACGTGGCGACGGGGGTGGTGTTCCAGTTCTGCGGCACGTTCCTCGTGTGGATCCTGGCCGAGAACCTCCACCTCTCGGGGATCATCACGATGGTGGTGTTCGCGATGGCGGCGTCGCGCCGCGCGCCCGAGATCATGCCGGCACGCATCCGGATCCCCACGTGGGCGGTGTGGGAGGTCGCCGTGTTCGTGCTGAACGTGCTCGCGTTCATCCTCGTGGGCTTCCAGCTGAAGTCGATCGCCGCCCGCGTCACGGGCGCGACGGGGCTGCGCTTCGCCGCCATCGCGGCGGCCGTGACCGTGGCCGCGATCGTCGCGCGGATCGCGTGGGTCACCGGCGCGGCGGCCTTCAGCCGATGGCGCTGCCGCCCGCACCCCGACGGCAGGCCGGGGCCGCGCGACGCGGTGGCGCTCAGCCGGCCCGGCGCGGCGGTCGTGGGGTGGTGCGGCATGCGCGGCACGGTGACGATCGCCGCGGCGCTCGCGCTGCCGACCGACTTCCCGTTCCGCGACCTGATCCTCACGACGGCGTTCGGCGTCGTGCTGGGCACCCTCGTGCTCCAGGGGCTGACGCTCCGCCCGCTCCTCCTCCGCCTGCAGCTCGAGGACGACGGCACGGTCGAGCGCGAGGTGCGGCTCGCCCGCGTCGAGACGCTGCGCGCGGCGCTCGCCGCGACCGCCGCGACCGCCGCGACGCCGGGTGCCGAGTCGGCCGACCTCGTGCGGCGGCGCTACGAGCTCCAGCTGCGGCGCGCGGAGGCGGAGCACGCGACCGACGGCGCGGGCGCCGACGGCGTGGTGCCGGAAGGCGCCGCGGCGGCGGCGGCGTCCGCCGCGGACGGACGGGACGGCGACGCGGCCGTCGTGCGCGCCGCGAGCGAGGCCCAGCGCCACCGCCTCATGGCGCTCCGCTCCGACGGCACCATCGGCGACGCGGCGTTCCAGCGCGTGGAGGAGGAGCTCGACTGGACGGAGCTCGGCTGGGCGCAGGTGGTCGGCTCGGATCACCCATCGCGCGGCGACGCGGGCGAGCGTGCCTGACGAGTCGGCTGCGCCGGGCGTGCGGCGTCCGCTCGCCTCGTGCAACGCGCTCGCGAGCCACCTAACGATCCGACACCTGCGACCGCAGCCGCTCCTCCTGCGCGCGCAGCTCGGGCGTCAGCGCCTCCCCGAAGTCGTCCGCCTCGAACACCGGGCGGAGCTCGAGCTCGCCGCCGCCTTCCATCGGGTTCGGGCAGCGCCGCGCCCACTCGACCGCCTCGCTCATCGACGCGACCCTCCAGATCCAGAAGCCGGCGATCAGGTCGTTCGACGCGGGGAACGGCCCGTCGACGACGGTCCGCCGCGTGCCTTCGAAGCGCACGCGCTTCCCTTTCGCGCTCGGGTGGAGCCCCTCGCCGGCGAGCATCACGCCGGCGCTCACGAGCTCCTCGTTGAATCGGCCCATGGCGGTGAGCAGCTCGGTGCTGGGCATGACGCCGGCCTCGGACTCGGGGCTGGCCTTCACGATGACCATGACGCGCATCGTCGCATCTCCTCTCGTGGAAAGTTGGTGGGGACGGCCGCGCCTCAGAGCAGCGACGCGATGAGGTTGGCGCCCTGCTCCGCCACGCGCACGAGGCGCGGGCGCCGCCGGAACGAAGCGAGCTCCACCTCCTCGGCGTACCGCAGGTCGTCGAAGAAGACGCGCTCCATCTCGGCGCCGAAGCCCCGGTCGAGCACCATCAGGGTGACCTCGTCGTTCAGCGCGAGCGAGCGGTTGTCGAAGTTCATCGTCCCGACGGACGACCAGACGCCGTCGGCGACGAACGTCTTGGCGTGCAGCGTGGACGGCTGGTACTCGAACATGCGGACGCCGGCGACGAGCAGCTTCTCGTAGCGCGAGCGGGCGGCGAGCCGCGCCGTGCGCACGTCGGTGCGCGGCCCGCCCACGAGGATCTGCACGTCCACCCCCCGCCGCGCGGCCGCGGCGAGGAGCCGGGTGAAGTTCCTGTCGGGCGCGAAGTACGCGTTCGTCACGTACAGCCGCCGGAGCGCGCCCGCGATGGAGAGCGCGAGGAACCGCTCGGCCGGCGTGCTGCCGAGGGTGGGCGCCGTCGCGAGCAGGCCCGCGGGTGCCACGCCCTCCACCGGCGTGCCCGCCGTGATGGTGCCGCTGAGCAGCTCCCCCGTCGCCTCGGCCCACGCCGCGACGAAGGCCGCCATGAGCTGGTGCACGGCCGGCCCCTCGAAGCGCACGTTGCTCTCGCGCCACGCGAGGCCGGTGCGCCCGTCGCCGAGCCACTTGTCGTCGATGCCGAAGCCGCCCGTCCAGCCGATGCGGCCGTCCACCACGATGCCGCGGACGTGCGAGCGGTTCTGCACGACCCACAGGTTGCGGAAGCGGAGCGGGCGAAAGGGAACCATGCGCACGCCCGCGCGGCGGAGCGAGGCGATGTACGCCCGCGGCAGCGCCGAGGCGCCGAACGCGTCGAAGAGGAACGCGACACGCACGCCGGCGCGGGCCCGCTCCGCCAGTATCTCGCGCAGCTGGTCGGCGACCTGCCCCGGCTGGGCGTAGTACATCTGCACCGTGATCGACAGCCTCGCGGCGCGCAGGTCGGCCCACAGACGCTCGTACGTGCCGTCGCCGTTCAGCGCGAGCTCGATGCGGTTGCCGGCGACGAGCGTGCTGCCGGTGAGCAGCCCGAGCATGGTCGTGAACCCCGGCTCCTCGGGCGCCGCCGTCGTGCCGTCCGCGTCCATCCCCCGCACGCGGCGCAACGCCGTGCCGCGCGTGATGAACAGCACACCGATCACGGCGGCGAGGAGGACGACCGCGGTCAGCGCCCAGCGCGCGATATCGAGGACCACCGGCGGGCTCCGGCGCAGCGGGCGGTGAGGGTGGGATGCGCCAAGCTACACGTCCCGCCCCCTTCCGCCAATCGGGCCGTCATGCGCACGCCACGCCGCCGGGAGCCGCGCGTCCCTCCCAGCTCGGCTCCCGGGCGGGCTCCCGCGCGCGCACGCGATGCGCCATCCTTCGTTCGCGACGACTCGTGCCGCGCGCGCCGCGCGGCGTTCGATCGCGAGCGCCAACGCCACGCCGCACCCGCCGATGACCGACAGGGACCCGCGCCGCGAGATGGAGTCCCGTCAGGGGCTCGTGTTCCCGAGCCTCAAGCGCACGCTCGTCCTCTTCGGCCGCGCGTTCGCGCTCCGGTGCCCGCACTGCGGCAGGGGGCCCGTGCTCCGGCACTGGCTGAAGCTCCGCGTGAAGTGCGGCAACTGCGGGCTCCGCCTCGCGCGCGGCGAGCACGACAGCTTCGTCGGCTCGGCGCTCATCCTGTTCGTGCTCGCGGGCTTCTTCACCTACGCCGTGCTGCTCGTCACGCTGCTCGTGACGGACGAGACGCCGTGGGGGCTGCTCGAGAACGGGCTGCCGCTCGTCCTGCTCGTCGCCGTCCCGCTCTTCTTCCCCTTCGCCAAGCTGCTCTGGCTCGCGTTCGACCTGCTCCTGCGCCCGGTCTCCGACGAGGAGCTCGAGTGGCACCGGTCGGCGCGCAACGAGTTCGACACGGAGCGGGACGCGCGATAGCGCGCCCCCGGGCGCGCGTCAGTGGCAGGTGCCGGTGCCCGAGTCCCGGAACGCGCCCGGCGCGACGGGGACGAACGCCCACGCGTACGAGCCCTCGGCGAGCGTCAGCTTCAGGACGCCCGAGACGGACGCGTCGAACCGCTCGCTGTTCGCCTTGCGGACGCCGAGGCGGCCGAGGCTCTTGCCGCCCGTGCCGACGGTGATCTGGCGGACGCCTCGCGCCGCGTCGGCGCGCCCGGCCGGCGTCTGCGGCGCGAACCGCTCGTAGACGTGCTCGTGCGCGTCGAGCACGAGCTCGACGCCGTGATCGTAGAGCGCGTCCCAGAACGCGCCCACCGCCGCGTCGCTCCCGTGCGTCTGGCCGGAGTTGAAGCGTGGGTGGTGCCAGTAGGCGAGCGTGCACGCCGCGGGGTGCAGGGCGAGGTCCGCGCGCAGCCAGCGCTCCTGCGGCGATCCGCGCCCGCACCCCACGCGGTCGCAGTTGCTGTTCAGCACCACGACGTGCCACGCGCCGAGGTCGTAGCTGTACCACCCCTCCCCCCGCGCGCCGGCAGCGGGGCCGAAGTAGTCCCAGTACGGCGCACCGCTCGCCGTCGTGTACTCGTGGTTCCCCACGGCGGGACGGGAACGGTCGCGGAATGCGCCCCAGCTCGGCCCGTAGCAGTCGCGGAACTGCGACGTGGTACCCGACGGGTACGCCTCGTCGCCCAGCGGCGCGACGGTAGCGCCGCCCGCGCCGACGATGCGCCCGACCAGCGCCGCCGTGCCCTCGTCGCCGCGCGAGTCGCAGCCGGCGATGTCCCCCGCCGCGACGACCGTGACGCTCGCGGGGCGCGGCCCGCCGAGCACCTCGACCACCCCGGTACCGACGACGCCCTCGACCTCCGCGCGCACCGTCGCCCAGCCGAACCCGCGCGCCGTCGCGACGCCGTCGGACGCCACCGATACGACCGTCGTGTCCGAGGAGGTCCAGCGCGCCGGCGCGGCGGCCGTGGTGTTGCCGTCGGTGTCCTCGGCGTCCGCGTCCAGCTGCTCCGAGTCCCCGAACGGCACCTCGGCGACGCCCGGCGTCACGCGGACCGCGGCGATCGCTCGGTGCGCGACGCGCGACAGCAGCGGCGCCTCGGGCTCGTCGCACGCCGCGGCGAGCGCCAGCGCGGCGAGGCCCGCGCGCGCGAGGAGCGTGCGAGCGGGCGAGCGAGGTCGGGTCACGGGCGCCTCCGGCTCAAACGGTTCACCACTCTGGACACCCGATCCGGGCGCCACCCGCACGCGGCCGCCTGCACGGCGATCGGGAGGAGGACGGAGAGGACGATCGGGGCACGACGAGCGGGTGCGGCGGCAGGCCCAGCATGGGGGTCTCACGTTCGAGAGGCACCCTGAACTTCGGCCCCGAGAGTCCGCGAGACCATCCGCTCTTCCGCCGATCCTGCGTAGGCGAACACGCTCCGTCGCATGACGGGATGTCACGGCGGACTCGCAGGGGAACCCCGACCACGATGAGCGGCGAGCCGGGCGACCCGCGCTTTCCGCCTGCTCTTGTGCGCCCTCCAGCCTTGGCCGAGGTTCAGCGACGCCCCCTTCTCGAGGTGACCGATGCCGGCCGACCCGATCCCCGCCGCGCCCGCGCGCGACAGCACCACCTTCGACGCGCCCGCCCCGCGCTCGGCGCCGCTGCGCCTCGGCGCGGACGAGTTCCGCCGCGCCGGCCACGCGCTCGTGGACGCCGTGGCCGCGTTCCTCGAGTCCGTGCCGGAGCGGCCCGTCACGCCCGGCCTCGAGCCGGACCAAGTGCGTCGCCTCGTCGGCTCGGACCGGGCCCTTCCCCCCGAAGGCACCGACGCGGCGGCGCTGCTCGCCTCCGCCGCGACCCTCCTGTTCGACAGCTCGCTGCTGAACGGCCACCCGCGCTTCTTCGGCTACATCACCTCGTCGCCGGCGCCCATCGGGATGCTCGGCGACCTCCTCGCGGCGGCCGTGAACCCGAACGTCGGCGCGTGGCGGCTGAGCCCCGTCGCCACCGAGATCGAGGCGCAGACCGTCCGCTGGATCGCCGAGCTGCTCGGCTATCCGACCGACTGCGGCGGCCTGCTGTTGAGCGGCGGCAACATGGCGAACATCGTCTGCTTCCTCGCGGCGCGCGCCGCCGCCGACCGGGACGTGCGCACGCGCGGCGTGGTCGGCGGCCCCGCGCTCCGCGTGTACGCCTCGTCGGAGACGCACACGTGGCTCCAGAAGGCCACCGACATCGCCGGCCTCGGCACCGACGCGGTGCGCTGGATCCCGACGGACGACGCGCTGCGCATGGACGTCGCCGCGCTGCGGCGCGCGCTCGAGGAAGACAGGGCGACCGGCGTGCGGCCGATGCTCGTCGTCGGCACCGCCGGCACCGTGAGCACGGGCGCCGTGGACCCGCTCCGGGAGATCGCGCGCCTCTGCCGGGACGAGGGCGTCTGGTTCCACGTGGACGGCGCATACGGCGCGCTCGCCGCGTGCGTGCCGGGCGCCCCGGCCGACCTCGCGGGGATCGCGCTCGCCGACTCCGTCGCGGTGGACCCGCACAAGTGGCTCTACGCGCCGCTCGAGGCGGGGTGCGCGCTCGTGCGCGACCCGCAGCGGCTGCGCGACGCCTTCGCGTACCACCCGCCGTACTACCGCTTCGGCCAGGAGGCCGTGAACTACTTCGACCTCGGGCCGCAGAACTCACGCGGCTTCCGCGCGCTCAAGGTATGGCTCGCCCTCCGGCACGTCGGCCGGCGCGGGTACGAGCGGATGATCGGCGACGACATCCGCCTCAGCGAGCGCCTGCACGCGCGGGCGAGCGCGCACCCCGAGCTCGAGCCCTACACGCAGGCGCTCAGCATCTCCACGTTCCGCTACGTGCCCGCCGACCTGCGCGCGAGCGTCGGGCGCGCGGACACGGAGGAGTACCTCGGCGCGCTCAACGAGGCGCTGCTCGAGCGCCTCCAGAGCACGGGCGAGGCGTTCCTCTCCAACGCGGTGATCGGCGGCCGCGTCGTGCTGCGCGCGTGCATCGTGAACTTCAACACGGCCGCCGCCGACGTGGACGCGGTGCCGGAGATCGTCGCGCGGCTCGGGCGCGAGGTGGACCGCGAGCTGCGGGCGACCGCGGGGCGCTGAGCGCGCACCGCCCCGCGTAGCGGCAGGCGGCCGGATCCGACTTGACGAAGTACCGCTTGTAGTTCGACGCGCGCGGGTCGGTGCACCCCCGGAGATCGAGCACCTCGACCTTCCGGAAGTCGATCTCCGCCGTCTCCGCCTGGAGCGCGACGTGGCCCGACGTGATCGGCCTGCCCTCGACGAGCACGCCGGGCTTCAGGTTGCCCACCGCGCCGCCGCCCATCTCCGGCTTGCGGTACGTGAGCACGGTGTCGCCGTTCACGACGTGCTTCACGAGCGAGTCGCCGAGGATCACGGCCTCCACGCGCACCCACTGGTCGCCGTCGAAGGTGCGCGACGTGGAGTTGATGCAGTGCGTGGTGACGAGCGAGTCGCCGAAGTGGACGTTCGTCCCCGGCGTGCACAGGTTGCCGGTCGAGCGGGGCGTTCCGTCGCCGAGCCCGCCGAGGAGCTGCACCTCGAGCGAGATCGGGAAGTCCTGGTCGAGCCCCATGCTCTCGGCCGACTGGCTCGCGGCCATGATGCCGTTGTTGCGGCGCGCCCAGGCGAGCTCGGGCCCCGCGCCCGCCACCTGTCCGTCGACGAAGCGATACTCCGCGGCGACGACGTAGTGGGAGAACGTGCGCCGGTGGAAGATGTGCCCGAACTCCCCGTTCCACCCGCGCCAGCGGTCGTAGCGCACCTTCAGCAGCCCGTCCTCGACGCGGAACGTCTCGTTGTAGTTCTCGCCGAGGGGGTGGTGCGTGAACTTGATGTCCCAGCCGGACAGGTCGCGGCCGTTGAAGAGCTGGATCCACTCCTTCCGGTCGGCGGCGGCGACGACGGGGACGGTGCGGGGGGTCGCGCAGGCGGCCGCGAGGAGCGCGGCGAGCGCGATGCGGGTCCGGGCGAGGTGGGCGTCGTTCACGAGGGGGCTCCGCAGGAGTTCGGGATGTGCGGGGTAAGGTACTCCTCTCGCCGCCCGCCCACGACGCCCGCTCGCCTGGCTAGCGGCGCTCGGCGACGGCCATCAGCGCGCCGTCCGGGAGGGTCGCCCAGTCCGCGGGAAAGTCGCGCACGCGGCGCACGACCGCCGCCGACTCGAAGAAGAGGTGGGAGCCGACGTGGCGGTCGTACATGCCGAGGTGCCCCTCCCACACGGTCCACGTGACGCCGTCGCGCTCCACCGTGCGGACCGGCCCGCGGTCGAGCCTCATCGAGACGACGAACGGGTCGGGGCCGCTCACGGGAGCGCCTACTTGTGGCGGAACGTGATGCGCCCGCGTGTCAGGTCGTACGGCGACATCTCGACCGTCACGCGGTCGCCCGCGATGATGCGGATGCGGAAGCGCCGCATCTTCCCGGCGGTCGTGGCGAGCAGCCGGTGGCCGTTCTCCAGGTCGACGCGGAACATCGCGCTCGGCAGCACCTCGGTGACGGTGCCTTCCATCTCGATCGATTCCTGCTTCACTGAACCCTCATGTCTCGGTGTCTCCCGCGAGGTACGCCTCGCGGAGCCGCTCGACGCAGCGGTCGGCCAGCGTCAGGGACGTCATGGCGCCGTCGTGCCCTCCCGAGGAGGACCATGCCCACGAGTCCTCGCTATCGGCGTCCACGACGAGCACCTCCTCCCACAGCGCGGTCGCCGAGCTGGGGCCGGCGCGGTCGCCCGAGCGCTCGAAGCCG
>JBJMNJ010000374.1:0-11483 GCA_045804325.1 Gemmatimonadaceae bacterium
CGGCGCGGGTGCGGTTCTGGAGCTGGCTCCGCATCTCGCTCGACACCACGCGGATGTCCCCATCGCCGTCGAGGCGCGCGGCCAGGCGGCTCATGAGGTGGGCACGCGTCGCCTCGTCGAGCGCCGCCACGGCCGCGGAGCGCGCGGGGTTCCACGTGAGCTCGATGCGCGAGGCGACCTTGTTCACGTTCTGCCCCCCGGCGCCCCCCGAGCGCGTGGCCTTGAACGTCAGCTCGCCGCGCGGGATGACGAGGTTCGGCGCGACCTGCAGCGCGTCGGTCGGCGTCGGGGCGGTAGGGTCGGTCATCGGCGGGTGGACGTGATGCTTTTCATCGGCTCCCGGCGGCGGTGCCGGTGTGGTGAGTCGCGTCGTGTGCATGCGCTCCGGCCGCGCGGTGCACGCGCACGGCGGCGATCCGGCGGCCGTCGAGCGCCACCACCTCGAGCTCGCCTCCGGGCGCCGCGACGCGGTCGCCGAGCGTGGGGAGGCGGCCCAGGCGCGAGAAGACGTACCCGCCGAGCGTCGTCCAGTCGCCGTCCGGGATGCGGAGCCCGTAGTCCGAGCGCACGTCCACGAGGGACATGCTCCCCGCGAGCTCCAGCACGCCGTCCATCTCGAGCGAGTTGCGCGTGAACAGGTCGTACTCGTCGGCGATGTCGCCCACGACCTCCTCGACCAGGTCCTCCATGGTGATGATGCCCGCCGTGCCGCCGTACTCGTCGAGCACGACGGCCATGTGCGCGCGGCGCTTCCGCAGGTCGTCCAGCACGCGCTCGGCCGGCCGCGTGTCGGGCACGTACATCGCCTCGCGCACGAACTGCTTCAGCGTCCACGGCTCCCCCTCGGCGTGCAGCCAGAGGTCCTTCGCGAGGAAGACGCCGATGACGTCGTCGGGCGACGCGCGGAAGACCGGGTAGCGCGAGTAGCGCTCCCGCCGCAGCACGTCCCACACCTCGGCGGGCGTGGACTCGACGTCGAGCGCGCACATCTCCGTGCGGGGGCGCATGACGTCGCGGGCGCGCTTCGAGTGGAAGTCGAAGACGCCGGCCAGCATCGCGGTGTCCGCCTCGTCGAGCTGGCCGTGCGCGCGCGACTGCATCACGAGCAGCCTGAGCTCCTCGGGGGAGTGGACGTGCTGCGCCGCGCTCGCCGGCTGGACGCCGATCAGCCGGAGCAGCTGCGAGCTGACCCCGTTCAGCGCCCAGATGAAGGGCGACATCACGCGCGAGAACAGGATCAGCGGCGCGGCGACCTGCCGGCTGACGCGCTCGGGGATGACCAGCGCCACCGACTTCGGGGCGAGCTCGCCGAGCACGATGTGGAGGAACGTGATGACGGCGAACGCCGTCGCGGCCGCCGCGGCGCTGTGCGTGGCCGCCGCGGGCGCCGCGACCCCGAACCTCGCGAGGCCGCGGTCGATGAGCGCCGCGAACGCCGGCTCGCCGATCCAGCCGAGCGCGAGGGAGGCGAGCGTGATGCCGAGCTGCGTGCCGGAGATGTAGCGGTCGAGCTCCTTCAGCGCGCCCTGGACGCGCCGCGCCTTGCCGTCGCCCGACTCGGCCATCTGATCGATGCGGCTGCGCCGCGAGGCGACCAGCGCGAACTCGGCGGCGACGAAGAACCCGTTGAGCAGCACGAGCGCCAGGACGGCGACGAGCCTCAGCGCGACGCCGCCCTCGTGGTCCGCCGCGGCCCCGACGGGGCCGTGCGCCTGTAACACCGGGAAACCTCCCAAGTCGTTGCTCGTCCAATATATGCAGAATGCCAGAGTCGCCGCTGCACGCGGCGCTGGCATTCTGCACGACGGCCCTCTTCCCTCCGCGCGTGCCGCAGACCACCGAAGCCCGACTGCAAGCGCTGCTCGATCCGCGCCGCATCGTGCGCTGGATCTATCTGGGTCGCCTCTCGGTGGCCGCCGCCATCTTCGTGGCGGCCGTCTTCCGGTGGGAGAGCGCCGTGCGCTCGGACACCCTCGTGGCGTCGCTCATCTTCGCGGGGGCGATGATGTTCACGGCGGCGTCCGCCATGTACAGGCTGTCGCCCCGCGCGGCCTTCGTCGGCAGCCCGGCGGACGTCACGTTCCTGTACGCCCAGACGCTCTTCGACCTCGGGCTCGTGACCGGGGTCGTGCACGTCACCGGCGGGAGCGCGTCGCAGTTCGCGGCGCTCTACATCCTCGTCATCGCCTGCGCCGCGCTCCTGCTCCCCAAGGGGCACGGGCTCCTCATCGCGGCGATCGGGATCGTCCTCTACTACGTCGACGCGCTCTGGCTCCACCGCGCGACCTACGACCTCGGCGTCCTCCTCCAGCTCGCGGTCTTCGGCGCCGTCGCGCTCGGGAGCGGGTTCATCAGCGCACGCCTCCACGAGCTCGGCGCCGGGCGCGCGCACGAGATCGCGGCGGAGTTCTCGCGCTACCGGCTCCAGGCGAACGACATCCTGCGCAACATCCGCAGTGGGATCATCACGGTGGACGAGGAGGGCATCCTGCTCTTCGCCAACCCCGCCGCCGGCGCGCTCCTCGGCTTCGACGCCACGCGGCTCGGCGCGCGCATCGGCGACCACCTGAAGAAGGTCGCGCCCGAGCTCGCGCGCGGCCTCGAGCGCACCATCACGCAGGGCGTGCGCACCTCGCGCGTCGAGGGCGCCATCACGCTCGCGGACCGCAGCTTCCCGATCGGCCTCACGACCACGCTCGCCGACGGCGAGGCCGGGCCGACGGCCACCGCGATCTTCACCGACATCTCCGACCAGAAGCGGCTCGAGGCGCTCCACGTGCGGGCCGGGCGGCTCGAGGCCGTCGCGGAGCTCAGCGCCTCGCTCGCGCACGAGATCAAGAACCCGCTCGCGAGCATCCGCAGCTCGGTCGAGCAGCTCGCGCGCATCGCGTTCGACGACCCGGACGCGCGGACGCTCAGCGCGCTCGTGGTGCGGGAGAGCGACCGGCTCGACCGCCTGCTGTCGGAGTTCCTCGACTTCGCCCGCGTGCGCGTGACGAGGGTCGCCCCCGTGGACATCGGCGCCGTCGTGCGCGGGGCCGCCGGCCTCGTGGCGCGGCACCCCGACCTCGGCGAGGCGGTGGACGTCGCGTGCGTCGCCCCGACCGAGCCGCTCATCGTGGACGGCGACGAGGACCTGCTGCACCGCGTCGTGTTCAACCTCGCGCTCAACGCCGCGCAGGCCGTCCCCGTCGGCGGCAAGGTGCGCATCGAGGTCATGGCCGCCTCCGCCGACGCGCCGCTCCTCGGCGTCGCCGGCGTCGTGGGCGGCGCCGACGCGCCGGCCGGGGGCGACGCGGTGCTGCTCACCGTGACGGACGACGGCCCGGGCATCGCGCCCGAGGTCCGCGACACCCTGTTCGACCCCTTCATCACGACGAAGCCCGGCGGCTCCGGCCTCGGCCTGGCGGTGGTGCACCGTGCCGTGGAGGCCCATCGGGGCGTCGTGTTCCTGGATACCAGCCCGCGCGGCACGCGCTTCACCGTGCTCCTGCCGCGCTCACAGTCGGGCGAGGCGCCCCCCGCGAGCTCGGGGAAGGGCGCCGCGACCGGCTCACCCAACACCGCGCCGCGCTCGCGCGCGCGCGCCGCCAACGGAGTGGCCGTCCGGTGACGACCAGCGTAGTCGAGACGACCCCCTTCCGCCCCGAGCGCCCGCGGAGCGACACGCCCGTGACGCCGGACGTCGCGCGCCGCCCCGTCGTCCTCGTCGTGGACGACGAGACGAGCATCCTCGAGTCGCTGCGGATCCTCCTCCGCACCGAGGGCTTCACGCCGCACGTCGCCAACGGCGGCCGCCAGGGGCTGGAGAAGATCGCCGAGCTCGCGCCGGACATCGTGCTGAGCGACGTGCGCATGCCCGACGTGAACGGCGTGCAGCTCCTCGCGGCGGCGCGCGAGCGCGACCCGGACACGCCCGTCATCCTCATGACCGCCCAGGCGACGCTCCAGAGCGCCATCCAGGCGGTGAACGAGGGGGCGTTCTACTACATCCAGAAGCCCTTCAAGAACGACGAGCTCGTGGCGATCCTCCGCCGCGCGGCCGAGACGCGGAACCTGCGCGTCGAGAACAAGACGCTGAAGCAGGAGATCCGCCGCCGCGACCGCTCGGTGGGCGCGCGCCCGGTGGGCACGAGCAAGCCGTGGCTCGAGGTGCTGCGCCTCGCCGAGACGGTCGCGCCGACGGACAGCCTCGTGCTGGTGCAGGGCGAGTCGGGCACGGGCAAGGAGGTCATCGCGCGCTACATCCACGACCTCTCCGCGCGCACCGACGGCCCGTTCCTCTCCATCAACTGCGGCGCGCTCCCCGAGAGCCTCCTCGAGAGCGAGCTGTTCGGCCACGTGCGCGGCTCGTTCACCGGCGCCGTGAAGGACAAGACGGGCCTCTTCGCCGCCGCCGCGCGCGGCACGTTCTTCCTCGACGAGATCGGCGAGACGACGCCCGCGACGCAGGTGAAGCTCCTGCGCGTGCTCCAGCAGCGCGAGATCATCCCCGTGGGCGCCACCGAGGCCATGCCGATCGACACGCGCCTCATCGCCGCCACCAACCGCGACCTCGAGGAGGAGATCAAGCGCGGCGGGTTCCGCAGCGACCTGTACTACCGCCTCAACGTCATCGCGGTCCACCTGCCGCCGCTCCGCCAGCGCCGCGACGACATCCCGCTCCTCGTGGACGCGTTCCTCCAGCGCGCGGCCGAGCTGCGGGGCGGCGCGCGCAAGGAGCTCGCGCCCTCGTCGCTCGAGGCGCTGATGGAGTACGGCTGGCCCGGCAACGTGCGCGAGCTGGAGAACGCGCTCGAGCGCGCCGTGATCCTCACCGAGGGCGAGGTGGTCGGCCCCGACGCGCTCCCGCAGCGCATCCTCGAGCGCCGCTCCGAGCCGCTCGTCGCCGAGGCGCGCCCCGCGAACCCGACGCTCGAGACGATCGAGCGCGCGTACATCCTCTGGGTGCTGCAGGCCGAAGGGGGCAACAAGACGCGCGCCGCCGAGGCGCTCGGCATCGACCCGTCCACGCTCTACCGGAAGCTCGCGCGCTTCGGGCTGGAGGGGTGATGGCAGTCCCCGACGTCCTCGCCCCCGACAGGGCCAGGCTCCCGGCCTACGGTCCTCGGCCCACGGCCGACGGACGGCAGGCCGAGGGCCGAGCGCCGAGGGCCGCGCTCGACCCGCGCCTGATCCCCTTCGCGATCTTCGCCGTGGTGGCGGCCGTGACGACGTGGGCCGTCAGCCCGTATCCCGTCGGCGTCTTCCAGGACGACGGGATCTACGTCGTGCTCGCGAAGGCGCTCGCGTCGGGGCAGGGGTACCGCTACCTGCACCTCCCCGGCGCGCCCGCGGCCACCCACTACCCGCCCGGGTATCCGGCGCTGCTCGCGCTGCTCTGGAAGCTCTCGCCCGCGTTCCCGCAGAACCTCGCGCTGTTCAAGTTCGTGAACGCGGGGCTCGTCGCGCTCGCGTGCGCCGTCGCGTACCGCTTCGCCGAGCGGCGCCTCGCGCTCTCCGCGCCGGCCGCCGCGACGGTCGCCGTGGCCGGGGGCGTGGCCATCCCGACGCTCGTCGTCTCGGGGATGGTCCTCTCCGAGCCGCTCTTCCTCGCGCTCCTCGTTCCGGCGCTCGTCGTCGCCGAGCGACTCGCCGACCCGGCGGAGCGGCCCGCCGTGGCGCGCGCGCTCGGCGTCGGCGCCCTCGCGGGGCTCCTCGTGCTCGTGCGCACCATCGGCTTCGTGCTCGTCCCGGCCGCGTGCCTCGCGCTCGTCGTCAGGCACCGCGCGGACCTCCGGCGCGCGCTCGCGGCGGCGCTGGCCGTCGGCGCGGGCGCGCTGGCCGTCGTGCTGCCGTGGCAGCTCTACGTGTGGCGGCACGCCGCCGTGCTCCCGCCCGAGCTGCAGGGCAAGTACGGCTCGTACTCCGGCTGGCTCGCGGAGGGATTCCGCCAGGACGGTCCGGCGTTCGCGCTGTCGGTGATCGGCGAGAACGCGCGGCAGCTCTTCTGGATGACGCGGATGCTCTTCGCCTTCCGCCTGCCCCTGTGGTGGCAGGCGGTGGCCGCGGTCGTCGTGCTGGGTCTGCTCGCGCTGGGCCTGGCGCGCGCGCGGCGCGTCGCGCCGGTGACGGCGCTGTTCACGCTCGCGTACCTCGGCATCGTCTTCCTCTGGCCGTTCCCGCCGGCGCGCTTCGTCTTCGGCATCGGCCCGATCGTCATCGCGCTCGTGGCGCTCGGCGTGGCCGCGCTCGCGGCGTGGCGCCCGGCCGCGCCGCGCGCCCGCCCGCTGCGCCCCGCCGCCCTCGCGCTCGCCGCGCTGGCCCTCCTCGGCAGCCTGTCGTACTTCGTCAGCGGCTACCGCGATCGGTTCTGGGACAGCATCCCGCGGCAGCGCACGCCCGCCGCGACCGCCGCCGTGCAGTGGGTGGCGGACCACGCCGGGGCGCGCGACGTCGTCGCGAGCGACGAGGAGACCATGGTCTGGCTCTACGCCGGCCGGCAGGGCGTGCCGACCGGCTCGTTCACCGCGATGGAGTACCTGCGCGAGCCCGGCCCCGCCGAGCTCGCGGCGTCCCTGCGCGGGATCCTCCGCGCGTACCCGGTCGACTGGTTCCTCGCGTCGACCAAACCGGCCCAGGAGGCCGCCGAGCGCATGCTCTACGCGCGCCCCCCGGAGCTCCGGCTCGTCGATACCATCCCGCCCGGCATCGCCGTCTTCAGCCCCGTCCGCCCATGACCAGCCACGCGCTTCGCGCCGCCCCCTACAGCCGCCCGATCCCGGGCCCCGCGTCCACGCTCACGCCGCGGAGCATGGAGGCCATCCTCTCCGGCGAGCTGCGCCGGCGGGGCCGCACGCCCATGGACCCCGCGACGCTCCGGCTGTCCGTGCTCATCCCCGTCTACAACGAGCGCGACACCATCTACGCCATCCTCGACGCCGTGCACGCCGTGCCGGTGCCGAAGGAGGTCGTGGTGGTGAACGACTGCTCGACCGACGGGAGCCGGGAGATCCTCGACTCGCTGAAGGCCCAGGGGCGCATCGACACGCTCGTCCACCAGCCGGTGAACCGCGGCAAGGGCGCGGCCATCCGCACGGCCCTCGCCGCGAGCACCGGCAACGTCGTCATCGTGCAGGACGCCGACCTCGAGTACGACCCCGCCGACTGGCCGCAGCTGCTCGAGCCCCTCGTCGACGGCCGCGCCGACGCCGTGTTCGGCTCGCGCTTCCTCGGCGGCTCGCACCGCGTGCTCTACTACTGGCACTCGGTGGGCAACCGGCTGCTGACGACCGTGAGCAACATGTTCACGAACCTCAACCTCACCGACATGGAGACGTGCTACAAGGCCATGCGCGGCGAGGTGGCGCGCGGGCTCGTGCCGCGCCTGACGAGCGACCGCTTCGGCTTCGAGCCGGAGGTCACGGCGCGGCTGGCGCAGGTGGGCGCGCGCATCTACGAGGTGCCGATCTCCTACTCCGGCCGCACCTACGCCGAGGGGAAGAAGATCAGCTGGAAGGACGGCGTCGCCGCGTTCTGGCACATCGTGCGCTTCAACGTCGTCCGCCCCAAGTGAGCATTGCGCACGACGCGGGAGACCCGAGGCGCCGGGCCCTCTGGGCCCGGGCCTCCGTCGTCCTGCTCGCCGTCGCCGCCTCCGCCACGAGCCTCGGCAACGGCTTCACGTACGACGACGTCCCGATCATCAAGGAGAACGGACGCGTCCACGCGCTCGCGAACGCGCTCCGGATCTTCGCGCAGACGTACTGGCCGCCGAGCGAGGGCGAGGGGCTCTACCGCCCGCTGACGTCGCTCGGCTTCCTCGCGCAGTGGGTGGCCTCGGGCGGCGCGCCGTGGCTCTTCCACCTCGTGAACGTGCTGCTGTACGCGGGCGCGTCGCTCGCGGTGCTGACGCTCGCCGCGCGCCTGCTCCCGCTCCCCGCCGCGTGGGTCGCGGCCGCGCTCTTCGCCGTGCACCCCGTGCACGTGGAGGTCGTGGGGAACGTCGTGGGCCAGGCGGAGCTCTGGGTCGCGCTGACGTCGACGCTCGCCACCGCGGCGTACCTACGTCTGCGCGCCCGCCAGCTCGCCGGCGAGCCTCCGGGACGACTCGCGGTGGGCGTCCTGCTGCTCTACGCGGCCGCCTGCCTCGCGAAGGAGCACGGCGTGACGCTGCCCGCGCTGCTCCTCGCCGCCGAGCTGACGGTGGTGGCGGCGCAGGCGCGGGCCGTGACGGCGCGCCAGCGCCTCCGGCAGGTCGCGCCGCTCTTCGTCGCGCTCGCCGTCATCGGCGTCGCGTTCGTCCTCGTCCGCTCGCTCATCGTGGGCGGCTTCGTCGGGGACGAGCCGCACATCGCCTTCAACAACCGCCCCGTCGCCACGCGCCTCTGGACCATGCTGGGCGTGTTCGGCGAGTGGCTGCGCCTCCTCTTCTGGCCCGCGCACCTCGCGGCGATCTACTCGCCGCCCGGCACGCCGGTCCACGACGGGTTCGCGCCCGAGCTCCTCCTGCCGCTCGCCGCCCTCGCGGGCGTCCTCGCGCTCGCGGCGTGGGCGTGGCGCCGGCGCCCGGTGCTCGCCCTCGGCCTGGCGTGGATGGCGGTCACGCTGCTCCCGACGAGCAACCTGCTGTTCTCCACCGGGCTCCTGCTCGCCGAGCGCACGCTGTTCGTGCCGAGCGTCGGCTTCGCGCTGGCGCTGGGCGACCTCGCCGTGTGGGTGATCGGCCGCGCGCGGGCGGAAGGGTCGGCCACGGTGCGCGTCATGGCGGGCACGCTCGCTGCGCTGCTGGCGCTCGGCGTGGCTCGCAGCGCGATCCGCCAGCCCGTCTGGAAGGACAATGCGACGCTCTTCCGTCAGGCCTCGCTCGACGAGCCGCTGAGCTACCGCGCGCAGTACGCGCAGGGCGGGATGCTCTTCCTCGCGGGGCAGAAGATCGAGGGCGAGCGGCACATGCGGCTCGCGATGAAGCTCATGCCCAACGACACGGACGTCAAAGTGGACCTCGCGCGGGAGTATCGGGTCGCCGGCATCTGCGGCCCGGCGCTCGAGCTCTACCGCGACGCGCTCCACCACACGCCGAAGCGGCCCGACGCGCGCGTCGGCCTCGTGGCGTGCCTCCTCCGCGAGGCGCGCTTCGACGAGGCGCGCGAGGAGGCGCGCCGCGGAGTGGAGATCGGCTACCAGAAGGACGCCTTCAAGAAGCTCCTCGCGATCGCCGACAGCGCCATCGGGGCGCGGCCGAACTGATGGCGACGCCCGCTACCGTCGGAACAGGGCCGACCTCGGCCTATGGTCCAGGGCCTGCCTATCGGCCGAGGGCCGAGGGCCGAGAGCCGAAGGCAGGGAGAGGGGATCCGCTCCGGTATGCGGGGGCCTTCGTCGCCCTCGTCGCCGCGCTCTGCTTCGCGAACTCGCTCGCGAACGACTTCACCTACGACGACCGCGGCGTCATCCTGCACAACGCGCTCGTCGAGCACGTCTCGGGCATCTGGCGGGCGTTCGCGCACACGTACTGGCCCGAGGAGACGCAGGCGGGGCAGTACCGTCCGCTGGTCGTCGCGAGCTACGCCCTCGACTGGGCGGTGTCGGGCGGCGGGGCGTGGTGGTTCCACCTGGTGAACCTCGTCTGGCACGCGGTGGCGTCGTTCCTCGCGTGGCGGCTGCTCGCGCGCCTCGTCGCGCCGGGCGCGGCGCTCGCCGGCGCGGTGCTCTTCGCCGTGCACCCCGTGCACGTCGAGGCGGTCGCCAACGTGGTCGGCCGCGCCGAGCTCATGATGACCGCCTTCGCGCTCGGCGCGCTGCTGCTGCACCGGCGCGGCTCGCCGTGGGCGCTCCTGCTCTTCGCGCTGGCGCTCCTCAGCAAGGAGAACGGCATCGTCCTGCCGGGGATCGCGCTCGCGCACGACCTGCTCTTCGGCGAGGGCGGCTGGCGGCGCGCGCTGCGCGAGCGGCGTGCGCTGTACGCGGGCTACGGCGCCTGCGCCGCCGCGTACCTCGTGCTGCTGGCGGTGCGCTTCAGCGGGACGCGCTTCGTCGTGCCGGCGCCCACGTGGAACGGCGCCGGGACGGGGGAGCGGCTGCTCACGATGGCGACCGTGGTGCCGGAATACGTGCGGCTGCTCGCCGCGCCCTTCTCGCTCTCGATCGACTACACGGCCGGCGTCATCGACCTGGCGACGCGCGTCACGCCGCTCGTCCTGCTGGGGGTCGCGATGCTCGCCGGTGCCGTGGCGGCCACGGCGCTCTCGTGGCGGCGCGCCCCCGCCGTCGCGCTGGCGTTCCTCTGGTTCGCCGCGTCGGTCTCGCCCGTGGCGAACGTGCTCTTCGCCTCCGGCATCGTGCTGGCCGAGCGCACGCTCTACCTGCCGAGCGCCGCCGCGGCGCTGCTGCTCGCGGCGGCGGTGCAGTACCTCCTCGCGCACGACCGCCGGCGCGCCGCCGTGCTGCTCGCGGCGGGGATCTCGTGCGCCTTCGCGGTGCGGAGCTGGACGCGCACGCCCACGTGGCGGGACAACAAGACGCTCATGCTCACGGTGCTCACCGAGCACCCGGAGTCGTACCGCGCGCACTCGTTCGCGGCGTCCGTCCACGCGAGTCGCGGCGACTGGCCCGCCGCGGACCGCGAGCTGGCGATCGCGCGACGCCTCTTCAAGCGCGACGGCACCGTCTACCACAATGCGGCCGAGGCGTCCATCTACCTCGGCGACGTGCCGCGGGCGCTCGCGCTGCTCGACACCGCGCTCCTCGTGATGCCGGACCTCGCGCTGACGCACCTGCGCCGGGCCGAGGTGCGCTACAAGCTCGGCGACTACCCGGGCGCGGCCGCTGGCGCGATGCGGGCGCTGGAGCTCCTGCCGGACACGGTGCGCGCGGCGCACGTGGTCGCCGCCGCCGCCCGCCAGCTCGGCGACGTGGAGCTCGCGCTGCGCGGGTATCGCATGGCGCTCCCGCACGCGCCGCGCGACCCGGACCTGCACCGCGGCTACGCGGTGGTGCTCGCCGCCGCGGGCGACACGGCCGGCGCGCGCGCCCAGGCCGATTCGGCGGCGCGCCTTCGCGGGGGCGCCCCGAGCTCGGCGTCGCCGCGCGCGGGGCTCGGTCGGCGGGATTGAGGCTGCCATTCGGGCCGCCGCAATTCGCCGCGACTGACGCATCCCGCAATAGGCAATTCGCCTTGGGTAGATCTAACCTTGGCGCAAGTCGTTGATACCGCGCCACTTGGCGAGGTGGCATCCCGTGGCCCCATCCGTGCCTTTCCATGTGCCCGGCGATGCCGCGCGGGTACGGCGAGGCTCGCACGCCGAACCGCGGCGTCATCCCAGCTCACCCTATCGGAGCAGACCTCACATGATGCGTAACGTGCGCAAGGGCTTCACGCTGATCGAGCTGCTGATCGTGGTCGTGATCATCGGCATTCTCGCGGCGATCGCGATCCCGAAGTTCGCGAACACGAAGGAGAAGGCCTACATGGCGTCGATGAAGTCGGACCTGCGCAACCTCGT
>JBJMNJ010000375.1:0-5100 GCA_045804325.1 Gemmatimonadaceae bacterium
CGGTCCACGCCGTGAGCCATCTCGACGACACCCACATGCCGACGCGCGAGGAGATCTTCCGCGCGTCGATGCGGCCGCTGCCGCGCGGGATCAAGCTCGCGTCGCTCGCCGCCGCCGCGCTCGGCCTGCTGATCTTCCTCATCGGCGTCTTCGTGAGCCCGGACCGCGCCTGGCGCGCGTTTCACTTCAACTGGCTCTTCTTCGCGGCCTTCTCCTCGGCCGGCGTGATGTTCGTCGCCGTGCAGCGCATCGTGACGGCGCGCTGGTCGCGGCCGATCATCCGCTTCCTCGAGGGGTACGTCGCGTTCCTGCCCGTGGCATTCCTGTTCCTCGTGCTGAGCCTCACACTCGGCTACGAGCACATCTTCCCGCAGGCGCGCGTGACGCCGCCGGCGTACGAGAAGCAGGTGTACCTCGCGCCCGGCTTCCACGTCGGTCGCGCGCTGCTCGTGTTCGGCATCATCACGCTGCTCAGCGTGTGGTACGTCTGGAAGTGCGTGCGACTCGACGTCGGCCTCCTGCCGGACGACCGCGCGGGCTGGGCGCGCGGGTTTCGCGAGCGCATGCGGCGCGGCTTCCGCGAGGAGCGGCGCGAGATCCACTCGACGCACTCGTCGCAGGGCTGGCACGCCGTCATCCTCGCGCTGGTCTTCGGCTACGGCTGGACGAGCCTCGCGTTCGACCTGTCCATGTCGCTCGACCTGCACTTCCAGAGCACCCTCTACGGCTGGTGGTTCTTCATGGGCGCCTGGGTCGTCGCGCTCATGATCTTCAGCCTCCTGGTCATGGCGTGGCGGCGCTACCTGAACGTCTACGACCTCGTCACCGAGCACCACATCCACGACCTCGGCAAGCTCTGCTTCGCGTTCACCGCGTTCTGGGGCTACCTCACCTTCGGCCAGTACCTGATCATCTGGTACGGCAACATGGCGGAGGAGACGCACTGGGCGCGGCTGCGCCTCATCGACCCGTGGAAGGGAATCACGCTGGCGGTCGTCTTCCTCGCCTTCGTGCTGCCGTTCTTCGGGCTCATGTCGCGCGCGGCGAAGGTCTTCCTCCCGACCTTCGTCCTCTTCTCCCTCTGCGGCATCCTCGGCCATTACCTCGTACGCTACGACGAGGTGTACCCCTCGCTCTACGGCGTGGCGGAGCACGTCCCGTTCGGCCTGTGGGAGATCGGCGCACTGCTCCTGTACGCGGGCACCTGGGGCGCCTGCTACATGGCCTTCATGGACGCGGTGCCGCGCATGCGCACGACGCTCATGACCTCCCCGTTCCGCGACGAGGTGCAGGTGCCCGTGAACCCGAAGACGATGGAGCCGCTGCCCGCGCACGAGTAGCGTGGGCGCCGCGCACCCCAACGTGCCGAACGACGTCGAGCTCCCTCCCGGCCGGGGGGGAGCTCGCGCGCTCGCAGGGCGCCTGCGTGCGGTGGGCCTCGGCGGCGAGATGATCGCCGTAGCGGTCGCGATCGGGCTCGTCCATCTCCTGCGGCGCCCGCCGCTGGTCCTCTCCGTCCCCGGGTCCTTCAACGACGACGGCGTGTACCTCGTCCTCGGCAAGGCCATCGCGGCCGGCGAGGGATATCGCTCCATCCACGTGCCCGGCGCGCCGGTGGAGCTCAAGTACCCGCCCGGGCTGCCGCTGCTGCTGGCGGCGTTGTGGGCGACGCTGGGAGACCTCGGCCTCGTCGTCAGCGCGATGCGCGCGGTCAACGTGCTCGCGGCGGCGGGAGCGGCCGCGCTGCTCTGGCGCGTGGCGCGGCGCGACCTCGCGCTTCCGCCGGCGTTCGCGCTGCTCGGCGTGCTCCCGCTCGCGCTCGAGGACACGGTGCAGTACTGGTCCCTCGTACTCGGCGAGCCGTGGTTCGTGCTCGGCTGGGGGGCCGCGCTCGCGCTCGCGCCGCTCTCCGCCGCCGACGGCGATGTCGGCGGGGGCGCCGCGAGCTCGCGACGCGGCGCGCTGCTCGGAGTGGTGCTCGGCGCCACCGCCCTGTTCCGCACGCAGGCGGCCGTCCTCCTCCCGGCCTTCGCCCTCCCGCTCCTCGCCGATCGCCGCTCGCGACGCGCCGGCGCGTGGTGCCTGCTGGTGGGCGCGGTGCCGCTCGCGGGCTGGTCGATCATGCAGTCGACGCTGCGCGCGCGCGGCCCCGTGTCCGCGCTCCCCGACGAGACGCCTTACCTCGAGTGGATTCCCCTCGCGCGGCCGGCCGAGTGGCCGGCCTTCGTCGCCGAGCGGGTCGCCACGTCGGCGCAGTACTACGGTCTCGCGTTCGGCCGCATGGTGTCGGCGGGCGCGGCGGGGCCGGTGGTCGTCGCGATCTTCACCGCGCTCGCCGTCGGCGGCGCCCTGGTCGCCGCGCGCCGCCGGCCGGCGCTGTCGCTGTCGGCCATCGCCGTCGCGCTCACGGCCCTGTTCTGGCCCTGGGCACAGTCCCGCCTCGCGCTGCCGCTGCTGCCCGCCGCGGGCCTGCTCGCCGCCCTCGCGCTCGAGCAGGGTACGAGAAGGCTGCCACGGCTCGGGCGCCGCGCCGCCGAGGCGGTCGTCGTCGGCGCGTGCGCGCTGATGCTCGTGCGGCAGTCGACCCTGCGCCGCGAGTCGCTCGAGAACGTGCGTACCGGCCGCCGTCCGCGCGTGTACCTCGCCGGTGACGTGCTTCCGCTCCAGAGCCGCCTCGTCGCGATGGACACGGCGTGGGCCAACGCGAACACGCGGCCCGACGAGGTGCTGCTCGTGGACGTTCCCGCCGCGGTCTACCTGTGGACGGGGCGCCGCGCCGTGTCCGCGGCGCCGGCCGAGAGCCAGGCCGCGCGCAGCGTGTTCGCGGAGCCCGGCCGCTTCCTCGCCTCGCGCGTGCTGGACGACGGCGTGGACGTCGTCGTGACGAGCTATCCGATGCAGCTCATCACGCAGGACGTGCGCGCGGCTCTGGCGGCGTGTCCGGGCGCGCTCGCGCCGGCGGGCGCGGCGTCCGCCACGGGCTTCCCCGCATTCTTCCGCGTCGTGGAGCCGAGCGACTGCCTCCGGAGGCTGCGCGGCGGCGCGCCGTCCGCGAGGTGACGCGGCGCGCCGGGTGTTTCGCGCGGCGTGCTCGCGCGTCGTTAAGCACGAAGACCATCTGCACACGCGGCGGGCTCCGGCCCGCTCTTTTTTCGCCATCGATGCAGCCAGCCACCGTCGCCGACGCCATCGGAAACCTCGGCATCACCGCGCAGCTCGCGGGGTGCGTGACCCTGGCGGCGTTCTTCGCGCTGCTCAAGCGCTACGCGCGGCGTCGTTCCTACTTCCGCGCTTGGGCGTGGGCGTGGGTGGCCCTCGCGGTCGCCATCGGCGCGCTGTTCGTGAAGTTCCTCGTGCTGCCGCCGTTGTTCGGCCCCGCGGCCGATGCGCCGGCCGTGCGGCGCGTCACGGAGTGGCTCTATCAGTTCGGGAAGCTGCTCTTCGCGGCGCTCCTCGCGCTCGGCACGACGCGCTACGTGCGCGGGGCGCCGCGCGTGGCGCTCATCCCGTCCGTGGCGCTGTCCGCCGCGGCGTACGCGACGCTGAGCACGACGCTCACGGCGGACCTGGCGCGGCTGATCCTCTGGCAGGTGCCCGTAGTCGTCGCGGCGTATGCCTACTGTGCGGCCGTGCTCGTGTTCCTGCCGCGGTCTCGGCGCTCGCTCGGTGCGCGCGCCGCGGCGGTGGGCTTCGCGGGCATGGCGGTGCTCTGGGCCTCCTACGCCTTCGCCTTCGACGGGCCGACGGGCGGTGTGCTCGCGTCGGTGGCGACGTACAACTCGTACATCGACCTCCTCCTCCACGTCGTGCTCGGCCTCGGCATGGTGATCCTCCTCATGGAGGAGGCCAAGCGCGAGGTGGACGACGCGCACCGCGAGCTCGCGGCCGCGCACGACCAGTTGCGGAGCGCGTCGCTCTACGACGCCCTGACCGGCGCCCTCAATCGCACGGCGTACAACGAAGGCGTCGGGCTGGACTTCGCGCGCTCGACGTTCGGCGCCGTCGTGGTGCTCGACCTCGACAACCTCAAGGTCGTGAACGACGCGCACGGTCACGCGGCGGGGGACCAGCTGCTGACGCAGCTCGTGCAGACGCTGCGGACGGCGCTGCGGCCGACGGACCGAATCTACCGGTGGGGCGGGGACGAGTTCCTCGTCGTCATGCCCGGCGCGCGAGCGTCGAGCATGAAGCAGCGCGTCGAGGAGATCATCGCCCGCGCCGAGCCCGTCGTCGTCAACGCCTGGACGCCGCCGATCCCCCTGCTGGCGAGCGTCGGCATCGCCGACTATCTCGCGGCGGAGCGCCTGCAGGCCGCGGTGGACCGCGCGGACGCGGCGATGTACGAGGAGAAGCATCGCCGGCGCGCGCGCCAGGCGCTCGCCGCGCCGAGCCCGGTGCCGCAGCGCGCCGACTAGCGGCGCGGACCCCGGCCGACTAGGCGACGCCGGCCTGCCGCAGCAGGTTCTCGAGGTGCTGGAGCGGCCCCGCGCCCGCCTGCTGCACTACCGCCTTCCCGTCGCGAAAGACGGCGACCGTCGGGACGCCGGTGATCCGGAACTGCCGAGCCGTCTGCTGCGCGCGGTCCGTGTCGAGCTTGGCGACGAGGACTTTGCCGAGGTACTTCGCCGCGATCTGGTCCACGAACGGCGCCATCATCTTGCAGGGCCCGCACCAGTCGGCGTAGAAGTCCACCAGGACGGGGATGCCGCTCTCCTGCACGGTGCGCGCGAACGTCTCGTCGTCGAGCGGCACGGGGCGGTCGAGGAGCATGGGCTTCTGGCACGAGCCGCACTTCGGGCGGTCGGCGGCGCGCGCCGGGTCGACGCGGTTCCACGTGAGGCAGAACTGGCAGCGCAGCGTGAGGCGCTTGGTGTCGGTCGCGGTGGTGGCCATCGCGTGACTCCCGGGAGGTATCGGGTGGCGCTATATTTCCTGCTGTAGAGTCGCACGGCGACTCGCGGGGCGGTAGCTCAGCTGGGAGAGCACCTGCTTTGCAAGCAGGGGGTCGTGGGTTCGAGCCCCATCCGCTCCACTCGCGCAAACCACGATCCACGCAACGGAAGAGGGACCAGCGCTTCGCTGGTCCCTCTTCCGTTCGTG
>JBJMNJ010000376.1:0-5835 GCA_045804325.1 Gemmatimonadaceae bacterium
GAACATCCTCACGTCGCTCTTCCTCAGCGGCAAGACGCAGGTGGAGCGCGCGCTCGACGCGGACCCGACGTTCGTCACGATCTGGATCGGGAACAACGACGTGCTCGACGCGGCGGCGAAGGGCGTCCTCGTGCCGACGGCTGGCCTCACGCGCGGCGTGACGGACAGCAGCGTGTTCAAGGTCGAGTACAACGAGATGCTGACGCAGCTCACGGCCGAGAACCCGGAGCTCGAGGGCGCGCTGATCTCGGTGGTGAACACGACGGCCATCCCGCTGCTGTTCCCGGTGGCCGCGCTCTTCAACCCCAGCGTGCGCACGGCGTTCGCGCAGGCGACCGGCGGCACCACGGCGGCGGACATCACGATCCTCCCGAACTGCGGCACCGCCACGGCGCCGGCGAACTACCTCGTGTCGTTCGCCATCGCCGGGCAGATCCGCCTCTACCGGCAGAACCCGGCGGCCCCCGGCGCGCACCCGCCGCTCATCAGCTGCGGCGTCACCGCCGCGGCGCCGGCGCCGGTGGGCAACGTCTTCATGCTGAGCCCCGAGGAGCAGGCGACGCTCACGGCGACCGTGAACGCGTACAACAACTACATCGCCGCGCGCGCCACGGAGCTCGATTGGGCGTACGTGGACGTCAACCCGACGCTCGCCGCGGTGAAGGCGGCCGACGTCAACGCGGCGGACCCGCGCATCACCACGATCTTCCCGCGCCTCGACATCGCGCAGGCGAGCGGGGGGACGCGGTCGCCGTTCGGGAGCTGGTTCTCGTTCGACGGCGCGCACCCGGCGCTCGGCGGGCACGTCGCGGTGGCGAACGCGGTGATCATCGGCATCAACGCGAAGTACAGCCTCACGATCCCGCAGTGCACGCTCACGCAGACGGACCCGCCCGTCTGCCAGTAGGACGGTAGGGCGCGCTCGGCGCTCGACGCTCGGCTCCCGGCTGCTCCTCGGCCGGGAGCCGAGCGCTCTTTATTCGCCCCGCGCTCAGGTCGGCAGGAAGACCGGCAGCAGGCCGCACTCGGCGTAGTCGTCGTCGTCGTCGTCGTCCGACTCGGGCATGTCGAGCGCGGCGAGGAACGCCTCCACGATCGCCGGGTCGAACTGCCTGCCGGCGCAGCGCCGGAGCTCCTCGCGCGCCGCGGCGTCGCCCAGCGGATCCTTGTAGGGGCGGCGGTCGCGCATGGCGCAGTACGAGTCCACCACCGCGACGATGCGCGCCGCGACCGGGATCCGCTCGCCGACCAGGGCGTCGGGGTAGCCGTCGCCGTCCCAGCGCTCGTGATGGTGCAGGACGACGTCCGCCACGGACGCGAGGCCGGGGACGCCGCGGAGGAGGTCGTGGCCCACGCGCACGTGCGAGCGCACGAGCTCCATCTCCTCGGGCAGCAGCGGCCCCGCCTTGTGGAGCACCCCGTCGCTCACCGCGATCTTCCCCACGTCGTGCAGCAGCGCGGCGTAGCAGGTGACGCTCACGTCACGCTCGGGAAGGCCGAGGCGTCGCGCGGTGAGGCGGGCGTAGCGCGAGACCTCCTCGCAGTGGCCGTGCGTGTAGGGGTCCTTGGCCTCCACGGCGTCCGCGAGCATGCTGACGGCGGCGAGGTAGGCGTGCTGGAGCTCGTGCTCCTGCCGCACGTTCTCCTCCGCGACCGTCGCCTCGTCGCCGACGCTCAGCAGCGTCTCGACGTCGCCCTCGTCGAAGTCGCCGCTCTTGTCTGCCACGATCACCACGCCGTCGAGGTTGCTCAGGACGACGACCGGGGCGACGAGGTAGTTGCCGAACCGCTCGCCGTCCTCGCCGGGAGCCGGCCCGTCGGGCGCCTGCTCCGGCCCGTTGCACACCGCCGTGCGCCGCTCGGCGATCGCCCGCCGGCAGAGCCACTCGAGGTACGGCGACGGGCGACGCGTCGGGTAGCCGTCCATGCCCGCGGCCGCTCGGACGCGGAGCTTGCCGCCCGGGCCATTCGCGGTCACGTAGATGCCGCGCCTGGCGCCGGTGATGGACAGGCAGGCGTGCAGCAGCTGGACGTGGAGGCCGCCGCGGAAGAGCGAGGCGTGGAACGACTTCACCGCCTCGCGGAGCTTCGCCGTGCGCTCCCGCTGCCGGCGCGCTTCGTCGCGCCGCCTCGTCACGCGCGCGCGCTCGTGCGCGAGCTCGGCCTCGAGGTGCGCGGCGCGCTCGAGCGCCGCGGCGAGCTCGGCCCCCTGCTCGTCCCAGCGCTCCCGCAGCGCGCGGTAGTGCTCCGCGGCCGCGTCGAGGTCGCCGAGCGCGGAGTCCGCGTCGCTCGCCGGTCGGCCGCGCGCCCTCACCTCCCGGTCGTGAAATCGTCCGCTGGTCATGCGTGTCGGTCCTCGCGTGCTCGAGCCGGGGGTGGCGCCAGGCGCATCCGTCGTGCCCGCCGGTCGCCCGCGCCGGCGGTGGGCGCACATGTTGCCCCAACGTGTCATGCGACTCACACCGGAGCGAGGCGATGAGCGAGCGGGAGTGGCAGCCAGGGGCGAGCGACGCGAGCGCGACGCCCGACGAGCGAGCGAGCAGCGAGGAGCGCGCCGCCGACGCGCGCCCCGCCGGCGAGCCCGGCCGGACACGCGGCGCGACGGACGACGCGCGCAACGTGGAGGGCGTGCAGGGAGGGCAGGGAGGGACGGTGGAGCGGGAGCGGCCGGACGGAGCTCGTGAGTCGTGAGTCGTGAGTGCACGACCCACCGCTCACGACCTGCCGCTCACCTGCGCAGCCGCCCCACGTCCAGCTTCCACAGCCCGTTCAGCATGTCGGACGCGTATGCCGACGTGCCGATGCGCTGCACGCCCCAGACGAAGATCGGCCCGGGCACCGTGAAGCGGCCGACCTCGCGCCCCATCGCGGCGAGGTCGCACAGGCCATCGCTCGCGCGACGGGCCGGGGCCGCGCACGCCGCCAGGTCGCCGCGCACGTCGAGGGCCCGCACGCCGTCGTTGTAGTAGGCGGCGTAGAGGACGCCGCTGCGCTCGTCCACCGAGAAGTTGTGCGTGCCGGCGCCGTCGCGGTGGTAGAAGGCGGCGAGCCGGGGGCCGCCGGCGCGCTCCATGTCCGCGACGAAGATGTCCCCGGCGGACGCGTCGGGGTCGAAGGAGCCGAGCTCCTGGCCGATGGCGAGCCACCGCTTCGCGCCGGTCGTGGAGTCGTGTACCCACCACACGTTGTGCGCGGCGCCGCCGGGAATGGCGAGGTGGGCCCACTGCACCGGGTTCGCCGGCGAGCCGCCGCGCGCACCGCCCACGTCCCACGCGCGCACGCCGTCGTTCCACTCCGCGGTGAACAGCGTCCCGTCGCGCACGAACACGTCGTGCATGAACGGCGCGCCCATCGCCCGCGCGAGCACCTCCACCGGCGCGCTCGGCGCGGAGAGGTCCACGACGACGAGCTGCGGTCCCGGCAGCGTGTCGCGCACCCTGGGGTCCACGGAGAGGAACGCGTACTGCCTGCCGTTGACCCGCGCCACCTCCGCGGTGTGCACGCCGGAGGCGGTGTTCCGCGTCCGGTGGCGCGCCAGGAGCCGCGGGTGCGCGGGGTCCGCGAGACCGAACACGAGGATGGCGCCGGGGAAGCGCTCGGTGGCGACGACGAGCAGCGTGCCGTCGTCGGAGACCTGGACGTCGCCGAGCGTGCTCACCGCCTCCCCTTCCTCGCCGCAGTGGTGACAGTGCGCCAGCGGCTCGGCGTCCGCGTCCGGGAGGGCGGCGAGCGGTCGCGCGGAGACGGCGGGCGCGTCGTCGGTGACGATCACCGAGTCCACCAGCACGGGCGCGTCGCCGAGCACGTCCCAGACCTTGATCGCGTTCCCGAACGTCGTCACGCCGCCGACCAGGCGGCTGCCCCACGTCGTGGTGTAGGCGTAGCGCCCGCGCGCGCTGACTTCGGCGGTGTAGCGCTCCGGGACGGCGCCGAGGCCCGACCAGGTGATCTCGACGGGGGCGACCGTGAGGCGCACGGTGTCCCGCGCCGCGCCCGACCGCGCGGTGACGAGCGCCGTGCCGGGAAAGCGCGCGCTCGCCAGCCCGCTCTCGCTCACGCGCACGACGCCCGTGTCCGACGACGCCCACGTCGCCTGCGGCACCGACGAGCGGGTCTCGTCGGCCCAGCGCGCCTCGAGCTGCACCTGCTCGCCCACCTGCAGCGTCGTCGCGCCGCGCGGCAGGATGCGCACGGGGTCGCTCGTGCCGGTGGAGTCCGAGCACGCGGCGAGCAGCACGAGGAGGAGCGCGCGACGCATGCCGAAGGTTACAGGGAGCGGGGAGCAGGGAACAGGGCGCAGGGGGGATCTTGGCCTCGCGCTCCCTACGCCCTACTGCCTGCCCTCAGTGGGACGGCGGCACGTCGCTGCGGCGGGCCACCAGGTAGAGCGGGAGCAGCACCGTCGCCGCGAAGACGAGGATCGCGAGCAGCGCGTTCTCGGCGAGCGAGCCCATGACGCGGCTCATGTTGAGGCCCGCGTCCCACCCCTTCGCCTGGAGGCCGGCGAACACCACGCCCATGATCGCGCCGCCGGCGATGAGGCCCGACGAGAAGAGCACGCCCGGCCCCGAGTCGCCCTCCGCATGCGCCGCCGCGTTGGGCGCCGCCTCGGCGCGCGTGCGCCGCTCGACGAGCCAGCGCACCGCGCCGCCGAGGAACATCGTCGCCGACGTCGAGATCGGGAGGTAGACGCCGACGGACACGGCCAGCGACGGGAGCCCGAGGATCTCCATCGCGATCGCGATGAACGCGCCGATGAGGATGAGCGCCCACGGCAGCTTCTGCGTGAGGATGCCGTCCACCACGAGCGCCATGATCTGCGCCTTCGGCGAGTCGAGCTTGTCGATGCGCTTGCCCGAGGCGTCCACCGGCTCGCGTCCGCCGATGCCCGGGTCGAGCAGGTAGCGGATCGCGCCCGCCTGGTCCACGAGGTAGCGGCCGGCCGGCGCCGCGCCCGTCTGCTCGTACAGGTGGCCGACGCGGTACTGCCGGCCGTCGGGGCCGGCCATCGTCCGCTGCTCCAGGTTGGCGACCGTCACCCCTGGGTAGGAGCGCGCGACGCGCGTCGTCTTCGCGTCGTTCAGGAAGTTGATCATCCACCCGATGAGGATGGCGCTGGTCACGACGCCGAAGACGAGGCTGATCTGCTGCCGGCGCGGCGTCGCGCCGACGAGGTGCCCCGTCTTGAGGTCCTGCGACGTCGCGCCCGCGACGGCGGCGCTCACGCACACCACGCCGGCGATCGACAGCGCGAGCACGCGGTGCTCGATGCGCGTCCAGCCGATGCCGAGGAAGATGAGCGACGTGAGGAGCACCGCGGCCACGGTCATCCCCGAGACGGGGTTCGCCGAGGAGCCGATCTGCCCCGTGATGCGGCTCGAGACCGTCACGAACAGGAACGAGAAGAAGATCGCGAGCACGGCGCCGAGCGGGTGGATGCCGATCTGCGGCAGGAGCACCATCGCGATGCCGCAGAGCACGATGCCGCCGAGCACGATCCCCATCGGGATCTCGCGCATCGTGCGGCGGGTGCTCCCGGCCACGTCCTTCGAGCCGCGGAAGCCGCCCATGCCGGCGACGAGCGCCTGCCAGATCGTCGGGAGGCCCTTCACGAGGCTGATGAGTCCCGCCGTCGTCACGCCGCCCGCGCCGATGTAGTAGACGTAGTTGGCGCGCACCTCCGCCGGGGACATCGCCGCGATGAGCTTCGTGGCGGGGAAGATCGGCGACGTCAGGGCCGCGCCGAACAGCTTGATGATCGGGATCAGCACGAAGAACGACAGCAGGCCGCCGGCGAACAGGTAGCCGGCGATCGTCGGCCCGATGATGTAGCCG
>JBJMNJ010000377.1:0-3336 GCA_045804325.1 Gemmatimonadaceae bacterium
CATTTGAAGTTCTCTGCGTTCTCTGCTCCTCTGCGCCCTCTGCGTTCGTCAGTAGTTGAGGTGCTCTACCTCGATTCGAGCTCGCGGGCCCGGCGCGCCGCGGCTTCCGCTCGCGCTGCCCACGGCGCGTCGCCGCGCGCCCAGCAGCGCGCGACCATGCGGTAGTGGCGCGCGGCGCGCGCGCGGTCGCCCATCCGGTCGTACGCCTGCGCCAGCAGCGCATGCAGCTCGATGCGCGGCTCGTACTGGTTCTGCGAGTCGAGCGGCCCGCGCAGCGCCGACTCTGCCGTCGCCGCGGCGTCGCGCACGCGGCCGAGCGCGAGCTGGTCGCGTGCCAGCCGCAGGCCGAAGTAGGTCTCCGTCGCCGAGTAGCGGGCGCGGAGCAGCGACGCCACCGCGGCGGCCGTGTCGCCCCGTGCCTCGAGCAACAGCGCGTGGATGTAGTGGTGCAGCCGCTGGTCGCGCGCGTAGTCGCTCTGCGCGCCCACCACGCGCACCGTGTCCACGAGCGCCGCGAGCCGTGTCGTGTCGCCCGCGGCGGCGAGCGCCGTCGCCGCATGCGTGAGCATCCAGGCCCGGTGGCGGGCGTTGCGCGCCGCGAACTCGCGTCCCACGAGCGGCCGCGCGGCCATGCTGTCCAGCAGCGGCGCCGCGGCGCGCGGCGTGGCCACCATCTCCGTCACCGCAAGCTGGCGCGCGCCGTTGGCGAACGCGTCGTGCAGAGTGTCGCCGAGCGCGCGCATCGTGCGCGAGAGCCGCAGCGCCTCCGCGTATCGCCCCTGGAGCCGCACCAGCGGCGCGAGCTCCATGTAGGCGCCGTAGCGCTGCGACGGCCCCGCCCCCGCGAACCGCGCGCGCAGCAGCCGCTCCGCCTCCGTCAGCTCCCCCGCCCGGATGAGGATCTGCAGCTGCACCCACCCCGGCTCGATCGTCGGGTCGTGGCGCAGCGCCGAATCGACCGCCGCCCGCGCGTCCGCCAGCCGCTCGTCGCGCGCGCGGACGAGCGCGATCTCCATCCACATGCGGCCGCGCGCCTGATCGTCGGCGTAGGTCGCGGCGAGATGGCGCAGCGCGTCCTCGGCCTCGCGGAAGGCGCCCGCGAACATCGCCGCACTCTTGATCACGCCGAGCGCGGCGCAGGCGTGGCACACCGCCGTGCCGCGCCGCAGCCCCACCGAGTCGCGCTGCACCGCCCGGCGAAGCCAGATCATCGCGCTCGCGAAGTCCCCGCGCGCCTCCAGCGACCGGCCGAGCAGTACCATCCCCTCCGGCTCGTCGGCGTAGCGCACCGCGAGCGTCTCCGCCACCGCCGCACCGCGCGGGTCGTTGAGCTCCAGCAGCCAGGAGGCGCGGATGAGCAGCCGCTCGCGGTCGGTCGCGCGCTCCGCCAGCCGCAGCGCACGCGTCACGCGCGGGTAGTCGAACCCCCCGTAGTGCATCGCCGCGTAGTGCGCGGCCATCGCGAACGACGAGTCCTCGCGCAGCGCCGCCTCGAACAGCGGATAGGCGCGGTCCGTCTGGCCGCTGTACAGCGCGCGCAGCCCCTCGTCGTAGAAGCGGCGCGCCACGAGCGACGTGCTCGTGACTTCGCGCAGCGGCCGGTCCGGCAGCCGCGCGCCATGCGCCCGCGCGAGCACGAGCGTCGCCGAGTCGGCCAGCGCGAAGGCGTCCGCCGCCTCCGCCACTGCCGCGCGCCGCACGACACCCGAGCCGAGCGTCACCTCGCGCAGCTCGAGCCGCAGCCGGCCGCCCCGCCGGTAGAGCGTCCCCTCGAGCAGCTCGGTCGCGCCCACGCTGCGCGCGGCCGCCGCGACGGCGGCTGGCGTCTCCTCGCGGCCACCGGCGGCGAGCCCCTCGTACACGCGGCCGCGACTCAGCACGCGCAGCTGCTCCACGCGCGCGAGGCTCGTGGCGAGCAGCTCGGGCAGCACGCGAGCGGCGCTGGTGTCTCCTCCCGTGCGGTCCTCGATCGCGCCGACCGCGAGCACCGGCGGCCCGCGCGTCCCCGCGGCCACCGCAGCGATCAGCAGCACCGCCGCCGACAGCGCGAGCGCCACCAGCGGACGCCCGTTCGCGCGCCGGGCGATCGCGCGAACGCGGCCGGTGGGCCGACGCGGCGCGCCGGCGCCCACGAGGATCGCGTCGCTTCCCGCGCCCGCCACGAGCGGTGCGAGCGATGCCTCGTCGCCGGTGAGCACCGCCGCCATCGGACCGCCGGCCGCCTGCAGCGCCGCGCGCAGCATCTCGCGCGACTCCGGGTCCGCGCGGTGCACGTCGTCCACGCGTACGAGCAGCGGCGCCTCGTAGGCGACGCTCTCGAGCGCGGCGCGGAGCGCGTCCGCGATCTGCGCGGGCGACGCGTCGGCGTCCGGGCTGCACGGGAAGCGCTCGCACACCTCTGGTACCACCCGACCGAGCCGCGCGAGCTGCGCCGGGTCCGTGCCGGCGAGCCCGGGCAGGTCGAGCAGTCCGCGCACCACCTCGCCGAACAGTCGGCGCGGCGTCCCCTGCTCGCCCATGTACGCGCGCGCCGCCACCACGGCTGCCCCCTCCCGCCACGCCAGCGCGGCGAGCGCCCCGCCGGTCTCGCGCGCCCGGTCGCCCCAGAGCGCCACCAGCTGCCGCCGGCCGGCGGCCGCGCGCCACCACCGCTCTCGCAGCTCGATGGGCAGCAGCGCCTCGTCCGACGGACGCTCTGCCGTCGCGGCGCGCGCGCGATCGAGAAAGCGCTGCGCCGCCGCCGAGTCCGGCGCCGCCCCCACCCACCGCATGCCCAGCACTGCCGCGTCGTCCCAGTGGCCACGCTCGGCGAGGGCGTCGCAGCCCACGCCGCAGGCGCGCGCCACGTGAGCACGCAGGTGCGCGCGCTGCGCCTCCACCCACTCGTCGTAGCTCGTGGAGTTCGCGACCGTCACGCCGGCGAGAAACTCCCCGGTGGCGAGCGTCAGCGCGCGCTCCCACTCCCCGGAGCGCTCCGCCACCTCGAGATCGAGCGCATCGACCGCCAGCCGGCGCGGGCACGCGCCGTCGAGGAGGATGCCGTCGGGCCGTGCGACGACGGCATCGGCGCCGAGCACCCGACGCAGGTGGGAGATCGCGTCGCTCAGCGAGTGGCGGGCGTTGGCCTCGGGCTGCTCGCCCCAGAACATCTCGAGCAGTCGCTCGCGCGGCACCGGCCGCCGCTCGAGGGCCAGCAGCGCCAGCACGGCCAGCTTGCGCCGGCGTCGATTGAGCGATTCGCCTGCCTCGCCCGCCCCGATCAGTTCGAGGCGGCCGAGCGTGACGAGGCGAAGTCCGGACGGCTGCACGCGGTATCCCGGTGGGGTCGGGAAGGCG
>JBJMNJ010000378.1:0-16223 GCA_045804325.1 Gemmatimonadaceae bacterium
ACGAGCTCGACCTCGGCCGCCTCACCGAGGAGCAGCGCCAGCTCGTGTTCGAGAAGTTCGGCCCCGACCCGGACATGCAGCTCTACGACCGCGGCATCCGGCGCCGGCTCGCCGCGATGCTCGGCGCGCGCCCGCAGCTCGAGCTCGCCTACTCGCTGCTGTTCGCGCTCCCGGGCACGCCGGTGCTGCGCTACGGCGACGAGATCGGCATGGGAGACGACCTCTCGCTCGACGAGCGCAACTCGGTGCGCACGCCCATGCAGTGGTCGCGCGAGACGAACGGCGGCTTCACCACCGCGGAGAAGCCCGTGATGCCCGTGATCACCAAGGGCCCGTTCGGCTGCGAGCACGTGAACGTCGAGGAGCAGCGGCGCGACGGGAACTCGCTGCTCAACTGGACCGTCCGCATGATCCGGCTGCGCAAGGAGTGCCCGGAGATCGGCTGGGGCGACTGGACCATCCTCCCGGCCGGCTGCGAGAACGTGCTCGCCATGCTGTACGAGTGGCGGGGCAACGCGGTCGTCGTCCTGCACAACTTCTCGAGCCTGCCGCAGGAGGCGCGCTTCCGCGTGAAGGTCGAGGGGGGCGAGACGCTCGCCAACCTGCTCGTCAACGAGGAGCAGAAGGCCGGCGAGGACGGCGTGCACCACGTCGCGATGGAGTCCTGCGGCTACAAGTGGTACCGCGTCGGCGGCTTCTCGTATGCGCTGCGCGCGACGCGCGACAGCGGGGCGGGGGAGAAGTGGTAGGCGCCAGTGGCACGGCCCTCGGCCCTCGGCCTGCTCACGGGAGCCCTCGCGGCGCGTCCGGCGTACACGGCCGCCACGCTGCGTACGCCGTTCCGCGGCCGAGGGCCGAGGACTATCGGCCGAGGGCGGTGTCGGGAACCGGTGACGATCCTGCGTACTACTCTCGCATGGAAATCGGCATCTACACCTTCGCGGACGTCCCCCCCGGAGGGGAAGCCGTCACGCTCGCGCAGCGCCTGCGGAACCTCATGGAGGAGGCCGAGCTCGCCGACCAGGCGGGGCTCGACGTCTTCGGGGTCGGCGAGCACCACCGCGCGGACTACGCCGTCTCCTCCCCCGCCGTCGCGCTCGCCGCGGCGGCCGAGCGCACCCGCCGCATCCGCCTGACGAGCGCCGTCACGGTGCTGAGCTCGGACGACCCCGTGCGCGTCTTCCAGGACTTCGCGACGCTCGACCTCCTGTCCAGCGGCCGCGCCGAGATCATGGCGGGGCGCGGCAGCTTCATCGAGTCGTTCCCGCTCTTCGGCCAGAGCCTCGACGACTACGACGCGCTCTTCGCCGAGAAGCTCGAGATGCTCCTGGCGATCCGGAAGTCGGAGCGCCTCACGTGGCCGGGCAGCCGGCACACCCAGCGCGTGGACGACCGCGGCGTGTACCCGCGCCCGCTCCAGGATCCGCTTCCCCTGTGGGTCGCCGTCGGCGGCACGCCGCAGTCGGTCGTGCGCGCGGCGTCGCTCGGGCTCCCGCTGGCGCTCGCCATCATCGGCGGCGAGCCCGCGCGCTTCGCTCCGCTCGTCGACCTCTACCGCGAGGCGGCGCGCCGCGCGGGTCGCGATCCGGCGGCGCTCCGCGTGGGGATCAACTCGCACGCGTACGTCGCCGACAGCTCACAGCGCGCCGGTGACGAGTTCTTCCCGCCGTACGCGGAGGTGATGTCGCGGATCGGTCGGGAGCGCGGCTGGCCCCCCACGACGCGCGCGCAGTTCGAGGCCTCGCGCTCGCCGCGCGGCGCGCTGCTCGTCGGGAGCCCGCAGCAGGTGGTCGAGAAGATCCTCGCCCAGCACGAGATCTTCCGCCACGACCGCGTCCTCCTCCAGATGGCGCTCGGCGCAATGCCGCACGCGGGCGTCATGCGGTCCATCGAGCTGCTGGGCAGCGAGGTGGCGCCGGCCGTGAGGAAGGCCCTCGGTCCTCGGCCGTCGGCCACCGGCCACGCACCGGCGGTCGAGGGCCGAGCGCACCCGTCCGCCGGGAACCCGACCGGGAGCCCGACGTGATTCCATCTGCTACGATGAAGGCCGTTCGCATCCACGCTCCCGGCGGCCCCGAGGCCATGCGCGTGGAAGACGTGCCCATGCCGCAGCCCGGACGCGGCGAGGCGCTCGTGAAGCTCGAGGCGTGCGGCGTGAACTTCATCGACGTATACAAGCGCACCGGCCTCTATTCCGTGCCGGTGCCCGCGACGCTCGGCGAGGAGGGCGCGGGCGAGGTCGTCGCCGCGGGGGAGGGAGTGACCGAGGTGCGCGCGGGCGACCGCGTCGCGTGGGCGGGCACGCTCGGCGCGTACGCCGAGTACGCGGTGGTGCCTGCGGCGCGGCTCGTCCCGGTGCCGGCGGCGGTGCCGGCGCGTGAGGCGGCTGCGGTGATGCTCCAGGGGATGACCGCGCACTACCTCGCCACGTCCACGTACCCGCTGCGCGCGGGGGACCACTGCCTCGTGCACGCCGCCGCGGGCGGCGTGGGGCTGCTGCTCGTGCAGATCGCGAAGCGGCGCGGCGCGTTCGTCATCGGCACGGCGGGCTCGGACGAGAAGGCGGCGCTCGCGCGCGAGGCGGGCGCGGACGCGACGATCGTCTACACGCGCCAGGACTTCGTGGCGGAGACGCGGCGCCTCACCGGCGGCGCCGGCGTGCAGGTGGTCTACGACTCCGTCGGCCGCTCGACGTTCCTTTCGGGATTCGACGCGCTCGCGCCGCGCGGGATGATGGCGCTCTTCGGACAGTCGAGTGGCCGGGCGGAGCCGCTGGACCCGCAGCTCCTCAACCGGAAGGGCTCCCTCTTCCTCACGCGGCCCACGCTCGCCCACTACACGGCCACGCGCGAGGAGCTCCTGGCCCGCGCCGGCGACCTGTTCGCGTGGATGGCGGCCGGCGAGCTCTCGGTGCGCGTGGGCGCCGAGCTCGCGCTCGCCGACGCGGCCGAGGCGCACCGGGCGCTGGAGGGGCGGAGGACGACGGGGAAGGTGATACTTCGGCCGTGAGCCGTGGGCCGCTGACGAGGAGTCCGCGCGTTCGCAGGCCTACGGAGCACGGCCCACCGTCGCCCGCTCAGGGCGTGCCGCGTGCCGGGGACGGCGCCGCTGGTCTCCGCGCCTCCGCGGGCGCCGGCTGCTGGAGGAGGTAGACCGTCACCAGCAGCACCACCGCCGCCGCCGTCAGCTCGAAGGCCGACGAGCGGCGGATGCGGTGCGCCGTCTCCTCGGTGCCGAGGCCCGGGCGCTGGCGGCGCCAGTTGAAGGCGCCGAACGCGAAGACGACGGCCACGACGCACAGCTTCACGAGCAACGACTGGCCGTAGCGCGTCGTCCACAGCGCGTCGTACGACCCGATGTGTCGCCACGCCGTCACGACGCCCGAGACCACGAGCATCGCCGCGCTGAACAGCGCGAGCGGCGAGAAGCCGTTGATCATCTCGGCCACCAGCATCCCCCTCCGCTCGCCGGGCGCCGAGCGCAGCGCGGCGGGGATGCCGCAGAGCACGATCATGATGAGGGTGCCGAGCCAGAGCCCGCCGACGAGCGTGTGCACCGGGTTCGCGAGGCGCAGCGGGTCGCCGCCGGCGAGGAGTCCCGTGAGTGGCGCGAGCAGGATGCCCGGGGCGGCGATGCGCCAACCGCCGGGGCGCCGCGTCGCCGCGATCGCGAGCCCGAAGATGCCGACCACGATGAGGAGGATGCGGAGCGCCGTGGGGAGGTCCCCGGTGACGAGCTCGAGCACCGACAGCTGACGGCGCTCCGCGGTCTCCGGCAGGCGCGACAGGTAGCGGTACGCGCTCACCAGCGCCCCGAGGAGCCCGAGCCGCGCGGCGTTCGCGAGCGCGTCGCGGTAGGCGAGGATCTCGCCGTCGGAGAGCGAGGTGTCGTCGTCGCGCCGGCGCACGGCGGCGAGCCGGAAGCCCACCGCGCCCACGGAGAGGAAGCCGGCCGCGTGCTGGAAGTAGTCCGCGGCCGCGCGGGCCAGCGAGAATCCGTGCTCGACCTGCACGATGAATGCTCTCCCGAAGTCTGTCGCCGCGCGGCAGGTGCGCCGCGCGTCGGCCACAATCTAGGCCGAAGCTGAGAAAGTTCTCAGGGCAATCTCACGAAAATGTCATGCTGCGCGGTCCAGATTTCCCGCCGTAGACGAGGAGCACCGGGAGGCGCCCGGTCCCTCTCCCCCGCCAATTCCGCCCCGGCATCGTGGAGCTCCACGCCCGCCGCACCCCCGCCCAGCGCCGGCCCGTCGGCGCGGCCAGCACGTCCATGGCGCTCGCCATCCGGGCGCTGCTGGCCGCGCTCGCGGCGCTGGCGATGCTGCTGCTCGCGCCCGCCACGGCGCTGGCGGGCGCCGGGGCGGCGCTCGCGCCCCTGCCGCTGACGATCACGCAGGTGAGCGACACGGCGCTCACGCTCGACAGCAACGGCCCGACGACGGGCCCGCGGGCGCAGTACGTCGCCTACCGCGTCACGAACACCTCCGGCGCGGCGGTCACGAACCTCACCGCGACCATCTCCGGGTTCGGCGGCGGCATCGCGCTCTCGAGCGGCCAGTCCGCCTCGCAGTACGTCGGCACGCTCGGCGCCGGCGCATCGCGCACGCTGTACTGGTACGTCAGCTACCCAGCGACCTACAACGTCCGCCAGGTGCTCACGGTGACCGTGACCGACGGCGTCGGGAACAGCGCGACGGGCACGGGCCCGGTGCGCACCATCTCGATGATCAGCGCGGAGGCGGGCGGCCTCGCGAGCACGAGCACCATCGGCGCGGGCGCGGTGGTCGGGCAGCTCATCCCGCTCGAGGTCACCTTCAGCTTCAAGGGCTGGAAGGCCGGCGACACGTTCAACCTGCAGCCCGCCGGGAACACGAGCTTCCCCGCGGGCTGCTTCCAGATGGTCTCCACGACCATCCTCTCGGCAGACCCCAGCCTCTCGGCCGTCATCCCGCCGGGCACCGCCGACCGGCAGTTCTTCCGTGCGAGCGTGGCGAGCTCCGGCGGCGGCTCGCAGTGGGACGCGCGGATCCGCTACGTGTTCCGCTACCTCTGCGCGAACGCGACCGGCACGCCGCTCCCGTACTCGAACATGCTGAGCGGCACGCAGCTGAAGTACTCCTCGAGCTACGGCACGGTGGGGAGCACGCCGGCGCCCATCCCGGGCGCGCCGAGCCCCACGGCGAGCTTCTCCGTCGCGAAGGCCGCGTCGGCGACGCAGCTCCCGACCGGCGGGACGGTCACCTACACGGTCACCGTGCGCAACACGTCCACCTTCGACGTGACGCTCGACTCGATCCAGGACGTGCTGCCGGCGGGCGCGACGTACGGCGGGCTCGCCGCGGGCAGCCAGGTGACCGCGACGAACTCCGGCACCGTGCCGGCGAGCGGCGCCACGGGCACCGTCGTCTTCAAGGCGAACCCCGGGGTGTCCTACGCCATCGCCGCGGGCGACTCGCTGAGGCTCGTGTACACGGTGAGCATCCCGTCCACGATGGGCCAGTACGTGAACGGCGCGATGCCCTACGTCGGCAGCACGCTCATCGGCTCGGCGTCGTCGACCGTCACCGTCGGCACCGCGGACGTCTCGGTGTCGAAGACGGGCCCGGCCTCCGTGATCGCCGGCGACACGGCGCGCTACGTCGTCACGACGTCCAACGCGGGCCCGGCGCCGGCGTACCAGGTCGTCGTGCGCGACAGCCTGCCGAGCGGGATGACGTTCGTGCGCGGCACGCGCGGCGCGACGGCGTCGGGAGGCGTCGCGACGTTCCCCGCGCTCGCGAGCCTCGCCGCCGGCGCCGGCGTCGTCGACACGATCGTCGCGCTCGCGCCCGCCGCCTTCGGCTCCATCGTCAACGTGGCGAAGGCGAGCACCGCGAGCTACGATCCCACCGCGACGAACAACGACGGCACCAACGCCGCGGCGCAGGCCACGGCGAGCGTGACCACGCCCGTGCGCGTGACGCCGGACGGCGTGGCCTCGCCCATCGCACGGCTCGCGGGCACGAAGTACTCGCAGCCGTTCCAGGTCGAGAACCTCGGGCCGGTTCCGGCGACGTACGCGCTCGTGGCGGCCGTGCGCGGCACGACCGCGTTCGTCACCGTCGACTCGATCTCGGGCAGCGGCATCGTCAAGACGGCGAAGGCCGACAGCGCGCAGGTGACGATGGCCGCGCGGGGGACGGCGACGTACACCGTGTGGTACACGGTGCCCGCGGGGGACACGGCGCAGAACGTCGAGCGGCTGCTCGCCCAGAACGCGGCCGCGGCCGTCTACAACGACAGCGGCTGGGTGGACGTCCGCCGCGAGTTCCCGACGCTCACCATCGCCAAGTCCGCCTCGGTGGCGGCGGTGCAGCCGGGGGCGGAGGTGACGTACACCGTGCAGTTCGCGAACGCGGGCGGCTACGACGCCGCGAGCGTCGTCGTCACCGACCAGGTGCCGCCGGCGGTGATGCTGAAGCTCGGGAGCCTGGGGCAGACCATCGCCGGCGGCCTCGCGACGACGGTGGCCTACTCGAGCGACGCCGGCGCAACCTGGACCTATGCTCCGTCGTCAGGAGGGTGTGGCGCGCCGGCGGGCTACGACGCCTGCGTGAACCGCATTCGCTGGACCTTGTCCGGCACCCTCGCCGCGACCTCGCCGCAGAGCACCGTGACGTTCATCGCACGGGTGCGGTGACGCGGAGGCGTCCCCCTCACCCGGGCGCCGGACGACGCATCCCCATCGCGCGCCGCACCACCGCACCGCGGCGCCGGTCACTCCACGCACCGAGGAGGCATTGATGCACGCACGTTCCCTCGCCCGCGCGCTCGGCGCGGCCGCCGTCGCGCTCACCTTCGCCGCGGGCGCCGCCGGCGCCCAGGGCAAGGCGCCGGGCAAGGCCAAGGCCGACGCCCACGGCAGCGCCCACGCCGACGCGAAGGGCGCCGCGAAGGGCGCCGCGAAGGGCGGCGCGAAGGGCGCCGCGCACAACGGCTCCGGCGTCAGCGTGGAGGTCGCGCGCGGCGGCCAGCAGCCGAACGCACGCGGCGGCGGCACGCCGCCGGGCCTCGCGAAGAAGCCGGGCGGCCTGCCGCCGGGCCAGTACAAGAAGCGGTACGGCACCGACGACGGCGTGGTCATCCTCCGCGACGTGTTCGGCCGCGAGGGCATCCGGATCATCCGCGTCGAGCGCTCGGGCGACCGGCGCTTCGTGTTCTACCGCTCGCGCACCGGCACCGTGCAGCGCGCCGTCGTGAGCCCCGGCACCGAGCGCCCCACCATCACCGGCGCGCCGACGAGCGTGATCGGGAAGGTGCTGTCGCGGATGCAGTAGTCGAGAAAGGAGAAACGAGAAAGGAGAAAGGAGAGGCTGCTCGCTGGAGGCCTCTCCTTTCTCCTTTCTCGTTTCTCCCTTCTCGTTCTACTCCGCCACGAGCTGCCGCAGCTCCTCCACCGCGCGCCGCGTCGCCGGCTCCGTGCGCGCCCCCTCGGACATCGCGGCCACGAGCTTCTCGTCGCGGCTGTACAGGTCGTTGCCGAAGTAGAGCTGCCCGTCCCGCGTGTACGCGGTGAAGTACGTGATGTAGACCGGGATCTTCTTCGGCAGCCGCACGGCGCGGTCGTTCGGGCCGTCCTCCATCGCCGCCTCCACCCGGTCCGCGTCCCAGCCGAGGGCCCACTGCGCGAGCTCGGCGGGCTTCTCGAGGCGGATGCAGCCGTGGCTGAAGGCGCGCATGTCCTTGAGGAACAGCAGGCGCGCCGGGGTGTCGTGCAGGTAGATGTTGTAGCTGTTCGGGAAGAGGAACTTCACGAGCCCGAGCGAGTTCTTGGGCCCCGGGCGCTGACGGATGCGCGTGTCGGGGCCGTCGCGGAAGTACTCCATGTCGTTCCGCTCGAGGTAGCCGGGGTCCCGGGCCGCCGCGGGGCCGATCTCGTTCCGCTGGATGGTCGGCGTCACGTTCCAGTACGGGCGGAAGACGACCGTCTCCATCGAGTCGGCGAAGACGGGCGTCGTGCGCCCCTCGTACTCGGCCCCGACGATCACCTTCATCTCGAGCGGCTGCCCCGTGGTGTCCACGGCGCGGAGCCGGAACGCGGGGACGTTGACGTAGATGTAGCGCTCGCCTAACGAGCGGGGCATCCAGCGGTGGCGCTCGAGGCTCGCCGCCACCTGCCCGAGCCGATACTCGGCGGGCACGTTCATCGACTTCACCGTCTCCTCGCCGAGGATGCCGTCGGCGGCGATGCCGTGGTGCTCCTGCCAGGCGGAGACGGCGCCGGCGAGCGCGCGGTCGTAGGTGCCCCGCGGACTCCGCGGCCGGGGCGGGCCCCTCGCCCGCGTCGAACCCCTCGGCGCGCAGCCGGTCGCGGAGCGCGGCGAGGCGCGCGGCCGGAGCGCTGTCGCCCCGCTTCAGCGCCGGGCCATCGGGCACCTCCCGCCAGCCGCCGGAGTCCACCACGGCGCGCAGCCGCGCGAGCGCCTGGCGCAGCCCCTCGTAGTCGGGCTCCTGCGGCCGCATCCGCGCGATCCCGGCGGCGAGGTCCTCCGCCCTGAGGCTCTGCACTACGGCGCTGTCGAGCCGCTCGTGGCGGGCGTTGATGTGCCACTCCGGCGTCATCTCCGCCGGCTCCAGCTGTCCGCTCATCAGGTCCTCGGCGAGCGCGAGGTAGGCCGAGGAGAGGAGGACGTCGGCGCGCGCGAGCTGGGCCGCCGTCGGCGGGTGCGCCGCGCGCAGGGCGCGCAGCTCGGCCGCGAGCGGCTCGATGGGGTAGTCGTCCAGGCGCAGCGCGTCCTGCGGCGCGTCCGCGAGCGCGGCGAGCAGGGCCTCGGTGCGCTTGCGGTTGGGGCCCGCCGACTCCATCCAGAGCGGCGCGTTCCCGTACTCCTTGTAGAGGACCTGGACGTGCTTCCACACGTCGCGGTCCACGCCCTCGGGCGCCTTGCCCTTCACCAGCGTGTCGAGCGTCGCGGTGAGGGCCGCGGCGGGCACGCCGGCCACGGCCTCCACCTTGGGCGGGGCCCAGGTATACCGGACCTCCCGCGGCTCCTGCGGCCCCTGGCACGCGGCGACCGCCACGAGCGACGCCGATGCCCACCACGTCCCCCTGGTCCAGTACACGCTCCCTCCGTGATGCGATTGAGCGCCGCCATCGAGGGCGACCGCTACCGCACGGATAGGCGAGATATGGGCCAGAATCTCGGCGACCGTCTTTCGGCCCCTCCCCAGGGAGGCTTCCGACGCACGAAGCGCTCGGCTCTCAGCCGCGCACAGCCGAGAGCCGAGAGCCCGGAGGTCGAGGGCCGTCAGTGCGCCCCGTGCCCGTGCGCGCCGTGCCCCTCCGCGGGGCAGACGACGTTCGGGTTCCACTGCGCGAACAGCCCCTTCGGGTTGTCGAGGAAGAGCCAGACGTGCTGGTCGTAGTGCGGCGTGAACTCGTGCGCCTCGTCGTCGGGCGTGTTGGGGTCGTCCTGCATCAGGTCGAACGGGACGCCGAAGATGTTCGGCGCCTCGCCCTCGCCCCACGCCTCCTTCGAGGCGTACCACTCGACCGCGGCGAGCTCGAGCGAGCCGTCCTTCTGCGGCGCGTAGACCAGCACCTCGGGCTCCATGGGGTCGAGCGCGCGGTCGGTGCCGTGCACGCGGCCGTCCTTCATCACCATCCCGGCGCGCCTCGGCTGGATGTAGTGCACGCCCATGGCGCCCAGCCCGGGGTGGCCGATGCAGCGGCCGTCTGAGATGAAGCCGTCGGCGACGGCGTTGGCGACGTCCCGGTAGCGCACCGTCGCCTGACGCACGGCCGCGAGGTCGGGGCGCTCGGTGGGCACGCTGCCGTCGCGCGCGAACGCCTCGCGGGGCTGCGAAGCGGTAGCGTAGGCGGCTACCGCGAGGAGCAGCACGACGGCGGCATTGCGGACGCGGGTGCGCGTGGCGAAGCGTGGCATGACTGTATCCTCCAGGACGCGAGGTCCCTGTCTCGGGGTGAAGGTTGCGGGACGCGGCGCTCGCCCGGGGCGGTGGGCGCCGGCGGCCGCCGGTCCGTGGAGGCAACGATGCAATCGGCCGTGAGGGCGCGCGTGGGTCGGTTGACCCAGAGGCACCGGGGCGCCCCCCGGTCAGTCGTGCGCTCCCTATTTTTCGGGATGACCCCCGCCATTCGCGCCGCCGAGCGTGCGCGCGTCCCGCACCGCGTGCTCTCGTACGAGCACGACCCATCGGCGCCCGCCTACGGCCCCGAGGCGGCGGCGGCGCTGGGTCTCGATCCGCGGCAGGTATTCAAGACGCTGGTGGTCGCGGTGGAGGGGGCCGCGCGGGGCGCGCTCGCGGTCGCGGTGGTCCCTGTCGCCTGCCAGCTCGACCTCAAGGCCATGGCCGACGCGCTCGGCGCCAAGCGCGTGGCGCTCGCCGACCCCGCGCTCGCCGAGCGCACGACGGGCTACGTGGTGGGCGGCATCAGCCCGCTGGGCCAGCGCAAGGCGCTGCGCACCGTGGTGGACGAGAGCGCGCTCGCCTGGCCGGAGGTGTTCGTGAGCGCGGGCCGGCGCGGGCTGGAGATCGCGCTGGCGCCGGCGGATCTGGTGAGGCTCGCGGACGCGCGCGTCGCGCCGGTGAGCAGGGAGTAGGGAGCAGGGAGCAGGGAGCAGGGAGCAGGGAGCAGTACGAGTGAAGGGTGAGGGGTGAGGGACCAGCCTTACGGGACGGTTCCTCACGCCTCACTCCTCACTCCCCATCACCGTCCTCTGCCGTGGCGGGTCGGCGCGCTTACTGCATTACATTTGTTGCATGAAGTGCTCTCTAGGCTGCTAATCGGTGCGGGCCAGCGGGGTCTGCCGCGAGGGGCGGGAGGTGTGCATGGCGGATGAACGTAGGCCCGGCGCGTCACCCGCGACCGCGTCGGAAGCCGCGACCCCGGACTACCGGGCGATCTTCGAGGCGGTGCCGGCGCCGTTGCTCGTGGTGCTGTCCGACGCCCCGCGCTTCACCATCGTGGCGGCGAGCCGGGCGTACCTGCGCGCCACGATGACGACGTGGCAAGGCGCGAAGGGCATCGGTGGGCGGGGGCTCTTCGAGGTCTTTCCGGACCCGCCGGACGACCCGGGCGCGGACGGGAGCGCCAACCTCCGCGCGTCGCTGGAGCGCGCCATCGCGACCCGCGCGCCGGACACGATGGCGGTGCAGCACTACGACATCCGCCGTCCGGACGGCTCCTGGGAGGAGCGCCACTGGAGTCCGGTCAACACGCCGATGTGCGACGCCGCGGGCCGCGTGACGCACGTCATTCACCGGGTGGAGGACGTGACCGACATCCTCCGCCTCAGGCGCCGGGAGTCCGACCGGGCGGCGACGTCTGCGGGACTGGAGCGGCGAACCATCGAGCTGCAAGCGGAGCTGGTGCGTCGCGCGCAGGAGCTGCAGGCGTCGAACGACCGCCTGCGCGCGGCGCACGCCCGCGCCGAGCTGGCGCTCGGGACCGAGACCGCACCTGCGGTGACCTGCGCTCAGCCGCCGGGGCCGCGCGACGACGCGGCCGGCGAGCTCGCGGCGGTCACGGCGGCCCTCGAGCGCACCACGGCCGCGCTGATCGCGCGGACCGAGGAGGCGGATCTCGCAACCGAGGCCGCGCGGGAGGCGAACGCAGCGAAGGGAGCGTTCCTCGCCAACATGAGCCACGAGCTGCGCACGCCGCTCAACGCCATCGGCGGCTACGCGGATCTGCTCCTCGTGGGCGTGCGCGGCGCGCTCACGCCGGCGCAGCGCGAGGACGTCGAGCGCATCCGGCGGAGCGGCGCGCACCTGCTCGGCCTCATCAATGACATCCTGGACCACGCCAAGCTCGAGGCGGGGCGCGTGGAGTACGACATCCGGCCGGTGTCGCTGACGGAGGCCGTCGCCGACGTCACCCCGATGATCGAGCCGCAGCTCGCGGCCAAGCGGCTCCGCCTCGCGGTGCGGGTGGACCCCGGCGTCGCCGTGCGGGCCGATCCGGAGAAGCTCCGGCAGATCCTGCTCAACCTGCTGTCGAACGCGATCAAGTTCACCGGTGCCGGCGGCACGATCGAGGTGGACACCCCGAGGCGGAGGGGCACGGGGCGTGGCGGCACCGGCGGCGAGGTCTTCCTGCGAGTCACCGACAGCGGGGGCGGCATCCCGCGCGCTCAGCAGGAGTCGATCTTCGACGCGTTCGTCCAGGCGCATCGGAAGCTGACGCGGGCGGCGGAGGGCACCGGGCTGGGACTCACGATCAGCAACGGCCTGGCCCGCGCCATGGGGGGCGGCCTCCGCGTGCGGAGCGAGGAGGGCAGGGGAGCCAGGTTCACGCTCACGCTGCCGGCCGCCTAACGCGGCGGCGCCAGCCCGGGTCGGCCGGGCGAGGCGAGCCCGTCGGCCTCGCGAACGCCGACGCAGCGGGTGCGGCTCATGGCGGCGCGCTGAGACGGCCCGCCGGCGCTCTCGGCGCTCGGGAGCACGGACAGCACACGAAGGGCCGCCGGGGAGTCCCGGCCGGCCCTTCGTCCTCGGGGCCGTGGTGGTCCCGAGGCGTCAGCGGATCTGGATTCGCCGCGCCCTGCGCGCCTCCTGCTTCGGCGCCGGCAGCGTGACCTCGAGGACGCCGTCCTTGTACGCGGCCTCGCACTGCTCGGCGTCGACGCCCTCGGGGAGCGGGATGGCACGGAAGAACTGCCCGTAGCTCCGCTCGCTACGGTAGAGGCCTTCCTCGTTCTCCTCGCGCTCATCGCGGCGCTCGCCGCGAAGCGTCAGCAGGCCGTCCTCGACGTCGATCTGCAGGTCCTCCTTCTTCATCCCCGGCACGTCCGCGCGCACGACGAGCCGGTCGCCGCGCTGGAACATCTCCACCTGCGGCGTCCACGCGCCGCGCTCGGCGTCGCGGAGCAGCGAGCCCGCGCGCGGGATGTCGCGGAAGAGCCCCGCCCCGAGGCCCGTACGACCGAAGCCGAACTGATCGAACAGCCGGTCCATGTCCTCGGCCATCCGCCGCATCAGCGCGAACGGCTCTCCGAGCGCGCCGCCGAAGACCGGGTCGAACTGGCCGCGCCGCGCCAGGCCGGCGCCCGCCCCGCGGTGGCCCTCGCGGCTCGCCTCGATGGAGCGCTCGCGGTCGCCCTGGCGCGCCACATCCGTGCCGCCCTTCTGCGTGGTCTGCTGCGTCGACTGCTGGTTCTGCTGGGCCTGCTGGTTCTGCTGGTCGTTGTGTCTGGTGGTCTGCGTCGCCATGCGATACCTCCGAGATGCTGCCTCGGTGATGACGGGTGATGACGTTGACGGCGACCCGAGGGCGCAACCGGCGTGCCGAGCCGGGGCTGCCACGGTGACGCACGGCGCTGCCTAACGTGTACGTCGGGCATGCCAGGCACGGCTGAGTCAGTAGAGGGAACAGGAGCAGGGAGCAGGGTGGGTGCTAGAACGCCACGTTTCCCGCCACCATGAAGCCGCGGAACGCGGCGCCGCTCCGGATGTCGGTGCGCGGGAAGTCGTCGTACCTCTGGTCCACCCACTCGCCCTTGAGCAGCACGAGCGGCGTGATGAACCAGCCGCCGCCGGCCTGCCAGCGCTCGACGCGCGAGTCGTCCGGGATGTTCGCGGCGAGGCGGCCGGCGACGCGGTTCCAGCGCGCGGCGGCGTAGAGCTGGTCGCGCTGCGCGAAGCGGAAGACGCCCTCGGCGACCTGCTGGCGGACGCTCCGCTTGCTCGCCTCGCCCGTCGCGCGGCCCGTGGCCGTCTCGATGTTCCCGAAGAGCTCGAGCCCGTGGAACTTCACGAACGGGTTCACCACGTACGCGTGCACCATGTTGGTGAAGCCCGGCCGGACCTGGCCGGACCACGCCTGCGCCGTCTCCGTCGCCTGGCTGTTCTCCAGCACGAGGAAGTACTGCGAGCCCGCGCGGTCGCCGGTGTAGAGCGTGTTGCTGTTGCTCTGCCCCGTGCCGTAGGTGGATCCCGTGAGGCGCACGCGCAGGTCTCGGGAGACCTGCCGGTCGAGCCCGACCTTGAAGATGTGCGCGAACGACCGGCGCTCGGGCACCGTCACCTGGCCGCGGATCTCCCCGCCCGTGAGCCCGCCCATGAGGAGCACGGGCCCCTGCCGCCAGTAGACGTCGCCCCCGATCTCCGTCGTGAACGCGTCGAGGATGTAGTTGCCGACGAGCGGGTTGTAGAGCGCCTGCCCGTTGTCGGCGCGGCGGAAGTGCGCGTCGCCGTAGTTGATCTCGAAGTGCCCGATGCGGACCGTGAGGTGCTCCATGAGCCGGTCGAGCAGCTCGACCTCGAACGGCGAGTCGTCGATCTGGAAGTAGCCGTCCTTGACCCACGTCTCCTGGTGGTGGCGCGCGGACAGGTACGACGTCATGGCGACGCGGATGCCGCGCGCCACCTGCGCGTCGATGTAGAGGTTCGCCACGGCGTTCGGGAAGCCGTTGCCGATGCCGATGAGGCGGTTGGCGTTCGTCGCGTTGACGGCGCTCGTGCGCACCGAGTCGGCGTCGTTCTCGTGGCTGACGCCCTGGAACTGCTGCGTGAACGCCGCGCCGAGCTGCAGCGCGAAGCCCCGGTACCGCACCGAGTCGCGCTTGGGCGGCTCGAAGACGTTGATGCCGCGCTGGTCCCGCGGCCGCAGGTGCTGGATGCGGATGGCCGGGAGCGCGACGCGCCAGTTGGCGCGCATGCTGTCGCGCGGCGCCCGCCCGGCGTCCTCCGGTCCCGTGGGCTGCTGGGCGCGCACCCCGGGCGCGACGGCGCCCAGGAGCGCGATGGCGAACGCGGCGCGGCGCCACGGGCGAGGGCTCGGCATGGCTCGACGGGTCTCCGGTGGGACGTCCGCGCGGCGTCAGCGCGTGGCGACGATCGTGAGCACCACGGTAATGCGCTCGCCGGTCTTGAGCGTTCCCATCAGCGCGCGCACGATCGGCACGCCGTAGTCGGTCGTCCTGATCTCCGTGCTCCCCTCGGCGCGCGCGCCGCCCTTGCCGTCCGGGCTGACGGTCGCCTTGAGCTCGACGGGGCGCTCCGTGCCGGCGATGGTGAGCGAACCCGTCACGGTCGCGTTGTACGCGCCGCTCGCGCCGGCCGGCGCCGCGTCGTAGGACGTGAGCCTGAAGGTGACGTTCGGGTGCTGCTCCGCCTTCATCGCCTTGCGGAGGTTGTTGTTCATCGTCCCGTTGCCGCAGTCGATCGAGCGCGCGGGAATGGTGACCGCGAGTGACGTGACCGCCTTGCCGACCTCCGCGGGCGTGCCGGACGGCACCTCCGCGGTGCCCGTGAAGGACGTGCTGACGCAGTCCCACTTGTGCATGTTCGAGGTGCCCTGGATGACGACGCGGCTCCCGGCACCCGGCTTGAGGCGCGCGCCCTGGGCGAGCGCGGGGGAGCCGACGGCGAGCGCGAGCAGCGCGGCGACGTACGTGCGTACACGCATCGCGATCCTCTTCGAGGGGGCGTCGGGAATGGTGCCCGGCATTACGCGGGCCGCGCGACCGTACACGCGGCGTGCCGCGTGCGGTCGCGGGGGTCACCTTGGGCCCATTGCGCGGCGCCGCGCGCTCACGTGTGGGGGATTGCCTGACGAGTGCGCCGCGAGGCTGCGGCCGGCGGGCCTCCCGCGCGGGGCGGGCCGGCGCGCCGGCCCGCCGCGTCAGCTCGCCGCGCTCGACGCGCCCGCGGTCGCGCCGATCTGCGCGGCGAGCAGGGCGAGGCAGTACTCGGAGAGGGACGCGCTCGTGTAGGTGGTGCCGTCCGCGGCGCGCCACGCGTAGTCCTCGGGCGCCTGCTCGTAGGGGCGCAGCACCATCTCGCGCACCACCTCGGCGCGCTCCTTCCGCGGGGCGGCCCCGCGGCGGTTGACGATGCCGCGCCAGAGGATGACCTGGAGCTCGCCGAGCTCCACCTCGCTCGTGGTGTCGGGGAACCAGGAGACGCTCACCGCCGCGGACGCCGCCTGGAGCACGACGCCGTTCGGCGTGCGGTACTGCTCGACGGCCACCGGCGGGCGCCCGGCGCGCGGCGCGGGGCGCTCCGGCGCCAGCTCGTCCAGGAGCCCGGTCACGGCGCGCTGCACCGCGCTCCGCGCCTTCGCCGCGGGCGGGCCGCCGAAGCGGCTCCCGGCGGCGCCGGATGACTCTTCGATGTCGTCGAGGTCGTCGGTCATCGGGCGAATCTACACTCCCGGGGCGGGTTCGCGCGACGGTGCCCGCCGCGCTCGGCCCTCGGCCCGCCGATCGGCGGCCGAGG
>JBJMNJ010000379.1:0-8341 GCA_045804325.1 Gemmatimonadaceae bacterium
TCGCGGCGCGACGCCGAGCATCGCATGGACGACGAGATGCGCTTCCACGTCGACATGGAGGCGGAGCGGCTGATGCGCCAGGGCCTCGACGCCGCGGAGGCGCGCCGCCGGGCGCTCGTCGCCTTCGGCGGCGTCGAGCGCTACAAGGAGGAGATGCGCGACGGCCGCGGCACCGCCTGGCTCGGCGGACTGCGGCTGGACCTCAAGCTCGGCCTCCGCATGCTCGCGAAGTACCCCGGCCTCACCGTGGTGGGCGTGGTCGGCATGGCCGTCGCCGTCGCCATCGGCGCGGTGGCGTTCGCGCTCATCTCGTCGCTCGCCAACCCCGCCGTCCCGCTCGACGAGGGCGCGCGCGTCGTCGCCATCCAGAACGTCGACACGCGCGCGGGCTCCGCGCGCCGGACCCTCCTGCACGACCTCGCGACCTGGCGCGAGGCGCTCACGGCGGTGCACGAGCTCGCGGCGTTCCGCATGGTGGACCGCAACGTCGTCCCCCCGGAAGGCCGCCCCGAGCCGCTGCGCGTCGCCGAGATGACCGCGTCCGGGTTCCGCATCGCGCGCGTCCCTCCGCTCCTCGGCCGCTACTTCAACGACGACGACGAGCGCGAGGGCGCGCCGCCGGTCGTCGTCATCGGGTACAGCCTGTGGCAGGCGCGCTTCGGCGGCGCGTCGGACGTCATCGGCCGCACCATCCGCATCGGCGCGACGCCGCACACGGTGATCGGCGTCATGCCGCAGGGCTTCGCCTTCCCGGTGAACAACCGCGTGTGGACGCCGCTGCGCCTCGACCCGTCGGACTACGAGCGGGGCAAGGCGCCGCCGATCGACGTCTTCGGCCGCCTCGCGAACGGCGCGTCGCTCGAGGACGCGCGCCTCCAGCTCGCGACCATCACGCGGCGCCTCGCCGCCGCGCACCCCGAGACGCACGCGCACGTCCGCGCGCGCGTCGTCCCGTACACGCACGCCTTCACCGACACGCCCGAGACGGCGTGGATCCTCTACCTCGTGCAGCTCGGCATCTCGATGCTGCTCGTCGTCATCGGGACCAACGTCGCGATCCTCGTCTACGCGCGCACCGCGAGCCGCATGAGCGAGCTCGCGGTGCGCAGCGCGCTCGGCGCGAGCCGCGGCCGGATCGTCGGGCAGCTCTTCGCCGAGGCGCTCGTGCTCTCGCTCGCGGCGTCGGCCGCGGGGCTGGCGCTCGCGTGGCTCGCGCTCGACCGCGCGAACGCGTTCCTCACGCGCACCGGGCCGGAGCAGCTTCCCTTCTGGATCCGCTTCGGCATCAGCCCCGGGGTCGTCCTCTACGTGCTCGGCATGGCCGTCGTCGGCGCGGTCATCGTGGGCGCCGTGCCGGGACTCAAGGCGACTCGCCGCGGCCTGCAGGCGATCCTCCAGCTCAGCGCCGGCGGCACCGCCATGCGGCTCGGCCGGAGCTGGACCGTCATGATCGTCGCGCAGGTGGCGCTCGCCGTGGCGACGCTGCCGCTGGCCGGCGCGGGCATCGCGCTCGTCGCGCGGCAGGCGATCCAGCCGCCCGCCGTGCCGCCGGCAGAGTGGATGGCCGCGGCCGTGCACCTGGACCAGGAGGGACGCGGCGTCCTCGACGACGTCTACGCGCCCGAGGCGGACGACCCCGCGCTCGTGGCCCGGCGCGCCGCGCTGCGCGCCGAGCTGCTGCGGCGCGTGCGGTCCGAGCCCGGCGTCGTCGCGGTGACGCTGTCGTCGAACGTCCCGGGCGAGGAGGAGACGTTCCGCATCGAGGCCGAAGACGCCGCGGCCTCGTCCGCGCGCGCGCCCGACACCGCCGCGGCGTCCGCGGGAAGGCCGGTGGCCGTCGGCAGCGTGGACCCCACGTACTTCGGCGTGTTCGGGGTGAAGCTGCTCACGGGCCGCGCTCTCCGCGCCGAGGACGCGGCGCCGCCGGCGCCGGGCGCGGCGCGCGCGGGGACGCCCGTCGTGGTGAACCGCACGTTCGCCGAGAAGATGTTCGGCGGCGCGGACCCGCTGGGGCGTCGGGTGCGCCAGGTGGTCACGCAGCGCGCCGGCGAGGCCGCGGCCGCGAACGCCGAGCCGTGGTCCGAGATCGTCGGCGTCGTCGCCGACTTCCCGAATCCCGTGAACCCGCGCTTCCCCGAGCTGCGCATGTACCGGGCGCTCGCGCCCGGCGCCGGGAGCGCGGTCTCCGTCGCCGTGCGCGTGCGCGGCGGCGCGCCCGTCGAGTTCGGCGGGCGCCTGCGGGACCTCGCGCTCGCCGTCGACCCGCTGCTGCGCGTCGGCAGCGTCGCGGCGCTCGACGACTCGCTCCGCGACCGGATGCTGGAGCTACGCCTGCTCGTGATCGTCGTCGTCGCGGTGACGCTCAGCGTCCTGCTGCTCTCCGCCGCGGGGATCTACGCGCTCGTGTCGTTCACCATCACGCGGCGGCGCCGCGAGATCGGCATCCGTGCCGCGCTCGGCGCGGGCCCGCGGCAGGTGATCGGGGGCGTGCTCGCGGGCGCCATGCGCCAGATCGCCGTCGGCATCGTCATCGGGCTCGGGATCGCCCGGGTCATCGACCAGAGCATGAAGGGCGGCTTCACGGGCGGGCGGGGCGCGGAGTACCTCGTGCTGATCGCCGCGCTGATGATGAGCGTCGGCGCGCTCGCCTCCCTCGGCCCGGCCCGGCGCGCGCTGCGCATCCAGCCCACGGAGGCGCTGAAGTCGGAGTGAGCTTGCCCGCCGCCGGGGCACCACGCAGCTTCGGGGCATGCGCTACGTGCTCCGGCAGAAGCTCCTCGCGTTCGGCGACGACTTCGTCATCAAGGACGAGGCGGGCCGCGACGTCTACTTCGTGGACGGGCGGGCCATCAGCATCGGCGACAAGCTCTCCTTCCAGGACATGGAGGGGCACGAGCTCGCCTTCATCAAGCAGAAGCTGCTCTCGTGGGGCAAGACCTACGAGATCTCGCGCGAAGGCGAGACGGTGGCGGTGGTGAAGCGGAAGCTCTTCACGCTCTTCCACCACCGCTTCACCGTCGACGTGCCGGGGCCGGACGACCTCGAGGCGAAGGGAGACTTCCTCGAGCACGAGTACACGTTCCGCCGCGGGGACCGCGTCGTGGCGACGGTCTCGAAGAAGTGGTTCCGGCTCACGGACACGTACGGGGTGGACGTCGCGCCGACGGAAGACCCCGTGCTGATCCTCGCGAGCGCGGTGGTCATCGACCAGGCGTGCCACCCGGACGACGAGAAGGACCACTGAGCGCCGCCTGACGACGCGGCCCCGCGCTCAGAACAAGAGCCCCACCGTGAGCGGGACGTAGTGCACGTCCGGCCCCTCGAACGCGACGTGGTGGTAGCGCGCCTCGACGAAGGCGCGCAGGCCGAGCGCGGTGACCTTGGTTCCCGCGCCGGCATTCCAGCCGAAGCGCGTCGTCCCATCGCACGACGCATCGCCGCTGCAGTCGAGGTGGTACGCCCCCGCGCCGGCGATGACGTACGGCGAGAACGGCGAGCTCGTCATCGGCAGCCGGTACGTCGGGTTCAGCGTCACCGAGAGGGCGCGCTGCGTCCCCTCGTCGGTGAGGCCGAACTCGTTGAACGCGCCGTCCAGCCTCAGGCCGAGCGGCTGCATGAGCGTGCTCAGCGCGAGGGTGCCCAGCGCGTGCCAGCCGACGTCCACGACGTCGCCGAAGTTGCCCTGCGGGAACGAGACGCCGCCGGCCACGCCCACCGAGATCGGGCGCTGGGCCGGGAGGGGCGTCGCGGCGAGCGCGGCGAGCAGTGCCGCGGCGCAGGTCGAGCGTCGCATCGTCTCCTCCGTCACAGGGATCGCAGGTACTGCTCGAGGTCCTTCTTCTGCCGGCGGCTGAGCCGGAGGTTCAGCGTCCGGTCGTAGTGGTTCACCACCTCGCGGAGGGACTTCGCGCTGCCGTCGTGGTAGTACGGCGCGTGCTGCCAGAGGCTGCGCAGCGGCGTGGTGCGGTACTGCTTCTGGGTCGTACGCTCGGCATACGCCGGGTCCATGCCGGTCTCCGCGGGCGCGTGCAGCGTGCCGGCGTTGTTGTCGGTGAGGTTGCCGCCGGTGTGGCAGCGCGCGCAGTTGGCGTCGAACACCACCTTGCCGCGCCGCGCGGCGCCCCGGTCGTACGACGCCCCCGGCGGCGGCAGCCGCGAGAGGCGGTGCTGGTAGGCGCGCAGCGCCGCGAGCTTCGGCGTCACGAGGTCGGGCTCCTGCACGATGTTCACGCCGAGCCGCGGGTCCGCGAAGTTGCCCTGGCCGTGCATCTGCGTGACGGCCACGTACGCGTTCCAGTACGAGATGGGGCCCTCCGCCGTGTAGGTCTCGTTCGCCACCTGCGCGAGACCGTGCGCGGGCGGGAGGACGAGCGGCGTGCTCTTGCCGTCGAAGTTGAAGCGCGGATCGTACGTCCCGTGCGGCCAGGTGCGCAGCACGGCCTTCTGCGCGTCGGTGAACGGCGGGAGCATCGCGAGGATCTTCCCGACCTCGAGGTCCTTGTTGGGCGTGCCGTCGAGCCGGTGACCGATGCCGGGGAGCAGCGCGTTGTCGACCGTCGAGTGGCAGAGCGCGCAGGTGATGCCGATGCGCTCGATGCGGTCGCCGCGGAACTGCGCGCGCAGGCCGACGACGGCGTTCTGCCGGAGGAGCTCCTTGGTGCCCCCGACGCCGAACGGGTTGTGCACGACGAACTTCAGGAGGTTCAGCCGGTCCATGTCGACTTTGAGGCCGAGCCCCAGCGCCTCGAGCGGCTGGATGCCGTGCTCGATGACCTCGTTCAGCCGCGCCGTGTCCGTCCAGAACTTCTCGTCGCCGAAGGTGTCGTCGCGGAAGATCCGTCGCCCCTGCTGCTCCAGGTCCGTCGTGGGCTTCGACTCCGGGAACTGCCGGCACCCGGACGCGCCGAGCATCGCGCCGGCGGCGAGCAGTGCGGCGAGCCGGCGGGCCCGGGTGACGGCGGACGGTCGGGCGAGAGACTTCTCGGACGGGCCGTGTGGGCGCTGGCGCATGGCTCGATCCACCCCGCGAAGATGGACTCGGGACGATACGAAGATTGTCAATGAATTTCTGCAATATCTGCTCCAATCACGGCCCGTCCGTCCGCTGGCGGGGAGTTTGCTCGGTGGCGGACGCGCGCCCCGGCTGAGCGGGTCCCGCCCGGCCTCACCTTACTCCGACACGTGATGGCGCCGCTCAACCTCCGCCGCGAGCTCGCCCTGACGGGCAGCCGCGGTCGCATCGTCGAAGCTCTGCGGCGCGGCCCGCTGACCGTCCTCGAGATCGCGGCGGCGCTCGAGCTGACCGGCAACGCCGTACGCACGCAGCTCGCGGGCATGGAGCGCGATGGGCTGGTGCGCCGGTCGGGCGTCCGGCGGGGCCCCACGCGTCCCGCGCACCTGTACGTCCTCACGCCGGAGCTTCAGGGGCTGCTGTCGGGCGCGTACGTCCCGCTGCTGCGCCAGGTCGTGCGCGCGGTCGCGGCGAACGAGCCTCCCGAGTGGTTCGACGCCCTGATGCGCGAGGCCGGCCGCGCGCTGGCCGACGAGTTCGGCGGGCGCATTCCGGCCGGCCCCGCGGAGCGCCGCGTCGCGGCGGCCAGCCGGCTGCTGAACCAGGAGTTCGGCGCGCTGACGCACGTCGAGCCGCTGGGCGACCACCTCGCCATTCAGGGAAGTGGCTGCCCGCTGGCCGCCCTGACCGACAAGCACCCGAGCGTGTGCCACGCGATCGAGAGCATGCTCGCGGAGCTGCTCGGCGCGTCGGTGAAGGAGTGCTGCGACCGAGCGGCGCAGCCCCGCTGCTGCTTCGAGGTGTTCCCGACGGGCCGCGGCGTGGCACCCCCGCCGGCCCGCAGCGCTACGACCGGGTGAGTGCCTTCAGCGCGTCCGCGTATCGCGCCGCGGCCGCGCGGTCGCCCGCGGCCGCCGCCGCTCGACGCGCGCCGTCGAGCGCGCGGTAGCGGTTCGGCTCCTTGGCGAGCGTCGCGCGGTAGGCGGCGAGCGCGTCGGACGGCCGCCCGAGCTCCATGAGCAGGTCGCCGAGGAGCTCGCGGGCGGGGGCGAGCGGGCCCGGCGTCACCGCGGACTTCTCCGTGGCGTCCTCTCGATCCGCCGCCTCGCGCATGCGGGCGAGCGCGGACTCGTCGCGCTTCTCCGCGTGGTCCACCCACGCCTGCGCGCCGAGCGCCTGGATGGCGACCTGCTCCGCCCAGTACGCCTCGCCCTGCGCGGCGAGGCGCTCGCGGATGGCGGTGAGCGAGTCGATCGACGCGCGCGCCGCGGCGACGTCGCCGGTGTGCGCGGCGCCGAGGGCGCGCGCGAAGTGCACGATCGCGTCCGTCCATGGGAACGCGCTCGCGCGAGGTGCGAGCGCAGCCGCCGCGCCCCACTCGCGGCGCTCGAGCGCGTAACGCGCCGGGATGGCGGCGAGCGCGAAGACGCCCGCGGAGCCGGGCGCGGCGCCCGTGATGGCGGTCGGGTCGAAGCGCGCCTCGAGGGCGGGGAGGCGGTCGATCATCGCCCGCGCGGCGGAGTCGCGCCGCATCTGGAGGTATGCGTAGGTCGCGTAGTCGGCGGCGTGGAGCGCCTCGGCGATCGACGCGGTGCCGAGCGCAGCGTCCATCGAGCGGAGGTTGCTCTCGACGGACTCGGACCAGAGTCCCACGCGGGTGAACGTGTGCGAGGGCATGTGCAGCGCGTGCGCCGCGGAGGGCGCGATGCGCGCGTAGCGCTCCGCCGCGGCGCGCGCGCGGCCGGCGAGCGGCGGCGCGTCGTACGCGTGGATGATGTAGTGCGCCAGCCCGGGGTGGTTCGGCTGCGCCGCCCAGATGCGCTCGAGCGTCGCGCCGGCGGCGAGCTGGTTCGCGTAGGTCTTGTCCGTCGGCGGCGCGGCGGCGACGCGGGCGATCGCGTGGAAGATCGTCGCCTCGGTGTCGGCCGGCTGGCTCGCCGCGAGCTCGGCCATCGCCCGCTCGTACGCGGCGACGCGCGCGGGCTGCGGCACCTGCTCGTAGCTCGTGTACAGGGCCGAGACGGCGCGGGCGTAGCCGCGCTCGCGCTCGGTGGCGCGCTCCGCGAGCCGGACGGCGGCCTCGGCGGCGGCGCGCCCGGGCGCGAGCTGCGCGGGCGAGCGGAGGCCGGCGGCCATGGGGTTGCTCCACCGGCTGAGGGCGATGCCCCACTGCGCCATGGCGCAGGTGGAGTCCGCGGCGAGGACGTCGGAGAACGCCCGGATGGACGCGCCGAACTCGAACGAGTGCATCAGCGCGACGGCGCGGTCGAACTGCGGCGCGACCGCCGGGCTGCACGACGTCGCGAAGTGGACGCTGCCGAGCCGCTCGGGAGAGCCGCTCGGATGCGGGTGCTCCTGCGCGCGCGCGGTGGCGGCGGCGAGGACCAGGACGGCGAAAGCGAGAGCGGGAGACGCGCGCATCGTGGCACCCTCCGTCGGGTGGCTGGGAGGCTCAAGAATTCGGCGGACGAACGGGCCCGTCAAGCGAGCCGAGGCCGCCGCCTCGGCTCCCGTCGGGGTCGACTCGATCCCCGCCCATATGGGACTCGTATTCTCCGGCCGTCGGCGGACACTCTCTGGCGTGTCGGCGGCCACGGATGGCATCTTCCGGGACGGCGGCGGACTCCCGGCGGGCACCGCACTTGCTCGGCAGCCGCTACACCCACGCGGAGGGCTCCCACGTGATCGCGGCAATCATCATCGGCCTCATCGTCGGCGCGCTGGCGAAGCTGATCATGCCGGGCAAGGACCCGGGTGGCATCATCGTCACGATCCTGCTCGGCATCGCCGGCGCACTGGTGGCGACGTTCCTCGGGCGGACGCTCGGGTGGTACCGTGAGGGCCAGAGCGCCGGGTTCATCATGTCGCTCCTCGGGGCGGTACTGCTGCTCTGGATCTACCGGATGTTCGTGGGGCGGCGGCGGGCGCCGTAGGATCCGATCGATCGCGCACGGACGGGCGCAGGGCGCGTCCCTCGCCCGCCCGTACGGGAGACCGCACATGGCTGACCTTCTGCGCGTTCGTGACGTGTTCAAGGCGACGGGGCGCGGACCCGTGATCGTCGCCGAGCTGATCGACGGCGCGGTGCGCGTCGGGATGCACCTCGAGATGCCCGGCCGTCCCGAGCCGCTCGTCATCGCGGCGATGGAGTTCGTGGACCGGCGGGCGCTCGGCGTCGGCGACGCCTCGCTCCGGCTGCACTTCCGGAATGCCCCGGCGCTCTTCGACGTCGTCGCGGCGTTCCCGGAGGGGATCGAGGTCGTGGCGCGGGAGCCGGCATAGCGGACGGCGCGGCGCCGTAGACGCACGAAGGCCCGCCGGGCGACTCGC
>JBJMNJ010000380.1:0-7894 GCA_045804325.1 Gemmatimonadaceae bacterium
GAACACTTCCCAGTGATGCCCGTCGAGATCGTAGAAGCTCCACCCGTACATGAAGCCGTGGTCCAGCGGCTCCATCGCGGGCGCGCCGCCGAGCGCGATGGCCTTCTTCACCATCGCGTCCACCGCCTCGCGGCTCTCGACGCCGAGCGCGTGTATCGCCTGCGTGTCGCGGCGCGGGTCGCCGACCGCGCGCTTCGTGAAGTCCTGGAACTTCGCGCGGGTCAGCAGCATGAAGTACGCGTCCTCCCCCACGAGCATCGCCGCGGCGGTCGCGTCGGTGAACTGCGCGTTGAAGGTGAAGCCGAGCGCCTCGAAGAAGTCGATGGAGCGCTGCACGTCGGCCACCGGGACGTTGACGAACAGCTTGCGCGGCGTCGTCGGCTTCGTGCCGGGGTTCTTGATCGTGGGCGCGGGGGCCTGGGTGGTGGACATGCGAATCCTCGTGGTGGGTCGTAGTCTCGAGTCGTGAGTCGTGGACGGCCGAGGGCCGAGGCGTCAGCGGCGGGCGCCGAACGCGGCACGCACCCGCGCGTCGCGTAGGTACAGGCTGCCCCAGAGGAGCGCCGCGACGTAGATCGGGAAGAGCACGTGCGAGAAGAGCGGGTTGTCGAGCCGGAAGTGTGTCGCGACGGCGCCGCCCAGGTAGCCCGTCCAGAGCAGGGCGCCGAGCGGGGCGGTGCGCGGCACGAGGTACAGCACGAGCAGTACGACCTCGATCACCGCGATGATCGGCAGGTGGTGCGGCTGGTAGCCGAGCTGCACGGTCCCCTCGACCGCCTCCTTCACGCCGGCGACCTTGATGACGGTGTCGAACGTGAGGAAGAGCGCCGCGATGCCACCGAGGACGCGGCCTGCCCGGCGCTTGGCGCCCGTGGTGTCACCGAGGGTGGGGGCGGAGGCGAGAATCGTTGCGGACATGATGACCTCGTCGAGGGTTCCACAGCGATAGACCGGGGCACCGCCCGAAACTCATCGGTCCCGCCGAACGATCGTTCGGCGGGACCGGAGCTCGCTGCGGCCGAGGGCCGAGGGCCGAGGACCTACGAGAGCCGCATCGGCACCCCGAACCGCGGGAACAGCGTCTCGGTGTCGAGGAAGAACGTCATGTTCTCGATCCCGTCCGTGCCGACGTCGAGGACCACGATCGACCACGGCTCTTCGCCCCCGCGCTTGTACTGCGCGAACGCCGGCATCCCGCCGACCGTGCCCGCCGGCACCAGCCGCGATCCCTGGCAGCCGATGCCGAACGTGGTCATCCAGCGCGCGATCGAGTCGGGCCCGCGCAGCCACAGCTCGTACGGCGGCATGGACATCGTCGTCTCCTGCTTGAGGAGGGCCGTGAGCGCCTCCATGTCGTAGCGCTCGAACGCGTCCACGTAGCGCGCCACGAGGCGCTGCTGCTCCTCCGTGAGCGCGCGCGGCACGACCGCGGGGTTGCGCGTCTCGAGCGTCGCGCGGGCGCGCTGGAGCGCGCTGTTCACCGCCGCCACGCTCATCTCCAGCGCCTCCGCCGTCTCCGCCGCGCTCCAGTTGAGCACCTGCGTGAGCAGCAGCACCGCACGCTGGCGCGGCGGCAGGTACTGGAGCGCCGCGACGAAGGCGAGGCGGATGCTCTCCTTGAGGATCGCCCGCTCCTCCGGGTCGCTGTCCTCGGCGGCCGGGATCGCCATGGCGTCCGGGATCGGCTCCAGCCAGTGCTCGCGCGTGCGCTGCGTGAGGACGAGGTCCTCGTTCACGACGCCCGGCGGCGTCTCGAGGTCCAGCGGGCGCAGCCGGCGGCGCTCCGCGCTCGAGAGCACGTCGAGGCACACGTTGGTGGCGATGCGGTAGAGCCAGGTCTTGATCGACGCCTGCTCGCGGAACCCCTCGATGCTCTTCCAGGCGCGGAGCATCGCCTCCTGCACGGCGTCCTCGGCGTCCACCACGGAGCCGAGCCTGCGGTAGCAGTGCCCGGTGAGGGCGGGCCGGTCCTGCTCGAGATGGATGGCGGCGGTGGTCATGGCGATATACGGTACGGTCGGACCCAATCAGACGCCATTCCCGGCCCGACTCACCATGTCAGACTCCCGCAAACTCGAAGACTCATCGGTCGAAATGACCTCCGCGCCGCTCGGCCGCCGCGAGCTCCTGACCCGTGCCGGCGCCCTCATCGCCGGCGCCGCGACCTCGGCCGCCCTCGCCGGCACGCGCGAGCTCGTCGCCCAGCAGGCGGCTCCCGCCCAGCCCGCCGCGCGGGAGCTCTACGAGCTCCGTACCTATCGCACGACCAACGGCCCGCGCGCCGCGGCGCTCGGCGACTACTTCCGCGACGCGCTCGTGCCGGCGCTCCGGCGGCACGGCACCGGGCCCGTCGGCGTGTTCACCGTCGCCATCGGAGAGGCGTCGCCGTCGTACCACGTGCTCATCCCGCACGCGTCGGCCGAGTCGCTGGTGCGGGTGGCCGAGCGCCTCGCGGGTGACGCCGAGTACCGCCGCGCGGGCGCGGCCGTGACCGACGCGCCGGCCTCGGCGCCCGCGTACGACCGCATGGAGAGCGCGCTCTTCCTCGCGTTCGCGGGGATGCCGCGCCTGGAGCTGCCGCCGCAGACGGCCGCAGGGAAGCGGCGCCTCTTCGAGCTGAGGCGCTACGAGGCGCTCACCGAGGTCGCCAGCCAGACGAAGATCGGCATGTTCGACCAGGCGGAGATCGCGATCTTCCGCCGCGCGGGCATGCACCCCGTGTTCTTCGGGCAGGCGCTCGTCGGCGCGAGCCAGCCGAACCTCACGTATCTCCTCGCGTACGACGACATGGCGGACCATGACGTGCAGTGGGGACGATTCGGGAGCGATCCCGAGTGGAAGGCGCTCTCGTCGAGGCCGGAGTTCGCGGACGCGAAGGTCGTATCCAGCATCAGCAACCTCTTCCTCCGGCCCACGGCGTACTCGCAGATATAGGCCCTCGGCCGGCAGCCAGGGATTTCCCTACGCGAATCCGCCGTACGCCGACACCCCGCACCCGAACCCGCGCGTACGATTCGCCCACGACCAGCGGAGGCGGACATGCGGCTCACACGCATCATCGTCGGGACGGACTTCGGCAAGGCGTCGCTCGCCGCCGCGCGGTGGGTGCGGCGCGACGTGGCGCCCGCGGCGGAGCTCCTGCTCGTGCACGTGGCGCCCACGGCGATCGCCGCCGCGAGCAGCGCCCTCGCCCGGCGCCTCTTCGAGGCCGCTGCAGAGCTCGCGCCGCTCGGCACAGGCCCGGTGCGGACGGAGGCGCGCTCGGGCGACGCGGCGGTCGCGCTCGCCGAGGCCGCCGCGCAGTGGTCGGCGGACCTCGTCGTCGTCGGCGAGCACGAGCAGGGCATGCGCGCCCCCGACGCGTTCGGCGGCACCGCGCTGCGCCTCGTGGCCTGCGCGCGCACGCCCGTGCTCGCGGCCGCAGGCGTGATGGCCGGTCCGCCGCTCAAGCTGCTCGTCCCCGTGGAGGGCGGCGACATCGGCGCGCCGACCTTCGAGTGGGCGCGCGACCTCGAGGAGCGGTTCGACGCGCGCCTCGCCATCGTGCTCGTGGCGGGCGGCTCGCGCGCGGGCGCCGTCGACGCGCCGCCCCGGTGGCGTCAGCTCGCGGCGACGCGCGAGGCCGACCGCCTCTTCGTGGACGCCGTCGCGGGCGACCCGCCCGCGGCCATCGCGGCGGAGGCGCTGCGCTTCCACTCGGATCTCGTGCTGATGGACGCGGACGACGCGGCCGCCGTGTCGGGCGTGCTGCGCCGCGCCGCGTGCCCCGTGCTCATCGCCATCGACCCTGCGGCCCCGATGCCGCCGATCGCCGACCCGCGCGCGCTCGACCGGATGCGCGCCGACGACTGGAGCCACGCGTCATGACCGCCACGAGCATCGCCTACGACGCGCCGGTCCCCTACCTGCCGCCGGCGAAGCTGGCCGACCTCGCGCCTCACACCGACGCCGACCTCGCGGTGGCGACGAGGACCCGCGCCGAGGAGCTCGACGAGCTCACCCGCCGCCGCGCCGACGCGTACCTCGCGCTGGTGAACTGGCTCGACAGGCTCTGAACGGCCGGCCGTTCAGTCTCCTCGCGGCGCGGCCATGCGCGGACGTCCGCTCACCTCGCGGGCGAGCACCGTCATCGTCTCGCGGAAGTACGACTGCGCCGCTGCGCGGGTCGCGCCGATCGCCACCGCGCCGAGCTTGCCGTGCTCCGGGAGCGCGCCGAGGAGGTGGAACATCACGCCCTGCTGCATCGCCGCGTCGTAGTGGAGGTCGTTGCGCACGGCGATGTCGATGAGCTCGGCCGGCGTCAGCCCGCGGAACGACGGGTCGCCCAGGTTGTCGGAGGCGACGTAGTGGCACACGCGGCCCGCCGCCGTGCGGTACACGCCGTCCTCCGGCTCGTAGGTGCCGTCCGTCAGGAACTGCAGCATGAGGAACGGGTGCGTCGTCCCGCCTTTCCGCAGGTTGATCTCGATCGCCGCCGTCTCGCGGCGGCCGCCGCGCACGACGGACACGAAGTCCACGCCGAAGCGTCCGATCACTCCATCTCGTCCCAGCACCTCGGCGACCCGCAGCCCGGCCTGCTGGATCTCCCGGCGGTACGCGTCGCCCGCGGGGAAGGTGCACCCCCAGTAGACCTGCCCTGACGGACCGCCGAGGAGCTGGTCGTGCGTCGAGATGACGCTCGCGCGGCCGAGCGGGTCCACGCGGCACTGCACCGAGGGCGAGCGCACCTCGTCGCCGTCGAGGAAGCACTCCACGACGCCGCCCATCGCGCCGAGCTTCGCCGCGAAGCGCTCCCACGTCTCGTTCGGCGCGACGAAGCGGAGGCGCGTGCCGATCTCCCGGCGCACCCACGCGAGCAGCGCCGGGCCGTCGGGCGCCCCCTCGTACGCGAACACCGCATTCCCCTCGCCGGAGAATCCCTCGTCGAGCTTCACCACCGCGCGCCGCAGCGCCGGGTCGGCGCGCCGGAGCGCGGCGAGCGCCTCGGCCACGTCCCCCGCGTCCCGCAGCCGCTCGAAGCCGACGGGGTGCGGCACGCCCGCGCGGCGGAACACCTCGCGGCTGCCGCTCTTCGTGCCGAGGTCGGCGAGCGCGGGGTCGCAGGCGTAGAGCGGGACGCCGAGCCGCACGGCGAGCGAGCGCTCGAGTGGCGTGGCGTTGAAGCACGAGACGTGGGCCGTGGCCCGGTCGTGCACGGCGGCGCGCACGCGGTCGAGCAGGCGCGGCCGCGCGAGGAGCTTCGCGGTGAGCGGTGCGGGGGAGGGGTCGTCGCAGCTCAGCATCGTCAGCCGCCGCCGCGCGTGCGCCGGCGGGATGCCCGGGAGCAGGTGCAGGTAGTAGTCGAGCACCGCGGCGGGCACGGCCTCGCTCGTGACGTAGACGACGTGCGTGCGCGGGAGCCGCAGCAGCATGAGCATGCAGAGCATGCGCTCCTCGTAGCGCGTCGCGCCGACGAGCTTCGTGAGCTCCCCCGCGTCGAGCGACATGCTCGGCACGACGACCACCGTGCGCTCGGCGTGCCGATCGGGGAAGACGCGCTCGAACTGCGGCCGGAGGAGCTGCTGGATCTCCGCGAACCGCCGGCGCTCGGCCGTCGAGCCCGGGACGGGGAGCATCGGCACGTCCGCGCACGGCGGCGCGACGTGCGGCAGCGTGGGCGCCACGTCGTGCGCGCCGAGGGTGGTCGCCATCCTGTCCTCCGTTCGTCCGAGCGCGTGCGTGGCCGAGCCGTGCGTGGAGGTCGTCGCGATCAGGTAGCGAAGCTCTCCGCTCGGCGGCGCGCTGTCTGTCGGGAGGGGTCGGGATGCTCCGTCGGGAATTCCTCGCAGAGCGGCGACCGCGACCTGTTCTCGTCCCGCCGTGCGGTCACCGTCAGGGTCGCGGGCCCGTGTTGCTCACGAAGGCCAGCCGCCGCGAGTCCGGCGCCCACGACGGGACGTTGATCGTGCCCTGGCCGCCGTAGACGTAGGCGACGACGCGCGAGGCGCCGCCCTCGGCGGGCATGAGGCGGATGTAGACGTGCTTGTACCAGGGGTGGTCGTCGGGGCGCACTTCCGGACCGAAGGAGAGGAACGCGACCCAGCGGCCGTCCGGCGAGACGTGGGGGAACCAGTTGTTGAAGCCGTCGCTCGTGAGCTGCTCCGGCGCGCTCCCGTCCGGCCGCATGCGCCAGATCTGCATCGTGCCGCTGCGCACGGAGTTGAAGTAGATCCAGCTCCCATCCGGGGAGTACTCGGGTCCGTCGTCGAGGCCCGGCGTGGTCGTGAGCTTGATCTCGCCGCCGCCCGCCATCGGGATCTGATAGATGTCGAACTCGCCGCCGCGCTCGCCGACGTAGACGAGGTAGCGCCCGTCCGGCGACCAGCCGTGGAGGTACGACGGCCCGAGGTGGGTGACGCGCTTGGGCACGCCACCCCGCAGGGGCACCGTGAAGACGATGGACCTGTTGTCCTCCTCCTTCACGTGGTGGCTGATGGCGATCGTACGCCCGTCGAACGAGAGGACGTGGTCGTTGTTGTTGCTCGTCGCGAAGCCCGTCTCGATGCGACGGGACTTCCGCGAGGCGAGGTCGAAGCGGTAGAGGCGGCCGTCGCTGTTGTACACGAGCGCGCGGCCGTCGCGCGTCCAGTTCGGCGCCTGCCAGGCTTCGGTCGTCTCCGCGAGGAGCGTCCGGTCGCCGGTCCTGACGTCGAGCATCTCGAGGTTGGCGCCGAGGTAGTCGCGGTACGGCGTGAAGGCCTCGCGCGCCGGCACCGTGATGCGCACGTCGCGGAACTCGCCGCGCTCGACGACGGAGTCCGCGTGCGCGCAGACGAAGAGCCCCACGTACACGGAGTCGCCGAGCGCGACGTCCTCCACACGCGTCACGGTGAGCGTGTCGCCGAAGCGCGCCACCGACATGATGAACGCGCCGCCGCGGCGCTCGAGCTGGATCACGTCCGGTCCCGCGACGGGAGAGCGCGTCTCCTCGGTGGTGCCGCCGTTCGCGCGGCGCCACTGGAGCGCGGCGAGCCCGTCGCCGTGCACCACGGCGGTGACGTGCGGAGCGCCGGTGTCGAGCGACCGTCGCACCTGCCAGCCGAGCTTGCGGTGCGGGTCGACGCCGGTGCCGAGGAGCCGGGCGCGCGCGGTGAGGATGAAGTCGCCCGTCATGCGCTTCCACACGAAGTGGAAGTCGTCGTGGTCGCCCCACATGTTCTGCCCCGAGCCGGCGATCTCGTAGCGCTGCGTCCGCGCGTCGTAGCGCGCGGAGCCCGCGTGCCGCACGGTGCCGACGTCCGTCTGGCCGTCGAACTGGCCGAGCGCGCCGGCGCGTGGCTGGGCGCCGGCGAGGGCGGGGAGGATCAGTGCGCTCAGGAGCGCGCGGGCGCGGGAGAGGGCGTATCGGAGCATGGTGGGGCGCGGCATGGGTGGCGGTGACCGTCGCCGCAGAACATACCGCGCCCCGCCAGAACGGGCGACGAGGGCCGAGGGCCGTTCAGAGCGCCTGGAGCGCGAGCGCCACGCCGAGGCCGACGAGCGCGACGATGATCTCCATGACGCTCCACGTGGCGAAGGTGTCGCGGATGCCGAGGCCGAAGTACTCCTTGAACATCCAGAAGCCCGTGTCGTTGAAGTGCGAGAACATGAGGCTCCCGGCGCCCGTCGCGAGCACCATGAGCTCGGGGCGCACGCCGCTCGCCGTGACCATCGGCGCGACGAGGCCGGCCGTCGTCATCCCCGCCACGGTCGCGGAGCCGACGGCGAGGCGGAGCAGGGCGGCCACGCCGAAGGCGAGGAGGAGCGGGTTCCACTGGAGGCCCGTCACGCGCGTCGTGACGTACTGCGCCACGCCGCCGTCGCGCAGCACCTGCGAGAGCGCGCCGCCGGCCGCGATCACGAGGAGGATCATCCC
>JBJMNJ010000381.1:0-7686 GCA_045804325.1 Gemmatimonadaceae bacterium
CCTGCTGGAGCGGCTTGAGGTACACCCACGCTTCGGGGGCCAGCCGATCGAGTCGCCCCTGGAGCCCGCGCACGATCTCCTCCGTCGCCTTCGCCGAGCGGGTTCGGACCAGGAACTGCCCGTAGTTCGGCGTCGGCGGCTCGGGATTCAGGTTGTAGTAGAAGCGCGGCGCGCCCTGGCCGACGAACGTCGTGACCTGGCGCACGCCGTCGGTGCGCCGCAGCTCCCCCTCGAGCCGCCGCATCACCGCATCGGTGCCGGCGAGCCGCGTGCCGGCGGGCAGCCAGACGTCGATGACGAACTGGTCGCGCTCGTTCATCGGGAAGAAGCGGTAGGGCACCGTCGTCATGAGCAGGAGCCCGGCGACGAAGGCCCCGACGGCGCCGGCGAGGGTCGCGCGCTTGCGCGGCATCGCCACGCGCATCGCCCGCTCGTACGCCGACTGCATCCGATCGAGCGGTCGCGCGCGTCGCACCAGCGCGGCCAGCCGGCGCATGCCGCGCTGGTCGACCGAGCTCGCCGCGCCCTCCGGCTCGCCGCCGGCCAGCCCTCGCCGCGCGAACACCAGCGCGAGCAATGGCGTGAGCAGCATCGCGACGGCGAACGACACCATGAGGGCGATGGCCACGGTGTACGCCATCGCGCCCATGAACTCCCCCTCGGAGCCGGGCAGCAGGGCGAGCGGCAGGAAGGACGCGACGATGGTGAGCGTCGCCGCCAGGACCGGCACGGCGAGCTCCGTCGGCGCGCGCCAGGCCGCCTCGAACGGCGACATCCCGTGGTCGAGCTTCTCGACGTAGTTGTCGGCGACGACGATCGCGTCGTCGACGACGATGCCGAGGGCGATGACGAGCCCCGCGAAGGTGACCTGGTGCAGCTCGATGCCGACGGCGGCGAGGATGGCGACGGTGATCGCGACGGTGACCGGGATGGCCACGGCAGCGATCGCCGCGATGCGCAGCGGCAGCAGGAGGACCGTCACCAGGATCACCGCGGCGAGGGTCATCACGAACTCCCGCGCGAAGTCCGTCATCCGGTGCGCGACCGCCGCGGGCTGGTCGGACACGAGGTCGATCGTGAGGTCGGCGGGCAGCGTCCGGCGGACCTCCGCGACCTTCCGGCGGACCTCGTCGCCGAACGCCACGATGTTGTTCCCTTCCTGCATCTCCACCGAGAGCAGGACGGCGCTCTGGCCGTCGACGCGCACCAGGACGGACGGGTCGGCGAAGCGGCGCTCCACCGTGGCGAAGTCCCCGAGATAGGCGGGTCGCCCGTCGCGGGACGTGCCGACGAGGAGGCGCGCGAGCTCCGACTCCCTCGCGAACAGACCCGTCGTTCGCATCGGGACCCGGCCTGAGGCGCCGACGTCCAACTCCCCCGCGTCGTCCACGGCGTTGCGTCCGCGGACGGCACGCACGACGTCCGCGGGCGAAACGCCGAACGCGGCGAGCCGGGCGTTCGAGGTCGACACGCGCAGCTCCTCGCGCTGCTCGCCGTAGCGGTTGATCTTGGAGACCGCGCGGATGGTCCGAACCTCGTCCTCGATCCGGTCCAGGAAGCCCTCCAGCTCGCGCCACGTGTACCGGTCGCCGCGGACGGCGAGGAGCACGGCGACCACGTCGCCGAAGTCGGAGTTGACGACCGGGCCGCGCACCGTCGGCGGCAGCTCGGTCGCACGGAGCTCGTTCATGTCGTGACGGAGCATCGCCCAGAAGCGATCGGGGTCGGTGACGCGGTCCTCCAGCTCGACGTTGACGACGACGAGCCCGTCCCGCGAAGTCGAGAAGGTCTTCGCCTTGCGAACCTCGTCGTGGCGGAAGAGCCGCTCCTCGATCTTCCGCGCGACCTGATCCTCCACCTGTTCGGCGGTCGCGCCCGGATACCGGGCGAGCACGAGCCCGGTGCGGATGGTGATCTTCGGGTCCTCGCGTCGCGGCATGGTGAAGAGGGCGCGGACGCCGAGGAGCACGGCGAACGCGCCGAGCACCAGGACGACCGTCCGGTTGCGCAGCGCGGCACGGATCGGGTTCATCGCGCACCCTCCGCGGCGCCCTCCGCGCTCGAGGTCAGCACGATCGCGCCGTCGCGCACGCGCTGCTGTCCGGCGACGACGACCATGTCGCCGGCGGCCAGCCCCCCGGTCAGCTCCACGCCGCCGCCCCACGTCGCACCCACCGTCACGCGACGCCGGTGCACACGATTCGTCCGCGCGTCGAGCAGGTACACGAAGTTGGCGCCGTCCGCGTCCTGAAGGACGGCCGACGCGGGGACGGTGATCGCCGTCGACTGTCGATTCCCCTGCACCGTCGCCTCGGCGACCATGCCGGCCTTGAGCCGGTGTGAGGGATTCGGCACCGAGATCTGGACCGCGTAGGTCCGGGTCGTCGGGTCGGCAGCGACGCCGACGGACGTGACGCGGCCGGCGAACGTGGTCGGACCGAGCGCCGGGAGGCGCACCGTCGCCGGGAGCCCGACGCGCAGCATGTCGACGTCCGCCTCGGGAACGCCGACGCGGACCTCGACGACGTCGAGGTCGACGAGCGTGAAGGCGCTCTGGCCCGCGGCGACGGTGCTGCCGCGCTCGATCGCGCGCCGGGCGACGATGCCCTTGATCGGCGAGCGGAGCCGCGCGTCGGCCAGCCGCTTGCGGGCAAGGGCGGCGGCCGCTGCGGTCTGGCGGGCGGCAGCCTCCATGCGCTCGAGATCGTTCGGCGCGACGCTCCCCACCGCGAGCAAGGGCCGGTGCCGGTCGCGCTCCGCCGCCGCGTGCTCGGCCAGCGCCGCCGTCTGCGCGACCGTCAGCTCGTAGTCCGTGAGATCGAGCTGGGCGAGGAGCTGCCCCTCGCGCACGATGTCGCCCTCGTCCGGGCCGGCGGCGACGACCTTGCCCGGCACCTGGAAAGCCACGTCGACCGACGTCCGGGGCTCCACGACCCCACTCGCCGTGACGACGCGCGGTCGCACGGTGCTCGCCGCCGGCTCGGCGCGGACGACGATGGGTGCCGCGCCGGCCGAGTCGTCCGTCTCGGCCGAGCGCGCCGTCGAGCAGGCGCCGAGCGCGCCGAGCGAGACGGCGGCGGCGCGGCGCAGAAACCGCGAGATCATCCTTCCCTCCGTGAGAACATGGACACAGTGCCGACGCGCCACCGCGGCTTGAACGTCGCGAGGGCGATGCTGAGCGCGAGCAACGTCGCCGCCCCCGCGGGCGCGATGGCGAAGCGCAGACGCTCGGCGTCGGTGATCAGCTGCGGCGTCGGACCGACCGCGATGTCGGCCACGCGGCCCAGGCCCGGCACGAGCACGAGGAGCAGGAGGCTGGCGAGGGTCAGCGTGGTCGCCAGCTTGATCGTGACCCACCAGTAGCGCAGCAGCCCCCAGGCGGTCAGGCTCGCCTGTGCGAGGCCGGTGGCGAGGGAGACGACGGCGAGTGGCGCGGCGAGCGAGCTCGCCAGGAGGTGCGCCGCCGGATAGACGGTCTGCGGATCCGCGCCGCGCGCGCCCGCGATGCCGAGCGCCAGCAGCGCGAGATCGGCCCCGAGCAGACCGACCGTCGCCGCGATGTGCGCAGTGAGAAGGGCGGTACGCCGTCCTGTGCTGGTCATCGACGTGTCCCCTAGGCGGCGGAGAGGACGTCGGAACCGGCCGACCGCACCAGGTCGAGACGTCGGCGGACGTGTCCCGCGAGCCTCGCCGCGATGAACATCGCGATCAGCCCGACGAGGAGGTGGATGACCCTGACGATCCAGTGGCCGGAACCGGGGAGCAGGTGCGGGTGTGCGATGCCGAACGCCGGGACGACGAGTCCCCAGATCGCCGCCGACAGCACCCAGCGCATCCCGAGTCCGGCCCGCCTCGCGAGGCCGGCGAGGACCCAGAGGGCGATCACGAACACCATGCCGACGAGCATGTGAAGCGGGCGCAGGCCGTACGCCCGGCCGGACCAGAAGAGCAGTCCCAGGACGATCTGGGCGACTCCCGTCAGGCGGTTGACCCACAGTGCGATCGATGTGGCGAGGTGCATCGCGGCGCCTCCGAGCAGGGGGGACTTGGTGGAGCGATCGGCCGGCCGATCAGTGTACCTACACGTATTGCGCGAAAAAAAAGGGCCCGGGCCTCACGGGCCGCCCTCCGTCGCGGCCCGCACCGCGCCCGAGAGCTCGGTGAGCAGCCGCGCGAGCGCGTCGCGCCCCATCCGCTGCGTGATCAGCCCCTGCGCCTTCTCCCAGAGCGGGAACGCCTCGTCGATCGCGTCGTCGCCCGCGTCCGTCAGCTCGACCATGCGCACGCGCCCGTCCTCCCCGGGCACGATGCGTACGAGCTGCCGCTCCTCCAGGAGCGCGAGGTTCCGCGTCAGCGTCGTGCGGTCCGCCATCGCGACCTCGGCAAGTCGGGTGATGCTCATCGCGCCATGGCCCCGGAGGAGCATCAGCAGGGTCAGCTGCGTGTTGCGCAGGCCCGACGGCCGGAGCACGTCGTCGTAGAGCTGCGTGACGGCGCGCGCGGCCTTCCGGATGTTGAGGCAGGCGCAGGTGGCGTTCATCCTGGCGGCCTGCGCCCGGCGTCGGGATCTGGTCTCGGGGCTCACGCCGGTGAGTGTAGATACACGCATTCGGTCTGTCAAGATGCGCCGCCCCGCCTACCGCCTGAGCCGAATGCCCGTGCTCGCCTCCCCCACCACCCCCTCGGCGAGCAGCGCGTCGATCACGCCGCCGATCGCCTCGTCCAGCGCCGCCCCCGTGCGCCCGTAGCCGAGCACCGCGCGCACCTCGGTGACGAGCTGCGCGCGCGAGAAGCCGTGTCCCCCCCCGAGCACCAGGAGCACCGCCGCGCGGTACTCCTCCGGCGCGATCCGCTCGGCCGGAATCTTCGTCCCCGCCCGCGAGCGCACCCTCACGGCGTCGGACGGGCCCCAGAGGAGCTCTCCCCGGCGCCGGACGGACCCCGAGCGCTCCGCGACGCCCAGCGCGCTCCGCACGTGGGCCTGGATGCGCGCGCCGAGCCGCGTGCCCCACATCGCGGCGACGCGCGCCAGCACGTCCGCCTCGTGCACGGGCGACTCGTGCGCCACGACGCTCTCGATCGCCTTCACGACCTGGCTGAGCGGCGCGTCGAGGAGCTCCTGCGCGGCGTAGCGTCCCTCGCCCGGGGTGAGCGCATACGGCGCGGCGACGGGCCGCACGTACGGCGCCTCCACGCCGGCGCGCTCCCGCTCCGCCTCGGCCGCGGCCTTCTGCTCCTCGGCCCGTCGTGCGGCCTCGGCTTCCGCGCGCCGCCGCTCCTCGCGGTCCTCGTCCACCTGGTGCCGCGCGCGCTCGCGCGACTCGTCGACGAGGCGCAGCAGCCGTTCCATTGCGCCAGTCCTGTCTTTGAACCAATCCGTGGACCACAGCCGGATGATCGTCCAGCCGCGCTGCTCGAGCACCTCCTGCCGCAGCCGGTCGCGGTCGCGCGCCGTCTCCGACTGGTGGTACGCCGCGCCGTCGCACTCGATGCCGCAGAGGAAGCGCCCCGGCACCGCGTCGTCCAGCACGCCGATGTCGATGCGGTAGCCGGCGACGCCGACCTGCGGCACCACCGTCAGCCCGCGCGCGGTGAGCTCGTTCAGCACGTCGCGCTCGAGCGGCGACTCCGCCTCCGCCGCGAGGCTCGCCGACACGCTCTCCAGCCGCCCGCGCTCGGCGTAGATCAGGAACTCGCGCAGGAGCGTCGCGCCGCGCGAGCTGGTCGTCGCCGGGTTGATCTCCTCTCCGCGCATCGAGGAGAACACGCGCATGCGCTGCCGCGCCCGCGTGGTGAGCACGTTGAGGCGACGCCAGCCGTTCTCGCCGTTGAGGGGGCCGAAGTTGTAGCGCAGCCGGCCGTCGGCCGCCTTCGCGTACGTGACGCTGAGGAAGATCACGTCGCGCTCGTCGCCCTGGATGTTCTCCAGGTTCTTCACGAAGAAGGGCTCCGGCGCGCCGCGGTCGAAGAACGGCTCCACGGACGGGTCGGCGCGCCGGCGCTGCTCCAGCTCGTCGAGGATGGCGAGCTGCTGGCGGAGGTTGAACGTGCCGACGCCGAGCGACTGCACGGCCTCGCCGCGCTCGCGCCGCGCGAGGTGCTCTCGCGCGAAGGCGATCACCTCGTCGGCAACGCGGCGCGCCTCCACCATGTTGAGCCCCGCGCCCTCGTAGACGCCGGCGGGGATGTACTCGAACGCGAGCCCGTAGCGCTCCGTCCCCGTCTCGACGCTCGGGAAGGTGTACAGGTCCGCGTCGTAGAACTGGACGTTCGAGAAGCTGATCAGCGACTCGTGCGCGCTCCGGTAGTGCCACTTGAGGCGGCTCATCGGCACGCCGGCGCCCATGTACTCCTCGAGGATGCTCTCGGAGTCCTCGACCAGCGGCTTCCCTTCCTCGTCAACGAGGTTGCCGCCGTCGTCTGTGCGCGAGGCGACGGCCCCGGCCGTCGCCGTGAAGAAAGTCGTCGGCGGGAGCTGCTTCGGGTCGCCGACCACCGTGAGCTGCCGCCCGCGAGCGATCGCGCCCACCGCGTCCTCGGGCGGGAGCTGCGACGCCTCGTCGAAGATCACCAGGTCGAACCCCGGGTTCGAGCCGTCGAGGAGCTGGGCGGCGGTGAGGGGGCTCATCATGAGGCACGGCTTGATCGCGCGCACGGCCGCGCCGGCCTCGCGCATCGTCCGGCGCAGCGGCGCGATGTTGCGCTGCTTCACGAGCTCGCGGCGCAGGGAGGTCATCTGCGCCGCCGCCTCGGGCTCCCGCAGCGCGTTCTGCACGCGGTCCCTGAGCTGGCCGACGAGCGCCACCTGGTTCTCGAGCAGCACGCGCCGGTCGAGCTCGCGGAACTCGCGCACGCGCTCCTCGTGCGTCATCGTGCTGAAGCGCTCGAGCGGCGGCCGCGCCTGGACGGCGGCGGTGAGCCACTTCAGCCAGAACGCGCGCAGGAATGCCGACGCGAGGTCGCGGAACTGGACGTCCCCGCCCATCGCGAGCGGCACCAGCTCGCCCGCGAGCGAGGCCGCCGCCCCACGGCGCGCCGCCTCGAACGCCGCCCAGCGCGGCCCGAGCCGCACCGCGCCCGCGAGCTCTCGCGCCCGCGCGACGATGTCCTTCATCGGGAGCGCGCCCATGTAGTCCGCGGGCCAGCCGACGACCTCTCGCAGCTCGCCCAGCGTCTTCTGCGCGCCCTGCGAGGTCGAGCGGAGGGCGTCCACGTCGGAGACGTCCGGCGCCGGCTTCGCCGCCGTCTCCAGTGCGCGCCCCGAGAGCCCGTGCCGCACGCAGACGCCGCGGAACTCCACCACCCAGCGCACGTAGCTCTCGAGCACCGACCAGTCCGACCGCTCCCCCTGCCACAGCCCGCCGAACAGCTCGCGCGCCCGCGCCTCGGTCTCGGCGATCGCGCGCCGCTCGGCCCGGAGCCGGTCGACGTACTTCATCTCGTTCGCCTGGTCGATCATCGAGCCGGCGTACGACGGCTGCCGGTACGACGTCCACCGCCGCCTGATCGCGCGATACCTCCCGTCGAGCAACGCCAGGAAGCCGAACAGACCCTGCGTCTTCCGCTCGACGTACGCGACGTCCTCGGCGTGCTCCTGCTCCTCCACCGCCGGGACGAAATGCCGCGCGACGCGCTCGCGCAGCCGCGCGAGCTCCTTCCCGCGCTCGATGATGGCCGTCGCCTCCG
>JBJMNJ010000382.1:0-3966 GCA_045804325.1 Gemmatimonadaceae bacterium
TCGGAGCGCGCGCGATCGTCCACGCCAGCCCCGCCCGGAGTCCTCGCCACCAGGCGGCCAGCGCGAGCGCCAGCGCCAGGAGCGGCAGGTCCGGGTGCGGTCGGGGGAGCATGCGATCCATCGTCAGGTCGTGACGCGACGCGCGTCGTTGGGCGGCCGGCGGGGTCGGCGGCGCAGCCGCGCCGCTCCCGTCAGCACGATCGCCCGCGCCGCCTCGAGTCGCGCGGCGCCGCGGGCGCGGGTAGAACGAATCGTGGTAACGACGCTCTAATCATACGTCAGGGAACGGGGAGGAGGAAATAGGGAGTAGAGAGCACGCGATCGCTGCTCCCTATTCCCTGCCCCTGCTCTACTGCCTGCCCCACGGCAGAGGGTGCTCCATGAAGTACCAGAGCCAGCCGATCGCGAGCACGTACACCAGCGCCGCCCGCCACTCGCCGTGGCGCATGTAGAGCGAGAGGCTCCAGGGCTCGCGCGCGTCCGGCGCGGAGCCCGGCGGTCCACTCCAGGGCGTCAGCCGCGGGAAGAACATCGGGACGTTCCGCTCGTAGTGCCCGTAGTCCTCCGGGAACCGGCTCCGCATGCCCTCGCGCTCGCGGCCCATCGTCGGCGCGTACACGAAGAGCCAGAAGGCGACGACCACGAGGATGAGCGAGACGTGCGCGGCGATCGCGAAGCCGGCGCCGATGAGGAAGCTCCCGAAGTAGAGCGGGTTCCGGGTGTGCGCGTACGGGCCGGTCGTGGCCAGCTGCTTGTTCTTCACGATGTGTCCGGCCGCCCAGCCGCGCACGAACACGCCGACGAGCGCGACGATCGCGCCCACCGTGAGACCCTCCGGGCTCGCGGACCCCGGCGCGAGGAGCAGGTAGCCGATCCCGAGGACGAAGCCGAGCGGGAGGCGGAGCTTCTTGGCGAGGAGCGAGTAGCTCAATCCGCGAGCTCCTTCAGCAGGTGCCGGGCGATCACGAGCCGCTGGATCTCCGACGTTCCCTCGCCGATCTCGCAGATCTTCGCGTCGCGCATCATGCGCTCGACCGGGTACTCCTTGGTGTACCCGTAGCCGCCGTGCACCTGGATGGCCTTGATCGTCGCGCGCATCGCGAGCTCGGAGCAGAAGAGCTTCGCCATCGCCGCCTGCTTGGAGTACGGGCGGCCGTGCTGGGCGAGCCACGCCGCGTGGAACATGAGGTGCCGCCCCGCCTCGATGTCGGTCGCCATGTCGGCCAGCGGGAACTGCACGCCCTGGAAGTCGAAGATCGGCTGCCCGAACTGCCTGCGCTGCGTCGAGTACTTCATCGCCTCCTCGAACGCGCCCTCGGCGATGCCCAGGGAGAGCGACGCGATGCCGATGCGGCCCGCGTCGAGCGTCTTCATGAAATTGACGAAGCCCATCCCCTCGTCGCCGAGCACGTTCTCGGCGGGCACCTCGACGTCCTCGAAGATGAGCTCGCGCGTGTCGGAGGCGCGCCACCCGAGCTTGTCCTCCTTCTTGCCGGAGCGGAAACCCTTCATCGGCGTGAGGGAGTCCTCGTGGCCGATGCCGACCTCGCGCACGCGCTCGAGGTCCACCGTCTCCTTGTTCAGGATGAACGAGGTGATCCCCTTGTTCCCCTTCGACGGGTCCGTCACCGCCGTGACGACGAACACCTCGCCGACGCCCGCGTGCGTGATGAACCGCTTCGAGCCGTTCAGCACCCAGTGGCCGTTCCTGCGCACGGCCGTCGTGCGCGTGCCGCCGGCGTCGCTGCCCGCGCCCTCCTCGGTGAGCCCGAATCCGCCGAGCACGCGGCCGCTCGCGAGCGGCGGCACGAAGCGGCGCTTCTGCGCCTCGCTGCCGAAGTGCACGATGGGCGAGGTCCCGAGCGTGGTGTGCGCCGAGATCGTGATGGCGTGCGAGGCGTCCACCTTCGCCATCTCGTTGATGGCGATCATGTAGCTCAGGGTGTCGAGCCCCGCGCCGCCGAGCTCCTCCGGCCACGGGACGCCGAGGAGGCCGAGCTCACCCATCCGCTTGACGTTCTCCCAGGGGAACTCCTGCGACTCGTCGAAGCGTGCCGCGACGGGGACCACGTGCTCCTGGGCGAAGGAGCGGACCATGTCGCGGACCGCGAGATGCTGCTCGCTGAAGTAGAGGCTGTCGTCCACTAAGGGCAGGGATTAGGGAGCAGGGAGCGGGGAGCGGGAACCACGGAGAGCCGTCCCCAGGAACAATAATAACCGGCCTCGGGCGCGGTCCTCAGCCCTTCCTCCCTGCTCCCCGGTCCCTGCGCCCTGTTCCTATGCCGCGTCGGTCTGCTCCGCGGCGTCGCGCAGGGCGTCCAGGAACTGCTGGCCGTACCGGTCCAGCTTCGCGGGACCGACTCCGCGAATGTCGTTCATCGCCGCGAGCGTCCGCGGCCGGCGCACCGCCATCTCGGCGAGCGTGCGGTCGGGGAAGACCACGTACGCCGGCACCTGCTCCTCGCGGGCGAGCCGGCCGCGCAGCTCGCGCAGCGCCGCGAAGACCGGTGCGTCTTCCGGCCCGACGACGTAGTCCGCCGCGGGAGCGGCCGCCTCGCCGCCACGAGCGCCTCTCGCGGCGCGCCCGCCGGGGGCGGCGCGCTCGCGTCGCGGCTTGGCCGCCGGACGCGGGGCGAGCGACTCCTTGCCCTTGTGGAGGCCGAGGCAGTTGTCGCACCCCTCGCACTTCGAGCGCGCGGCAGGGTCGCCGAAGTAGCGCAGGATGAAGCCGCGGCGGCAGCCCCTCGTGTACGCGTACCGCTGCATCGCCTCGAGCTTCGAGAGGTCGCCGGCGCGCTTGCGGTCGAGGGACTCCCAGTCCACGGGGAAGGCGGACAGGGGCTTCGCCCTGTCCACGAGGCGCGTGCCGCCGCCCGCGCGCTCGAACGTGACGAACTGGCGCGACTGAAGGGCGTCGAGCATCGGGAGCACGCCCGACGCCCCGCCGAAGCCCGGCGGCAGCCCCTCGAGATCCACCGCCGCGCCCGCGCTCAGCGCCTTCCCCACGGCGCGCCACAGGGCGCGCAGCAGCTCCCGCTCGGCGTCGTGCGCGCCCCCGAGCTCGCGCTTGATCCGCTCCGGCGTCGCGAGCAGGCGCACGAACACGCGGGACATCGACTCGGGCTCGACGCGCAGGGCGTCCGCCTTCGCGATGATGCGCATCGCCGACTCGACCTCGCGCGCGCTGACCTTGCCGGGCAGCTCGGCGCACAGCTCCTCGGGCGTCGTGCGGACCAGTCCCGTCGGGTCGCTGCGACGGCGGAGCTTCTCGTACACCTGCTCCACGAGCGCCCGCTCCGGGTACGCGCCCCTGATGAAGAACTCGTGCGTGAAGCGGTCCTGGAAGGCGTGGAGCAGCACGCAGTGCGACTGGAGCCCGTCGCGCCCGGCGCGGCCCGCCTCCTGGTAGTAGGCCTCGAGCGTGCCCGGCATCGCGTGGTGGACGACGAGGCGAACGTTCGCCTTGTCGATCCCCATGCCGAAGGCGTTCGTCGCGACGATGGCGCGGACGTCCTGGCGCATGAACGCGTCCTGCACCTCGTGGCGGTGCGCGTCGTCGAGCCCGGCGTGATAGCCGACGGCGTCGATGCGCGCGTCGTCCAGCACGCGCGTGATGCGCTCGACCGCGCGGCGGGTGGACGCGTAGACGACGGCCAGCCCCTCGTGCTCGCGCAGCGCGTCGACCAGCGCGTCGTCCTTGTCCTGGTCGGTGCGCGTGGGGACGACGTGGTACGTGAGGTTCGTGCGGTCGAAGCCCGTGATGATCTCGACGGGCCGGTCGAGGTGGAGCTGCCGCGAGATGTCGGCGCGCACCTCCGGCGTCGCCGTCGCCGTGAGCTCGGTGTTCACCGCCTCGACCTGCTTGATGCTCGCCGTGTAGACGATGCCGGGACCGTCCATCCCGCGCACGAGGTCCGCGAGGAGCACGCGCTTGATCGCGTCGCTGGCCGTCTGGCGCACTTCGAG
>JBJMNJ010000383.1:0-10743 GCA_045804325.1 Gemmatimonadaceae bacterium
GGGACCGGTGGGCGGGCGCGGTCGCGCGGCCGCGGGTGCGCCGGCGCGCGCGGGCGTCGCACGAGCGCGCCGCGCGCCTGCACGGGCGGCTCGCCGCGCACGCGATGGCCGTGCGCTGGGCCTGGCGCGTCGTGGGCGTGCGCGCCGTCGCGGAAGCGCTGCTCACGGCCGCGCTGCCGATCGGCTTCTGCGCGCTCGTGCGCGCCAACAACCCCGATCTCCTGCCCGCCACGCGCGCCGCACTGGCGCGGCTCGGCGCCGGGCTCGGCGCCGCCTTCGCGGCGGCGGCGGTCGCGGGGCCGCTGCTCGCCCGGCGGCCGCCGTGGCCGTGGGCCCGAACGCTCCCGTGGTCGTCGGCCGAGAGGGTCGTGGGGGACGCGGCGGCGCTGCTCGCGCCCGCGCTGCTGACGGTGGCGGGGGCGGTCGCGACGTACGGCTTCGTCGCGCTCGATGCCGGGCTCGCCGTCGCGCTGTGCGCGTCCTCCGCCGGCGCGGCGGCCCTCCGCGCGGGCGCGCACCGCCAGACGGGCGCCGTCGGCGAGACGAGCGTGGCGGGCGCGGGCGCGGCCGTGGTGGTCGCGCTGCTGCCCTGGGCGTGGCTCCTCGCGCCCGTCGCCGCGCTGGCGCTCGGCGCCGTCGCGGTGCGGCGCGACCGCGGGTCGCCGGACGCCGTGCGCTGGAACGAGCTGCGCCACGGCGTGGAAGGGGACGTCGGCTGGATCGCCCGCACGTGAGCGCGAGCGCCGCCGACCCGGTACGCCTCGAGGGCGTGCGCTTCGCGTACGCGCCGGGCGATGCTCCCGCGCTGGTGTGCGACGAGCTCGTCGTGCGGGCGGGGCTGACGCTCGTCGTCGGGCCGAACGGCGCGGGCAAGAGCACGCTGCTCCGCCTCGTCGCCGGCGTCGAGCCTCCCGCAGCGGGCCGCGTCCTCGTCCTCGGCCGCGATCTCTGGCGCGACGAGGTGGCGGCGCGGGCGCTGCTCGCGTACGTCCCCGAGCACCCCGAGCTCGCCCCGTTCGCCACCGTGGGCGAGGTCGTGCTGCTCGCGGCGCGGCTGCGCGGGCTGCCGGACGACGCCGCTCGGGATGCGCTCGGCGGGGTGGGGCTCGACGCGCTCGCGGGACGCACGGTGCGCGAGCTCTCCATGGGACAGCGCCGGCGCGCGCTGCTGGCCGCCGCCCGCCTCGCCGATCCCGCGGTGCTCGTGCTCGACGAGCCGCTGGAGGCCATGGACCGCGAGATGCGCGAATCGATCGTGCGCTGGGCGGCCGAGCGGCGCGCGGCGGGCGCGGCGGTGCTCGTGGCGACGCACGAGGTGGCGCCGTTCGCGCCGCTCGTGGACCGGGTGCTGGTCGTATCGGAGGGGCGCCTCCGGTGGGTGGAGGCGCTCCCGGACGACGCGCGCGAGCGTGTGACGGCCCTCGAGCGGCTGGCGGGCCGAGCGCCATGACTCACCGATCACCGATGCTGCCACCGCCCTTCGCCGCTGGCGTCCCCGCCCTCGACACCGAGCGCCTCACGCTGCGCGGCCACACGCTCGCCGACTTCGACGAGAGCGCCGCGATGTGGGCCGACCCGCTCGTCACGCGTCACATCGGCGGGCGGCCGTCCTCGGAGGAGGAGACGTGGGCGCGGGTGCTGCGCTACGCGGGCCTCTGGGCGCTCGTCGGCTTCGGCTACTGGGTGGTGCGCGAGCGCGCGTCGGGGCGGTTCGTGGGCGAGGTGGGGCTCGCCGACTTCCGCCGCGACCTCGCGCCGCGCCTCGACGGCCCCGAGGTCGGCTGGGCGCTGGCGGCGTGGGCGCACGGGCGCGGGTTCGCGACGGAGGCCGTCCGCGCCGCGCTGGCGTGGAGCGACACGCACGTGCGCGCGCCGCGCAGCGTGTGCCTGATCGCCCCGGAGAACGCCGCGTCCATCCGCGTGGCGGAGAAGTGCGGCTTCCGCGAGGCCGTGCGCACGACGTACAAGGGCGCCGAGTCGATCGTGCTCGCGCGCGACGGTCGCTGATTCGCGGCGCACGGACGCAGTCCACCATCGAGGCCCACATGTCCTCGCTCAGCCGGAGGGACTTCCTCGCCGCCGCCGCGGCCGCGCTCGCGAGCCGACGCCTCGTGCCGTGGGCGGCGCAGTCGGCGGCTGCGCGTCCGACGCCGTCGGCCTCGCAGCTCGCGTGGCAGCGCGACGAGCTCGCGCTGTTCCTCCACTTCGGCGTGAACACGTTCACGGACCGCGAGTGGGGAGACGGGACGGAGAGCCCGGCGATCTTCGCGCCCACCGCGCTCGACGCGCGCCAGTGGGCCCGCGCGGCCCGCGCCGCCGGCGCACGCGCGATGATCCTCACCGCGAAGCACCACGACGGGTTCTGCCTCTGGCCCACGCGCACCACCGAGCACTCGGTCGCGCGGAGCCCGTGGCGCGGCGGCGCGGGCGACGTCGTGCGCGAGCTCGTCGACGCGTGCCGTGCGGAAGGCCTCAAGGCCGGCCTCTACTGCTCGCCGTGGGACCGCAACGCGCCGTCGTACGGCGACTCGCCGCGGTACAACGACATGTACATGGAGCAGCTCACCGAGCTGCTCACGCGCTACGGGCCCATCCACGAGGTCTGGTTCGACGGCGCGAACGGCGAGGGGCCGAGCGGGCGGCGTCAGGTGTACGACTGGCCGCGCACGTGGGCGCTGGTGCGGCGGCTCCAGCCGGACGCGGTGATCTTCTCCGACGCCGGGCCCGACGTGCGGTGGATCGGCAACGAGCGCGGCGAGGCCGGCGACCCGAACTGGTCCACCGTCGATCCCGCCGCGGTCCCCTTCCCCGGCGCGGACGGCCCCGGGATCATCGCCGCGCTCCAGCACGGCGACCCGCTCGGCACCGTCTGGCGGCCCGGGGAGGCCGACGTGTCCATCCGGCCCGGCTGGTTCTACCACCCGGCCGAGGACGGGCGCGTGAAGACCGTCGAGCAGCTCGTGGGCCTGTACTTCGCGTCCGTCGGCCGGAACTCGAAGCTGCTCCTCAACGTGCCGCCCACGCGCGCGGGGCTGCTGCACGAGACGGACGTGGCGCGACTCGCGGAGATGCGGCGCCGTCTCGCCGGCGTGTTCGCGCACGACGTCGCGGCGGGCCGGCGCGCGCGCTGGCGCGCCACCGGCGCGGGTGCGGGCGTCCTCGAGGTCGATCTGGGGCGCGTCGTGCCCGCGGGGATCGCGGACCTCCGCGAGGACGTCGCGCGGGGCCAGGCGGTCGCGCGCTACGTGCTGGAGGGCTCGGACGGCGGGCCGTGGCGGCAGATCGCGCGCGGCACGACGGTCGGCGCGCGGAAGCTGGACCGGTTCCCCCGCATCCTGGTGCGCCGCGTGCGCCTGCGCGTGGAGCAGGTCGTGGCGGGCCTGCGGCCCGTGCGCCTCGCGCTCTACGAGGGCGACGAGTCCTAGCACGAGGGGGAGCCGCGCGGGCTGCCGCGGGCCGCCGCGCGCTCTTGCAGATCTCTTACGCGGGGCGCGCGGCGCTCCTGTTGCGTTCCGACAGGAGCGCCCTACGTTCTGTCGAAACCCGACAGAAGAGCCCATGCGCGACTCCGCCCCGAACCCGCCGTCGGACGTCCTCCGCGGCACCCTCGACCTGCTCGTGCTCAAGACGCTGACCCTCGAGCCGATGCACGGCTGGGGGATCAGCCAGCGGATGCAGCAGTTCTCGCGGGGGATGTTCGACGTCAATCAGGGCTCGCTCTATCCCGCGCTGCAGCGCCTCGAGCAGAAGGGCTGGATCGAGAGCGAGTGGCGCACGACGGAGAACAACAGGCGCGCGAAGTACTACCGGCTCACCGCCCCCGGCCGCCGAGCGCTAGGCGTCGAGACCACGAGCTGGCGCCGCTACGTCGAGGGGGTCGAGCTCATCCTGCGCACCGTCTGAGGCGTATCGTGCGGACGCTCAAGGGAATCGCCGCGCAGCTGCGCGCCATCGTCCGCGGACGCGCCGCGGACGCCGAGCTCGACGAGGAGATCCGCTTCCACCTCGAGCTCGAGACCGAGAAGAACATCGCGAGCGGGATGCCGCCCGACGAGGCGCGCCGCCGCGCGCTGCGCGCGTTCGGCAGCCCGACGCTCACCCGCGAGGCCCACCGCGACGTGCGCGGCGCGCAGGCGATCGACGACGCCGTCGGCGACGTGCGCTTCGCGCTCCGCACCCTCGCGCGCGGCCGCGCCCTCACGCTCTCGGCCGTGATCACCCTCGCGCTGGGCGTCGGCGCGAGCGTGGCGATCTGGGCGGCCGTGAACGCGGTGATCCTCCGGCCGCTCCCGTTCCCGCACCCCGACCAGCTCGTGATGCTCTGGGAGGAGAACCCGGAGAAGAACTGGCACCAGGAGACCGCGGCGCCCGCGAACATGCTCGACTGGCGCGCGCAGGTGCCGGCCTTCCAGGACGTCGCCGCCTACAACGGCGGCCACGGCAAGGGGACGCTGACCGGCCGCGGCGAGCCCCGGCTGCTCGGCGTGCAGAGCGTCACGGGCAACTTCTTCGCCGTCCTCGGCGTGCGCGCCGCCCTCGGCCGCACGCTCGCCGACGCGGAGACGTGGCGCGACGCGGGGCCGCGCGTCGCCGTGCTCAGCGACCGCGCGTGGCGCGACGTCTTCGCGGCCGACCGCGACGTGATCGGCCGCACCGTGACGCTCGAGGGGAACTCCGTGCAGATCGTCGGCGTGGCGCCGCCGGACTTCGCCTTCCCCGCCGCCGACGTCGACCTCTGGCTGCCGATGGGGTGGGACCGCGGCGACGTCGCGCAGACGTGGTTCCGGCGCGCGCACTGGATCCGCCCGATCGCCCGGCTGAGGCCCGGCGTGAGCCTCGAGGCGGCGAACGCGCAGCTCCAGCAGGTCGTGGGACGCCTCAAGCGCGAGTACCCGGCGACGAACAAGCTCATGGGCGCGGGGCTCACCCCGCTGCACGCGTTCCTCGTGGGCGATACGCGCCGGCCGCTCCTCATCCTGCTCGGCGCCGTGTCGCTCCTGCTCCTCCTCGCGTGCGCCAACGTCGCCAACCTGCTCCTCGTGCGCGCGGCCGCGCGCGAGCGGGAGACCGCCGTGCGGCTCGCGCTGGGCGCGCGGCGCGGCCGGCTCGCGCGCCAGGCCTTCACCGAGAGCCTCGTTCTCTCGGCGCTCGGCGGCGCCGCCGGCGCGGCGCTCGGGTGGGCGGGCACGCGTGCGCTCGCCGCGCTCCAGCCGCCGAACCTCCTCCGCGTGCAGCACTTCGACTTCGACCTGCGCGTGCTCGGCTTCGTGCTCGCCGTCATGGTGGCCACGGGCCTGCTCTTCGGCATCGCGCCCGCGCTGTGGAGCGCGCGGCGCGCGCCGGCCGAGGCGCTGCGCGCGGGCGGGCGGACGGGCAGCGACGGCCGGCGCGCGCGCCGCTGGGGCGACGCGCTCGTCGTCGGCGAGGTCGCGCTCGCGCTGATGCTGACCGTGGGCGCGGGGCTGCTCGTGCGGAGCTTCATGGCCCTGCGCTCGGTGGACCCGGGCTTCGACCCGCGGGGCGTGCTCGCGGTCGGGGTCAGCCTGCCCGACGTGCCGTACGACTCCCCGCCCAAGGCCCGGCGGTTCTTCGACGAGCTCGAGCGCCGCACGCGTGCGCTGCCAGGGGTGCAGGACGCCGCGCTCGTGACGGGGCTCCCGCTCACCCACGTGGGCTGGTCGAGCGACTTCACGATCGCCGGCCGGCCGGCCGGCGAGTACGGCAGCGAGGTGCGGCACCGCAGCGTCTCGCCGGGCTACTTCCGCACCATGCGCGTGAAGCTCCTGCGCGGACGCGACTTCACGGCCGACGACCGGTCCGAGACGACGCCCGTCGTGATCCTGAACGAGGAGATCGCGCGCCGCTTCTTCAAGGGGCAGGACCCGATCGGGCAGCGCCTCTCCTTCGACAGGGTCCCCGACTCCACGTCGATGTGGCGCACCATCGTCGGCGTGGTGGCGAGCGAGCACCAGGCCGGGCTCGGCGAGGACCCGCGCATCGAGATCTTCGCGCCCCTCGCGCAGGAGGGCGGCGGCAGCGCGCACCTCGTCGTGCGCGCGACCGCCGAGCAGGACGGCGCGGCCGCGGCGCTCGCGCCCGCCGTGCGCCGCGTGCTCGCGGAGCTCGAGCCGTCCATCGCCCCCGACCCGGTGACGACGATGGAGCGCGTGCGCGAGCGGTCGCTCGCCCGCGACCGGTTCTTCATGACGCTGCTGCTGGCGTTCGCGGCCGTGGGGCTCGCGCTCGCGGTGGTCGGCGTGTACGGCGTGCTCGCGCAGCTCGCGCGCCGCCGCACGCACGAGATGGGGATCCGCATCGCCCTCGGCGCGCGGCCGGCGGCGGTGCGGTGGCTCGTCGTGCGCCACGGGCTCGCGCTGACGTGCGCCGGCCTCGCCGTCGGCACGCTCGTCGCGCTCGCGCTCACGCGCACGATGCGCGCGCTGCTGTTCCGCACGCCGCCGAGCGACGCGGTGACGTTCGCGGTCGTCGGCGCGCTGCTCGCGCTGACGGGCGTGGCGGCGTCGTGGCTGCCCGCGCGGAAGGCGAGCCGTGCGGACCCGGTGGCGGCGCTGCGGGGGGCGTGAGGGCCGGCGTCGCGCTCGCCGCGCCGGGCAAGTGGTCCCGGCGCGGCGAGGCCGGCCGGCGCGATCACATCCCGAAGCCCACCTTGAGGGAGATCGTCCGCACCTTCGCCGCGTTGTACTCCGCCGCGACCCGCGCCTTCGACAGCTGCAGCACCGCGCCCGCCATCGCCTGGCCGCCGGCCACGCGCTCGTCGTCGAGCGCCACCGCGGCCGTCTTCTCGTGCGACGTGGACAGGTAACCGGAGACGCCCGCGTACGGCGAGACCTGGACCCATCGCATCGGCGTGAGCTTCCTGCTCGCGACCAGGTCCATCCCGTAGACGGTGAGGTCCGCGTCCTCGGGCCCGTACAGCGACACGAAGCTCACGCGCGCCGAGGCGTCCCAGCGCCGGTCCTCGCCGCCGACGAGCCGGCGCTGCAGCTGCCCGCCGAAGAAGCCGTAGTTCGCGTTGGGGTTCTTCGTCAGGTACAGGCCGACGTCCGTTTCGGCGGAGATTCCGGCACGGAGCATGAGGCCGGGGAACTTCAGCCCGCTCCCCTCGAACAGGTAGTGCGCCGAATCGGGGTGGACGAAGGTGTCGTTCCAGGCGGCGTCGGCGTCGTCGATCGCGGTCTCCCACTGCACCACCGAGATCTCGAACCGCCCCCTGCCGAGCGGCTGGGCGTCGGCGAGGGGCCGGAAGTAGGCGACCAGCCCGGCCTCCTGCGTGAACTGGCGCCACGCGCCCTGGGTGAGCGTCGGCGACAGCTGGATCGAGCACTCGTCCCACTTCCCGTTGTCGTGGAGGTGGGGCCTGTCGTGTCCCTGCGCGGCGACCGGCGTCCGGATGACGGCGATGGCGATCGCCACCGCGCCCGTGATCAGATGGTTGCGGATCATAGGTACCCCCGTGGTGAGTTGGTGACTTCGACGGGGGTGAAGCTGGGCCGGCGGGCGATCCGCGTCGTCAGAGCCGATCGGATCGGACCACTTCGTTCCATCTCTCCGCCGATTGCCCGGGCGGGGGGCTACCCGGCGAGCGCCTTCCGCGCCTCCAGCGCCTTCCGATAGCTGGAGGGTGTCTGCCCTGTGAGCTTCTTGAACACCTGGTTGAACGTCGACTTGGACGCGAAGCCGGCATCCAGGCCGAGCGCGAGGATGTTCAGGTGCTTCGTCTTGGGGTCGGCGAGCCGCCCGCGGACCTCCTCCACCCGGTAGCCGTTCACGAAGTCGTAGAACGTCTGCGACAGCTCGCGGTTCAGCACCTCGGACAGCTTGTGCGGCGTGGACTTCAGGCGCTCCGCCAGGGCGGGCAGGGTCAACTCCGGATCGCGGTACGCGTGCTCCTTGGCCATCAGAGTCAGGAGAGCGGCCTTGAGCTGCCGCGCCTCGAACTCCCCGAGCCCCGAGCGCTCGTAGCGCGCGTCGGTCCGGTCGGTGGGAGGGAGGGGGCTCGCGGCCGCAGCGCTCGCCTGGGGGGCGCTCGCGACGCCGGCGCTCGGGGGCTCGGGCTGTGCATCCAGGTCGTGCGCGGGCGCAGTCTCCTCGACCGGAGCCCATCGGAAGATCTCCGGCTGGCGGAGCCCCTTGTAGCCGATCGCGTAGATGACCAGCGCGACGGCGAGCGAGACCAGGTTGCTCCCGTAGCGCTCGATCGGCGGCGGGAGGAGCCCGGCCACTCCCGTGAGGGTCGCCAGCAGCCAGATGGCCGCGGCCGCACCCGCCAGCGACTGCAGCCACCGCAGGTTGACCCGCTCGGTGTTCGAGTAGCTGTCCTCCACCCGGCGGCGGTGCACGCGCAGGTACGCGACGGTGGCCGCGGAATAGGCGAGCCCCGACACGTACTTGAACGGATCGAGCACCACGAGCAGCGTCGGTGGGTCGCCGGCGCGCAGCCGGTCGAAGAGCGCGATCTTCTCGGGTCCGCTCAGCAGGTAGATGGGGAGCGTGAGGATCGGGACGACGACCACCGGCGCGAAGTGGAACGCGCCGCGCACCCCGAGGCGCCCGCCCCGGTCGCTCGCCGCCACCGCATACAGGTACACGAGCGGCCCGAAGGCCCACGGCAGGGGATAGGAGATCCCGAAGAAGTGCGGGAGGGTCCGGACCAGTCCAACCGAGTAGTAGACCTCCGAGAGGAGGGAGACGGTGAACGCCACCATCAGCGCCGCGAGCAGACGGTTCGCGGTGCGGTTGGTCCGATGGGCGGCGAGCACCGCGGCCAGCAGGAAGCCTTGGACGGCGCCCGCGAGCTCGGCGAGCTGAACCCAGTCGATCGTGACTTGCACTGGCGGCGCGGGTGGGACGGACGAGCCAAGGTGTGGCGCGCGGGGGCGGCCGGCTAGGGGAGCGCGCCGCGTTCGCCCGCACGGACGAGAGGGGCCGTCGTGGTCAATCCGCGCCAGGTGCGCGACTTCGCCCGCGCGACGGGGCAGCTCGCGAAGACCGACCGGATCGACGCCGACCTCCTCGCGCTCTTCGCCGAGCGGGTCCGGCCCGAGGTGCGCGCGCTGCCCGGCGAGGACGCGCGCGAGCTCGACGCGCTGCTCGCCCGGCGCCGGCAGCTGCTGGACATGCTGCAGGCCGAGCGGAACCGCCTGGGGCAGGTCTTCGGCCGCGGGCACGCGCGGGTGAAGAAGAGCCTCAAGGCCCACGTCGCCTACCTCGAGCGCGAGCTGCGGATCGCGGGCTCGGACCTGGGCGCGATGGTCCGCGAGAGCCCCGCGTGGCGCGAGCGCGACGACCTGCTGCGGAGCGTCCCCGGCGTCGGGCCCGTGCTCTCGCGCACGCTGCTCGCCGACCTGCCGGAGCTCGGCCGGCTCTCGCGGCGCGAGGTCGCCGAGCTCGTCGGCGTCGCGCCGCTCAGTCGCGCCTCGGGCACCTTCCGCGGCCGGCGCTTCATCCAGGGCGGCCGGGCGAGTGTGCGGGCCGTGCTCTACATGGCCGCCCTCGTGGCCACGAAGCGCAACGCGGCGATCCGCGCCTTCTACCAGCGCCTCGTCGCCGCCGGCAAGCCGAAGAAGCTCGCCCTCGTCGCCTGCATGCGGAAGCTGCTGACCATCCTCAACGTGATGGTCCGCACGCAGCAGCGCTGGTGCGCCGACCTCAGGGCAACAGCGCTCGCGACCACTTGACTTTCAAGACAGTTGCTAACGCCCCAACTCAGCTGAGAGCGCCATGCAAGCGGGAAGAATGGTCGCGGCACGCTAGTCCGGACAGAGGACTATAGCCGGCCGTGTTGCTCGGCGGCCTCGACGCCACGTTGGCCAGTGGGGTCGCCCGCTACTCGGTCCGCGATCGCTCGATGACGCGCCCCGTGGCCGGATCGAGCGTCGCGCGCAAGCCCCCGAAGCTCTGGGTCACGAGCGGCTCGGTGGACACGATCGCCACGTAGCCGTCCGCCGTCTCGTTCGTCGGCTGGTCGGCCGTCCAGCGCAGCGCGCCGTCGGGTCCGAACGCGTCGAGGTTGCGGAACTGCCGGTGCCGCGGCCCCGCCGCCGGGTCGTACAGCACGAGCACGCCGCCCGCGAACTCGCGCGCGTCGATCACCCGGGCTCGTCCCTCGATTCGCCGACCATCGCGCAACGTCACGGTCGCACCGTCGAACGCGACGCCGGTCTCGCCGTTGCCCATACGCCGCCTCGTGAGTCGCCGCCGGCTAATGCCTATCACACGGCGTGCTACGCAGGCTAACACTCCGCGTTCGCAGTATAACACGCGGCGACGGTGCGGCGTAACACTCTGCAGGGCCGCCGCCGACGCCCATCCACTCCCTCCCGCGGCAGCGTGATATGAGGCTGGTCTCGCAGTCTGTCACGCATCCTCCGGGGCGCCGAGCGGCACGCACCACGACCCGCGCCCCGTCCCGCCATCGGCAACGCACGGCGCGCGCCGGCCCTCTCCTACGACGACCGCAGCGCCACCATGGGATCGACCCGCGCCGCCTGACGGGCCGGCACCAGGTTGGCGAGCATCGCCGCGACGCCGAGGACGCCGAACGCCACCGCGAAGCTCACCGCGTCGAACGGGCCCACGAACAGGGCGCTCGACAGCACGCGCGCGGCCGCCATCGCCAGCACGGCGCCCACCGCGCCGCCGATCGCCACGAGCCGCATCCCCTCGCCGAGCACCATGCGGACGAGCGCGCCGCGCTGCGCGCCCAGGGCCGTGCGGATGCCG
>JBJMNJ010000384.1:0-2614 GCA_045804325.1 Gemmatimonadaceae bacterium
AGCTGATGCGCTGCAATCTCTGCGGACGGCTGACGGCTGGCCGCGGCCCATCGCTACGAGCCGCGGCCAGCCGTCTGCGTGGGCGAAGCGCCCCGCTGCTGGCTACTCGTAGCGCAGACAGACCACGGGGTCCTGCCTCGCCGCTCTCGCCGCCGGCACGATCCCGAACACCAGCCCGACCGTCAGCGACACGCCGAACGCGACGGCGACCGAGACGCCCGAGACGATGGTGCGGATGCCGGCCATCTGCTCGATGGCGAGGCTCAGCCCCGTGCCGACGAGGATCCCGGCCACGCCGCCGGCGAGGCTGATCATCGTCGCCTCGCAGAGGAACTGCGCGAGGATGTCCTTGCGCGTGGCGCCGAGCGCGCGGCGCACGCCGATCTCGCGGATGCGCTCGAGGATCGAGGCGAGCATGATGTTCATGATCCCGATCCCGCCGACCACCAGCGAGATCGCCGCGATGGCCGCGAGCACGACGTTGAAGATCGTCTTCGTGCGCTGCTCCTGCTTCAGCAGCAGCTCGGGGACGGTGATCTCGAAGTCGATCACCTCGTTGTGCCGGCGCGTCAGCATCCGCCGCACCACCTCGGCCACGCTCCCCACGGCGCTGGCCTCGGCCACGCGGACCACGACGCGGTCGAGCTGGTGGTAGTTCAGCCGCTCGGCGCGCCGCTCCGGGTCCTCCTGGTCGGCCTGGTTGTTGTCCGGGCCGCCGAAGTCGCGCGCCGCCTGCTCGACGTCCTGCGCCGTGACCTGCGCGCGGTTCCGGATGCGGAGCAGCATCGTCTGCACCGGCACGTAGACGTCCATGTTCGCGTCGCGGATGCCGAGCTTCTGCGCGGCCTGCTCCGGGAGCTTCCGGTCCTCCAGCACGCCGACGACCGTCACCCACACGTCCCCCACCTTGAGCGCGCGGCCGACGGGGTCCTCGGTCGTGAAGAACCGCGAGCGGACGCCGTGCCCGATCACCGCCACCGGGCGGGCGAGGCGCACCTGGTCGGGGGTGAAGAACGTGCCCTTCGCGAGCTTGAGGTTGATGAGGCGGAAGTACGTGGTGTCCACGCCGACGACCTTGCCGCTCCGCCGTCGGCCCTCGCGCGTGATGAGGGTGTTGACCACCACCTCCGGGCTCGCCGCGTCCACGTTCGGGATCATCCGGGCGATGCTCTCCGCGTCGCGGAAGGTGAGGCCGGGGGAGAAGCGCTTCGGCTCCTTCTTCCCCTCCTCCTTGGCGACCTTCTCCTCCTTCTGCTCGACGAGCGGCGTCACCACGACGTTGTTCGTGCCGAGGAGGCGCATCTGCTCGAGGATCTCCGCCTCGGCGCCCTTGCCGATGGCGAGCATGGCGATCACGGACGCGACGCCGAAGAGGATGCCGAGCGAGGTGAGCGCGGCGCGCAGCTTGTTGTGGCCCACGGCCTCGATCGCCGTGCGCGTGGAGAAGACGAGGTGCGCGGCGGTCTCCTTCACGCGCGCGCGGAGCGGCTGCGGCACGGGACCGTCAGCGCGGCTTCGGCGCCGCCGCGGGCGCCGGCCCGGCCGGCGCCGGCCGGGGCGTGGCCTGCGGTGCCGACGGAACCGCGGGAACGGTCCTGCTCGTGAGCGGCGTGTCGGACGGCACGAGATCCTTCTTCGGCTGCGCGCCGCCGGGGACGCCCGGGAGGCGCTCGACGTCGAGCGAGGCGGCGTTGGGCGGCGGCGAGAGCAGCACGCGGTCGTCCTTCTCGAGCCCGCGCGTCACGACGATCTCGTTGTCGTTCATCGCGCCCGTCTCCACTTCCTGCCGTACGACGCGGCCACTCGCGCGCTTGTAGACGAACGTCAGCCCCTCCTCGTTGAACACGGCCTCGAGCGGGATGTAGATCGCGTTCTTCACCACCGCCGTCTCCACGCCGTTGCCGGTCGTCATGCCGGGGCGCAGCGTCGTGTCGGCCTGGAGGACGGTGATCTTCACCTCGAACACCTTCGCGTCGGCGTTCGGGCGCTGCTCGCCGACGTTCGCCACCGAGACGACCTTGCCGGCGAGCTTCTTCGAGGGGTCGGCGTCGAGCGTGAGCGCGACGGTCTGCCCGACGGCGATCTTCCGCACGTCGACCTCGTTGACGTACGTGATGGACTCCATCTCGGTCAGGTCCGGGAGCGTCGCGACCGTCGGGTCCCAGGGGTTGATCTGCGAGCCCGTCGTCTTCTTCCGGCCGTTCCACTCCTTCACGTAGATGACCATGCCCGCCGAGGGCGCCTTGATGGTGTAGCCCATCATCACGGTCTGCACGACGTTCATGAGGGAGCGCTGGCGCTCCACGTCCGCGCCCACCTCGCGCATCTTCGCGACGGCCTGCGCCTTCTTCGTGACGTAGTTCGCCTTCGCCTGCGCGAGCGCGCGCGTGGCCTTCTCGTAGTCGATCTCCGCCTGGCGCTTCACCGAGGGCGCCTCGTACTGCGCCTGCTCCTTCGCGATGCGCTTCTCCTCGAGCGAGAGGTCGAGGTTGCGGATGTCCTCGCGCGCCGTCGCGAGGTTCAGCGTGCTGTCGAGCTGCGCCTGCGTGAGCTGCGCCTCGGCCTTCTGGAGCGCGAGGTTGACCTCCTGCATCTTCGCGGCGATGCCGGAGCG
>JBJMNJ010000385.1:0-6269 GCA_045804325.1 Gemmatimonadaceae bacterium
CCCGCCGACGTCTACGTGGGTCACATCGACTCCGAGAGCCCGCAATTCGGCGTAGAACCGCGCCACCTCGGAGAGCCCCGACTTGATGTAGCGGATGTCGGTGATCTGCGAGCCCAGATGGAAGTGGATCAGCTTCACGATGTCGAGTCGTCCGACCGCGCGCAGCTTGTCCACCGCCTGCATGAGCTGTGCGGCATTCAGCCCGAACTTGGACTTCTCGCCGCCGCTCTCCTTCCAGCGTCCGAAGCCGGTCGATGCGAGCTTGATGCGGATGCCCGCTGTGGGATTGACACCAAGTTCGTCGGCAACCGAAAGCAGCACGTCGATCTCGCTCAGCTGCTCGATCACGATGAACACCTGATGGCCCAGCTTCTGGCCCATCAGGGCGAGGCGCATGAACTCCTCGTCCTTGTAGCCGTTGCAGACGATGAGATGCTCGGGGCTCTCGGACAGCCCCAGCACGGCCTGCAGCTCGGGCTTGGAGCCGCACTCCAGCCCCACGCCGTGCTTGTTCCCGAACTGGACGATCTCCTCGACGACGTGGCGCTGCTGGTTGACCTTGATCGGGTAGACGGTCGTGTAGCCGCCCGTGTAGCCGAACTCCTCGATCGCGTCCTCGAAGCGGCGCGAGAGCAGCTCGATGCGGGAGCGCAGGATGTCCGAGAAGCGGAGCAGCACCGGCAGGGCGATTCCCTGCTCCTCGAGGTCGCGCGCGAGCTCGAACAGGTCGAGCTCCCGGTCCGGGTGCTGTCGATCCGGCCGCACCACGACGTGCCCGGCGGCGTTCACGTCGAAGAAGCCGTGCCCCCACCCCTCGATGTTGTAGAGGGCGCGGGCCGCCTCGATGGACCAGCCCTCCGCGGGCTGCTCGGCGACCGCCTCGCGGTCCGCCTTCTGCTGCGTCGTCATGGCGCGAAGAATAGGGGATGCCGCGGCTCTAGGGAACGAGGGAGCCGGGTCATCGGATGCTTCGACGCACACCCGCCGCACTGGCTATGTACTCTCGCTGCCTCTTCTGCGCCGCCGACCTGGGGCGCAACGACCTCGTCGAGCACTTCCCCGTCGGGCGCCGCCTCGCGTTCGACGCGGCCAAGGGCCGCCTCTGGGTCGTCTGTCGGCGCTGCCTGCGGTGGAACCTCACGCCGCTGGAGGAGCGCTGGGAGGCGATCGAGGAGGCGGAGCGGCTGTTCCGGGATACGCCCCTCCGCACGTCCACGAGCAACATCGGCCTCGCGAAGCTGCGCGAGGGGCTCGAGCTCGTGCGCGTGGGACGGCCGGAGCGGCCGGAGTTCGCGGCGTGGCGCTACGGGGAGACGTTCCTGCGGCGCCGCACGCGCGTGATCGTCGCGACCGTCGGCGTGGTGGCGGTCGGCGGCGTCGCGCTCGCGACGGGCGCCATCGGCCTGCTGAAGGCCGCGGTGCCGGGCGGCGGCCTGCTCTACCAGCTCCCGAACTGGTACAACATCTATCGGATGACGCACGCGCCGGTGGCCCGCGTGACGGACGAGTCGGGCCGCCGCCGCGTGATTCGCGGGCGGCACCTCGGAACGGCGGCCATCCTCCCCGGCGACGGCGGCCCGTGGGAGCTACGCGTGGGGCACGGCGGCGGCGTGGCGTGGCTCACGGGCCACCGCGCGCTCGACGTCGCGGGCCGCATCCTCGCACGATTCAATCGCCGCGGCGGCGGGCGCGGGGACGTCCAGAGCGCCGTCGGGCAGCTCGACGCCAGCGGCGGGAGCGAGGGATTCCTCGAGCGAGTCGCCCGCGAGTCGCCGCGGCGAGACCCCAGACAGCGGCGGCGCGCCGGCATGCTCGCGATCAAGCCCGCCCCCGACTCCATCGCCCTCCTCCCTCAGGTCGACCGCCTCGCGCTGGAGATGGCCGTGCACGAGGAGACGGAGCGCCGCGCGCTGGAAGGCGAGCTCGAGGCGCTCGAGGCGCGGTGGCAGGAGGCGGAGGAGATCGCCGCGATCGCGGACGACCTCACCCTGCCGGGCACCGTGACCCGCGCGCTCGCGCGACTCAGGGGCGACCGCGAGGACCCTCAGGGATAGAGCGTCTCCACGCGCCACCCCTCCCCCTCACGCGTGTAGAGCTGCCGGTGGTGCAGGCGGCTCGGCCGGTTCCGCCAGAACTCGATGCGGTGCGGCGCGAGGCGGAACCCCGACCAGTGCGGCGGGCGCGGCACCGGGCTGCCCGCGAAGCGGCGCTCGGTCTCCTCGATGCGCCGCTCGAGATCGCCCGGCGTCTCGATCGGGCGGCTCTGGAGCGAGGCCCACGCGCCGAGCTGGCTGCCGCGCGGCCGCGTGGCGAAGTAGGCGTCCGCCTCGTCGGGCGCCACCGGCGCCACCGAGCCCTCGATGCGCACCTGCTGCTCGAGCGGCTGCCAGTGGAAGCACATCGCCGCGCGCGGGTGCGCGAGGAGCTCGCGCCCCTTCCGGCTCTCGTAGTTCGTGTAGAACACGAAGCCGCGCGCGTCCACCTCCTTGAGGAGGAGGATGCGCACCGACGGCTGGCCGTCCGCGCCGACGGTGCCGAGCGCGAAGGCCGTGGGCTCGGGGAGCAGCGCCCGCTCGACCGCCTGCGCGGTGGCCAGGAGCGACTGGAAGCGGAGGATCGGGTCGTCAGCCATGCGGTGGATCGCGAGTGCGGCGGAAGTTACGGGCGCCCCCATGAATCCGGCAGCCCGATGGCGCCGTAGGCCGCCCGTCGCCGGTCGGACGATCCGTGGGTCGATCGACCCATGCCGCGTGACGTGCGACGCTCGAGTTTGGTATCCCACCGCCGTCCCCGCAGCCACGTCCCCGTCCCCAGCGGAGAACGACCTCTTGAAGAAGCTCCTGCGCGTCCTGCGCGCCGTCGGCATCGGCTTCGTGACGCTCGTGCTGGTCGCGACCGCCGCCGTGTACGGCGTCACCACGATGCAGCTCAACCGAACGGTCGACTTCCAGCCGAAGCGCCTCGCCGGCGTCCACGCCGACTCGGCGACCGTCGCGCGCGGCGCGCACCTCGCCACGGCCATCGCCAAGTGCGCCGAGTGCCACGGCGACGACATGGCCGGGAAGACCTTCGCCGAGGTGGGCCCGGTGTTCAAGCTGTACGGGCCGAACCTCACGCGCGGCACGGGCGGGATCGCCGCGTCGCTCACGGACCAGGACTGGTCGAACGCCATCCGCCACGGCGTGCGTCGCGACGGCCGCTCGCTCCTCTTCATGCCGTCCGAGGACTGGGTGGGCATGAGCGACGAGGACGTGAGCGCGATCGTCGCCTACATGAAGCAGCTCCCGGCGGTGGACAACGTCGTGCCGCAGAGCTCCGTCGGCCCGGTGGGCCGCGTGCTCATGCTCGCGGGCAAGCTTCCGCTCTTCTCGGCCCAGAAGGTGAAGGAGGCGCCGGCGCCCGGCGCGGTGCCGCCCGCCGGGCCGACGGCGGCGTACGGCCGCTACCTCGCGAACGTCGGCGGCTGCACGGGCTGCCACGGGCCGACGCTCTCCGGCGGCCGCATCCCGGGCGCGCCGCCCGACCTCCCGATCCCGGCGAACATCACGCCGGCCGGCATCGGCGGCTACACGCGGGACGACTTTGCCCGCGCGCTGCGCGAAGGGACGCGCCCCGATGGCTCGGCCATCAACGACTTCATGCCGATCAAGTGGACGAAGCTGATGACCGACGACGAGATCTCGGCCGTGTACGCGTATCTGCAGACGGTGCCGGCGAAGGAGTTCGGGACCCGCTGACCTCGAGAAGGGAGAAGCGGAGAGAGGAGGCGCACCCCGCGGGGTGCGCCTCCTTTCTCCGCTTCTCCCTTCCCGCTCGAGGACCTGCCGGCTACGGCGCCTGCCGCGCGCCCGACGTCGTGGTGGCCGGCGTCGCTTGCGGTGGGCGCGGCATCGCCAGCTGGTCCCGGCCCTTCTGGAGGAAGGGAATGCCCTCGATCATCCACTCCGGCGCCGGGCGGCCCCGCAGATGGTGATCGAAGAACTGCATCTGCCGCAGCGCGACGTCCTTCTGGTTCGCGCGCTTGCGCGGGTTGTGGTAGTCGCCGTTGTACGTGAGCATGTAGACCTCCTTGCCCAGCCGGCGCAGCGCGACGAAGAGCTCGATGCCCTGGTACCACGGCACCGCGTCGTCGTTGTCGTTGTGCATGATGAGCAGCGGCGTCTGCACGCGGTCGGCGAAGAACAGCGGCGAGTTCTCGATGAAGCGCATCGGGTACTGCCAGATGCTGCCGCCGATGCGGCTCTGCGTCTTCTCGTACTGGAAGGCGCGCGCGAGCCCCGAGCCCCACCGGATCCCGCCGTAGGCGCTCGTCATGTTCGCCACCGGCGCGCCCGCGAACGCCGCCTTGAACATCGGCGTCTGCGTGATCATGTAGGCCACCTGGTAGCCGCCCCACGACTGGCCCGAGATGCCGATCCCGTTCGGGTCCACGAAGCCGCGCTCGACGAGCGCGTTGACGCCCGGCACGATCGAGTGCATGGCGCTCTGGCCCGGGTACCCCTCGCGGTACGCGATGTCGGGCATGAACACCAGGTAGTCGTTCGAGACGTACCACGTGGGCTGGATCGTGTTGCGCGGGTACTGCATCCGGTACTGGTGCAGCTCGTCGGAGAGCTGCTCGTAGAAGTACACGACCATCGGGTACTTCTTCGACGCGTCGAAGCTCTCCGGCTTGAAGAGCATCCCCTTGAGCGCCACGCCGTCCTGGCTGCGCCAGCGCACGAGCTCGACGCTCCCCCACCGGTACTGCGACTGCTGCGGGTTCGCGTTCGAGATCTTCTCGAGGGCGTCGAGCCGCTCGCCCGCCCACAGGTCGGGGAACTCGCGGAAGGTCTCCTGCGTGACGAGGTACACGTCGGCGCGGCGCGCCCTGCGCGGGACGCCGTACGCCTTGTCGGCCATCACGATCCGCTGCGGCGCCGACACGGCGCCGAGGCGGTCGCGGTAGAAGCCGCTCGCCTTGGTCTCGTCGTCGAACGCGCGGAGCAGCAGCGGCTGCGCCGGGTCCACGAAGCGATCCTCCGGGTCGAGGTCCACGAGCCGGAAGACGGTCCGCGTGCGCTGGCCCACGGAGTCGGTCACGACCTTCGCGGGGCGCGCGCCGGACGGGTCGAGCTCCCACACGTCGAAGCGATCGTAGACGAGCACCGAGTGGTCGTCCGTCGTCCACCCCGCGACGCCCCACGGCGCCGGCGCGCTCGGCGTGTCCCACGTCTCCTGCTCGAAGCGCACGCCCTTCAGGACGCCCGTCAGGCTCGCGACCCGCCCCGTGGCGACGGAGAACGAGTACCACTGCCCGTCCTTGAAGAACATGACGTACTTCCCGCCCGGCGACGGCACCGCGCCGAAGTCGAGGCGCTGCGCCACCGGCGTCCGGCGGCCCGTGAGCACGTCCACCACGAACACGTCCGCGCCGCCCTCGCCCCACATCGACTGCACGGCGTACGGCAGCGTCGTGGTGAGCACCGCGAGGCGGCCGTCGTCGGACACGCTCACCTGGGGGAAGGTGTCGTTGCCGATGCGCGCCAGCCGGCGCTCGCGCACGCGGTAGACCGCGGTATACGCACGGTCGCGGTCGCGCGGCGCCTCGACGCGCTGCTGCGGCTGGAGGCGCGGGTCGCGGTAGTGCCAGAGGTCGAACACCGCCTTGTCGGCGAGCGAGTCGGCCGGGATGGAGTCGAGCGGCGGCGCGGCGACGCCGAACACCACGGCGCTGCCGTCGCGCGTGAACTCCATGCGGCCGCGGTCGGCGACGACCCAGCCGGCGCCGACCGCGGCGCTCGTCGCAACGGCCGCGGCGGGCGACACGCGCCCCTCCGCGAGCGTGGCGTGATACAGCGCGTAGCGCGGGCGCGCCGACGACCAGTCGGCCTGGTCCGAGACGAACGCGACCTGCCGCCCCGCGCGGTCGAACGCGAGCTGCTTGTAGTTGCCGACGCCGGTGAGCAGCGGCAGCTCCCGGTCGAGCGCCGCGAGCGCGCGCACGTAGGCGCCGTCGCGCTCGCGGGAGCGCGAGGACACCGCGTAGGCGACGTAGCGCCCGCTGTCGTCGATCGCGTAGCCCGTCACGTCCGGAATGCGCGTCTCCGCCCCGGTCGCGAGCTCGCGCAGCACGAGCGTCGAGCCGTAGTCCTTGCGGCGCGCGCCCGGGCGCGCGCCGGAGTCCGCGGCCACCGGGCGCGGCGTGCCGCCGGGCGTCGCCGCCGCGACCCCCGGCGTGGGGCGGGCCGAGTCGCTCGCCGCGGGGCGGCCGGCGCTGTCCGAGGCCT
>JBJMNJ010000386.1:0-3509 GCA_045804325.1 Gemmatimonadaceae bacterium
GCCGATCACGAGCGCCGCACCGGCCGCGCGCCGCGTCTCGGCCGCGTCCCCCCGCCCCACCGCGCGGCCGACGTTCACGGCGGCCGCGGCGGAGACGCCGAGCGGCACCATGAAGGTGAGCGCGGCGAGGTTGATGGACACCTGGTGCGCGGCCATCTGCGTCGCGCCGATCCACCCCATCATCACCGCGACCACCGCGAACGCGTTGATCTCGAGCTCGTACTGCACGGCGATCGGGATGCCGAGGCCGAGCATGCGCAGGAGCGGCCGCATGGCGAAGGCCTCGGGGAGCACGGGGCGCAGGTAGGGGCGCAGCTCCGGCCACGTGGTGCGCAGGAGCACGAGGAACATGATCCAGCGGCTCACCGAGTTCGCCCACGCGGAGCCGACGGGGCCGAGCCGCGGCGCGCCGAGGTGGCCGAACACGAGCAGGTAGTTCAGCGCGACGTTCACGACGTTCGCCGCGACGATGGCGACGACGACCGGGCCGACGCGGTGGCGCGCCTGGAGCGCGAGGCGCAGCACGATGAACGCGTAGAGCGGCAGGATGCCGGGGATGCACGCGCGCGCGAAGCTCGCGGCCAGCGGGATCACCTCCGGCGGCTGCCGGAGGAAGCCGAGCACCTCCTCGCCGAAGAGGAGCAGCACGCAGCTCAGCGCCGTGAGCGGCAGCGCGAGCACGAGCGTGCGCTGGACGCCGCGCGCCATCGCGGCCTCGTCGCCCGCGCCCTGTGCCTGCGAGACGATCGGGTCGAGCGCCATGAGGACGCCCATGCCGAACACGACCACCACCCAGAGGTAGGCGTGGCCGATGGCGACCGCGGCGAGCGCCGTGCCGGAGACGCGTCCCACGAACATCGTGTCGACCGACCCCATGAGCATGAGGCCGATCTCGACGGCGATCACGGGGACCGCGAGGCGCAGCGTCGCGCGGAGCTCGTCGCGCCAGGTGAGCGGCGCGGCGTCCGGGTGGGTCGTGGGGGCGTCCGTCATCGGGGCCGTGGAAGGTAACCGCGCGGGGAGAGCGCGGCGGCCCCGGGCCCGCGGCGCTACGCGGCCGCCGCCCGTCCGGCGCCGATGCCGAAGAGGTCGCGCGCGCCGGGCACCGCCACGAGCGCGGTCAGCGCCGCGGCGAGCGAGGACGGCGGCAGCGCGATGTTCGCGGCGCCGCGCCGCATGGTCGCGAGCGGCATGTCGGGCGCGCGGCACGTCTCCGGCGCCTGCACGAGCACCGCGCCGCCGGCCTGGCGAATCGCCTCGGCGCCCGCCGCGCCGTCCGAGAGCCTGCCCGTGAGCACCACGCCCAGCGCGCGCATGCCGAACGTCTCCGCCGCCGACAGGAAGAGCAGGTCGGCCGAGGGGCGCGCGTAGTTCACGCGGGCCCCGTCCGAGAGCAGGCAGCGGCCGGCCGCGGACAGGAGGAGGTGCCGCCCCGGCGGCGCGAGGTACACGGCGCCCGCCCGCGGGCGCTCGCCGTCGCGCGCGCACACGACGTCGAGCGCGGTCCACCGGGCCAGCAGCGTCGGCAGGAAGCCCGGCGAGCGCTCGGCGAGGTGCTGCGCCACGAAGATGGGCGCCGGGAACTCGGCCGGCAGCGGAGCCAGGACCTCGGCGAGCGCACGCGGGCCACCGAGGGACGCGGCGATCACGACGGCGTCGAAGCCGGTGCGGACGGGCGGACTGGGAGCGGGAGAGCTAGGCATCTGGGGTTGCGCGGCGCGCGGCCTGCACGCGGACGCAGGCCTGTGCTCGTACGCGTCCGTACGGGCAACCTAGCGCTGGTGTACGCCGGCGCACAGGGCCGCGGCGCCTCGCGCAGACAGGAGATCACCCGATGAGCCCGACGCCCTTCGACGCGGCGCCACGGAACCGCATCCTCGCCGCGCTGCCCCCGGAGGAGTTCGCCCGGCTCGCCCCGCACCTCGAGCACGTGATGACCGAGGTCCGGCAGCTCGTGTTCGACGTGGACCGTCCCATCGAGCACGTCTACTTCCCGGAGGCCGCGGTGATCTCGATCCTCAGCGTGATGGCCGACGGCACGGCCGTCGAGACGGCGACGGTCGGGCGCGAGGGGATGGTGGGGCTCCCCGCCTTCCTCGGCACCGACCGGACGAGCGCGCAGGCCTTCACGCAGATCTCGGGGCCGGCGTACCGCATGTCGGCCGCGGCCTTCCGCGCCGCCATCGCCTCATCGCCGACGCTCACCCGCACCCTGCACCGCTACACGCAGGCGCTCTTCGTCCTCGTCGCGCAGAGCTCCGCGTGCAACCGCCTGCACACCATGCAGGAGCGCTGCGCGCGCTGGATGCTGCACACCCACGACCGGGTGTCCACCGGTCCGGAGACGAACGAGTTCCCGCTCACGCACGACTTCCTCTCGCAGATGCTCGGCGTGCGCCGCGCCACGGTCACCCAGGCCATGCAGGGGCTGCAGGCGACCGGCGCCCTCACGTACCAGATGGGGCGCGTGCGGGTGCTCGACCGCCCGCGCCTGGAGGCCGAGACGTGCGAGTGCTACACGATCATCGTGCGCGAGTTCGACCGCCTGCTCGGCGCGAGCGGCCCGGCGGTCGCCGGGCCGAGCCCGTTCGACGGGCTGAAGCTCTCGGAGGGCGGCCGCTCGCTCCTGGGCGAGAGCGTCCCGCGTCGCGACGCGGAGCCGGCGACGGATGAGCGCTAGGCGAGCAGCTTCGGCAGCTCGCGCACGAGGGTGATCGCCCCGAGCGCCGCCATGGCCAGGGCGACGAGCGCGCCGAGCGCCGTGAGCCACCACGGGTGCCGGTACGAGCGCACCACGTCGCGCCGGTGCGCCGCCACGAGCATCGCCCCGAGGCCCACGGGGAGGATGAGGCCGTTCAGCGCCCCGACGAGCACGAGCACCCGCACCGGCCGGCCGACGACGAGGAAGACCGCGGTGGACACCGCGATGAACAGCACGATCGTCAGGCGCCAGTTGCGGTCGACGCGCGCGCTCAGCGTGCGGAGGAACGAGACCGACGTGTAGGCCGCGCCGACGACCGAGGTGATGGCCGCGGCCCACATCACGACGCCGAAGAGGCGGTAGCCCAGCTGCCCCGTGGCGGCGCGGAACACGGAGGCGGGCGGGTTCGCCGGATCGAGCGACGCGCCCCGCGCCACGACGCCGAGCGCGGCGAGGAACAGCACGACGCGCATGAGCGAGGCGATCCCGATCCCCGTGGCCGCCGAGCGCGTGACGCGGCCGAGCGCCGCCTCGCCGCGGAGCCCCGCGTCGAGGAGCCGGTGCGCGCCGGCGAACGTGATGTAGCCGCCCACCGTGCCGCCGACGATCGTCACGATCGGCAGCACCTCGACGCGGCTCGGTCGAACGCTGCGCAGCAAGGCCTCGCCCACCGGCGGCGCCGACGCGACGGCGACGTAGACCGCGAGCGCCACCATCACGAACCCCATGAGCTGCGCGAAGCGGTCCATGGCGCGCCCCGCCTCGGGCACGACGAAGATCGCGACGGCGACGAGCGCGCTGAGCAGCG
>JBJMNJ010000387.1:0-10805 GCA_045804325.1 Gemmatimonadaceae bacterium
GCGTCGCTCTGCTGGTAGACGTCGTCCTCGCCGAAGGTGACGAAGCGCTCGTCGTACAGCGCGTGCGCGCTGGCGCGCCCCACGACCGCCACGGAGCCCTTGTACAGTCGCAGTGTGACGGTGCCGCTGATCCGGGCCTGCGTGACGTTCACGAACGCGTCATACGCTTCACGCTCGGTGGTCCACCAACGACCTTCGTACACGAGGTCCGCGTAGCGCGGCGCGATCATGTCCTTCGCCGCCAGAGTGCGGCGATCGAGCACGAGCTGCTCGAGCTCACTGTGCGCCGTATAGAGAAGGCTACCGCCCGGCGTCTCGTACACGCCGCGCGACTTCATGCCGACGAGGCGGTCCTCGACGAGGTCGATGCGGCCGACGCCGTGCCGGCCGCCGATCGCGTTGAGCGTCGCGACGATGGTCGCCGGGGAGAGGCGCTGGCCATTGACGGCCACCGGCGTCCCCTGCACGAACTCGATGGCCACGTCCTCGGGCGTCTCCGGCGCGGCGGTCGGGTCCGTGGTCATCTCGAACAGGTCGGCCTCGGGGGCGTTCGCCGGGCTCTCGAGCGGGCCGCCCTCGTGCGACAGGTGCCAGATGTTGCGGTCGTGCGAGTAGATCTTCTTCAGCGTCGCCGTGACGGGGACGTTGTGCTTCGCCGCGTAGGCGATGGCGTCCTCGCGCGAGCGGATGTCCCACATCCGCCACGGCGCGATGACGTCGAGGTCGGGGGCGAACGTCATGTAGGTGAGCTCGAAGCGCACCTGGTCGTTCCCCTTGCCGGTGCACCCGTGCGCGAGCGCGTCCGCGCCGACCGCGCGCGCGACCTCCACCTGGCGCTTGGCGATCAGCGGCCGGGCGATGGAGGTGCCGAGGAGGTACTTGCGGTTGTAGAAGGCCCCGGCGCGGAGCATGGGCCAGATGAAGTCGCGGACGAACTCCTCGCGGAGGTCCTCGATGTGGCACTCGTCGGCGCCCGAGGCGAGCGCCTTCGCCTTCACGCCCTCGAGCTCCTCCCCCTGCCCGACGTCGCCGGCGACGCAGACGACGCGCGCCCCGGGGTACTGCTCCTTGAGCCAGGGGACGATGATGGAGGTGTCGAGGCCCCCGGAGTACGCGAGGCAGATGGTCTTCGGCACGGGCAACCCCTGGCGAAAGGCGGGTGGCGGATAGTTATGCAACAGTGATGCATAAACTAGCGCCCTGCGCCGTCGCGTCAATCCCCGGCGCGAGGCGGGGGTGCTACTCCGTCTCGCCCGCCAGCGTCTTGATGCGCCGCGAGAGCCGCTCCCTCGCCTGGCCGGAGCGGCAGATGATGAGGATCGTGTCGTCGCCGGCGATCGTCCCGAGGACGTCGGGCCACTGCTCCGCGTCCAGGGCGAACGCCACGGCCTGGGCGCCGCCGGGGAGCGTGTGGACCACCAGCAGCTCGCCGACGCCGTCGATGCGATCGAAGAGCTGGGGCAGCAGCGTGTCGAGCGTCACCCGGTCGGCGGCCGTCGGCGCACCCTCGGCGAGCGCGTAGCGCGCCCCGCCGTCCGCCGTCGGCACGCGCGCCAGGCGCAGCTCGCGCAGGTCGCGCGACAGCGTGGACTGCGTGACGTCCCACCCGCGGCTGCGCAGGAGCTTGCGGAGCTCCTCCTGACTCGCCACGGGCCGCGTCTCGATGAGCTCCCGGATGACGTTGTGCCGCTCGGTCTTGTTGGCCATGGCGACAAGCTAACTCGCCGGGGAGCAGCAGTCGCCAGTCGCCCGTCCGTTGACATGCAGTCACGCGGCATTATTATGCATTCTCCATGCATAAGATTCCCGTCGGCGTCCTCGGCGCCTCCGGCTACGCCGGGCGCGAGCTCTGCGCACTGCTCCTCCGCCACCCCGCGGTCGCGCTGGCGTTCGCCGGCGCGCAGGGGCAGCGGGGGCAGTCCGCGCGCGTCGGCGGCGGGGCGACCGTCACCTTCATCGGGAACGACGAGGCGCCCCTCGACGGCGCCGCCCTCGTCTTCTGCGCCCTGCCGCACGGCGCGTCCGCTCCCTATGTGACGCGCGCGCGCGCCGCCGGCGCCAAGGTCGTCGACCTCTCCGCCGACCTCCGCCCCGGGAACGGCGGCTGCACGCCCGCCGCCTACGGGCTCACCGAGTGGCTCCGCGACACCATCCGCGGCGCCGACGTCGTCGCCAACCCCGGCTGCTACCCGACCGCCACGCTGCTCGCGCTCCTCCCGCTGCTCGAGCGCGGACTCGTCGCCGACGGCGCGACCATCACCGTGAACGCCGCGAGCGGCGTCACCGGCGCGGGGCTCACGCCGAAGCCCGAGCTGCTCTTCGGCGAGGTCACCGAGAACTTCACCGCCTACGGCGTCGGCAACGAGCACCGCCACCTCGCCGAGATGCGCGCCGCCGTCGCCGCGCTCGGCGCCGACGTGGACGTGCTGTTCACGCCGCACCTGCTGCCCGTCGCGCGCGGCATCCTCGCGACCATCACCGTGCCGCTCCGCGAGCCGCTCGCCGAGCCGCTCGCGCTCTGGCGCGAGCGCTACGCGGGCGAGCCGTTCATTGAGATTACTACGAGTGTACCGACCCTTCGGGAGGTCGCGCACCGCAACGTCGTGCGGATCAGCGCCACGTCCGCGGCGAACGTCCGCACGCCGACGCTCGTCGTCACCGCGGCGATCGACAACCTCGTGAAGGGCGCCGCCGGCCAGGCCCTCCAGAACGCCAACCTCCTCCTCGGCCTCGAGGAGTCGGCGGGGCTGCCGGCATGACCGCGACGTCGCCGCTCGTCGTGAAGCTCGGCGGCCGCGCCCAGGCCGCCGCGCCGGACGCCGTCGCCCGCCTGTGGGCCGCGCGCCCGCGCGAGGTCGTGCTCGTGCACGGCGGCGGCGACGAGGTCTCCGCGCTCCAGCGCGCGCTCGGCGCCGAGCCCGCGTTCGTCGGCGGACGGCGCGTCACGTCCGAGCGCGACGTGGACCTCGTGCGCATGGCGCTCTCGGGCCTCGCCAACAAGCGGCTCGTCGCCGCGCTCGTGGCGCGCGGCGTCCCCGCCGTCGGGATCTCCGGCGAGGACGCGGGGCTCGTGGACGCGCGCCTCGCGCACGACGGCGCCCTCGGCCGCGTCGGCGCCCCGCACCGCATCGACGCGTCGGTGGTCGCGCACCTGCTCGCCGGGGGCTACCTCCCCGTCGTCTCCCCCGTCGCGCGCGATGGCGCGGACGCCGAGGGCGCGGCCCTCAACGTCAACGGCGACGACTGCGCGGCCGCGCTCGCCGCCGCGCTCGGGGCCGAGGAGCTCCTCCTCGTCTCCGACGTCTCCGGCGTGCGCGTCGACGGCGTTCCCGCCGCGCGACTCGACGCGGACGCGGCCCGCGCGGCGATCGCCAGCGGCGAGGCCGCGGGCGGCATGGCCGCCAAGCTGGAGGCCGCGCTCCTCGCGCTCGACGCGGGCGTCCCGCGCGTCCGCGTCGGCGACCTCGCGGCGCTCGCGGACGCGAGCGCCGGCACGTGCATCACTCTCTCTCCGAGCATGGTCTGATGGCTACTTCCGTCGCGACCCCGATCACCACCGACGTCATCGAGCCCTCGGCCCTCGGCCCTCGGCCGACGGTCGCCGTCTCGCAGGCCGAGAGCCGCGCGACGGAGTCGGCCCTGCTCCCCGTCTACAAGCGGTCGATCGAGCTCGTCGGCGGCGAGGGCGTCCACGTCGTCGGCGCGGACGGCGCGCGCTACCTCGACTTCGTGAGCGGCATCGCCGTCAACGCGCTCGGCTACGCCGACGCGGGGCTGCGCGAGGCCATGCACGCGGCCGTGGACGCCGGGCTCGTCCACGTCTCGAACCTCTTCGCGTCCGCGCCGGGCGAGCGCCTCGCGCGCGCGCTGGTGGAGAAGTCGTTCGCCGACTACGCGTTCTTCTGCAACTCGGGCGCGGAGGCCAACGAGGGCGCGTTCAAGCTCGCGCGCCGCTGGGCGCGCAGCATCGACGAGTCGGGCGCCAAGCACGAGATCATCGCGCTGCGCGGGTCGTTCCACGGCCGCCTGTTCGCGACGCTCGCGGCCACCGACCGCCCGGCGTACCGGCTCCCGTTCCGCCCGCTCGCCGGCGGCATCGCCATCGCCGAGCGCGACGCGAGCGACCTGGAGACGATGATCGACGCGGAGACGACCGCCGCCGTGATCCTCGAGCCCGTGCAGGGCGAGGGGGGCGTCCGCGTCCTCGATCACGCGCTCATCCAGGCCGTGCGCCGAATGTGCACGGAGCGCCAGGTCGCGCTGATCTTCGACGAGATCCAGTGCGGGCTCGGGCGCACGGGGACGCTCTTCGCCTACGAGCAGACGGGCGTCGCGCCGGACCTCCTCACGCTCGCCAAGCCGCTCGCCGGCGGTCTCCCCATGGGCGCCGTGCTCGCGACGAAGCAGATCGCGGCGGCCGTCCAGCCGGGCGACCACGGCACGACGTTCGGCGGCGGGCCCTTCGTCGCCTCCGTCGCCGAGCACGTGCTGTCGCGCCTCTCCGACCCGCGCATGCTCGCGCACGTGCGCGAGACCGGCGCGTGGCTCGGCGCCGAGCTCGGAGCGATGGCCGACCGCAGCGGGCGCGTGCGCGCCGTGCGCGGCGTCGGCTTCATGTGGGGCGTGGACGTCGTGGACCGCGCGGCGGACGTCGTGAAGCGCGCGCTCGACCTCGGCCTCCTCGTCTGCTCGGCGGGGGACCACACGATTCGGCTGCTCCCGCCGCTCGTCGCCACGCGCGACGAGCTCGCCCGCGGCGTGGCGCTGCTCGAGCAGGCGATCGCATCGTGACGCCCGCCGTGCTGCACCTCGCCGCGCACGAGCCCGCGGCGGGGCGCGTCGTCATCCGTCCGGCGTGCCCCGCCGACGTGCAGGCCATCGTGCTGCTCGTCAACCAGTACGCGGCCGAGAAGGTGATGCTGGCGCGCACGCCGGAGAGCGTGCTGCTCGCGCTGCACGACTTCGTCGTCGCGGTGGACGCGCACGGCCGCGTGCTGGCGTGCGCGGCGCTCAAGGAGTACTCGCCCTCGCTCGCCGAGGTGGCGAGCGTCGCCGTGACGCGCGCGGCGCACGGCAAGGGGCTCGGCCGGCAGGTGGTGGCGGCGGTGGAGCGCCTCGCCGCGCGCCGCGGCATCACGGAGGTCTTCGCGCTGACGCTCACGCCGGGCTTCTTCGAGGCGGTGGGGTACGCGGTGACGGACGTGGCGCGCTACCCGGAGAAGCGGCGCCGCGACTGCGCGAGCTGCGCGCGCCGGCACGCGTGCGACGAGATCTGCGTGACGAAGGACCTCGCGGCGGCGCGCGCGCTGGAGGCGGCGGCGTAGCGCGCATGGGGCGCGAGGACCGAATTGCGAGGCGGCGCCCCGCCGTGTAGAACCCCTGGGACCACCGTTCCGGGGGCTCTCATCTTCGCCGCCTTCCGCGCCTCGTCCGCCGCGCCGCTCGTCGTCGCGCTGCTGCTCGCCGCGTGCGCCCCGGCGAACCCCACCAGCGCGCGCGCCCGCTCCGCACCGTCGCCCTCCGCCTACCCGACGGGGACGCGCCTCCCGCCCGGAGCCTCGCACGTGGAGCGGGTGACGCACTACGAGATCGCCGGCGCCACCGCGTTCGAGCTCTGGCGTGAGATCGCCGCGAAGGGTCCGATGTCCGGCGGGCGGCGCTACGCGGGGCGCACGGACTGGGACGTCCGCTGGACCTACGGCGTCGACCGGCGCGCGGGCTGGTGCCGGCCCACCGACCTGCGGGTGGCTGCGACCGTGACGACCATCCTCCCGGACTACGCGCCGGCGGACACGGCGAGCGCGCTCGCGCGCGACTGGGCGGAGTACCTGAAGGCCCTCGAGACCCACGAGCGCGGTCACCGGGACATCGTCCTCGAGGGCCTCGGCAACATCCGCCGCGCCATCCGCGACGTCGAGACGCCGGCATGCACCGCGCTCAGCGCCGAGATCAACCGGAGGGCGCAGGCCGAGCTCGTACGTGTGCGCGAGCGAAGCGAGGCATACGACCGCGAGACGGACCACGGCGCCACCCAGGGCGCCGAGTGGCGCTCGCGCATCCCGGCGTCGGCCGCGCCCCCTCCGCGCTAGCCCGGCTGTCCCACGGCCGGGACACCGAGGCGTCCCGCGCGGAGGGCAGGGGCGGTGACCGGGGTCGCACGGCGCTTCGAAAAGCGTTGACGGCCAACGACTTCCGGCGGCGCCGCGGCGGCACCCCCGATGCTTCTGGGCGTGCTGTCCCGCAGTCCGCCCCGAACTCCGCACACCGTCACCATGCGTCCTGCCGCCGCACTCCTGGCTGCCGCCGCCCTCGCCGGCGTCGTCGCAGGTCCCGCCGCCGCGCAGATGTCTCCCGCCGTCCCCGACAGCCTCGCGCCGGTGGAGATCACGATCGACAGCACGCTCCTCCCGCAGCGCACGCACGAGTCGCGCTTCATCGGCGGCGGCTCGCTCTTCTACGTCCAGCCGGTCGGCGACTTCGCCCGGCACGTCGGCGGTGGCCTCGGCTACAGCCTCGGCGCGGCGTGGTCCGCCGACACCGTGGGCGTCCTGGGCTTCCGCGCCGAGTGGCAGGACGTGGTCTACGGGTACGAGTCGGTGAACGACTCGAGCGCCCGCAACGCGATCCGCACGCTCGACTTCGGCCCGACGCTCACCATCCCCACCGGCGGCGTGCGCCCGTACGTGTCCGCCAGCGTCGGCCTCGCGTACACGAGCACCGAGGGCTCGGTGCCCTGCCGCCGCAGCTGCACGTACGACGAGTACGGGGATCCGGAGGACGAGGGCTATTCCTTCCTCCCGCGCCTCACGTACTCGGTGGCGCGCGCGGCCGGCGTGCTGTTCCGCGTGGCGAAGGCGACGGCGAGGAGCCCCGCGTGGTGGCTCGACCTGCGCGTGAGCCAGCGCCACAACGGCGTGACGCGCTATGCGACCAACGGCACACAGGACGTGGTGCGCGGGAACACGGACTATCGCGTGTGGCACGTCGGCGTGTCCGCGGGGCTGCGCTGAGGTGAGACTATGGTAGTGCGAGCGTGCGTGGCGGGGTCCGCGTCTTGCCTTCGCAGAGAGTCGGAACGGAGGCTCCTTGCTACGGCCGCTCACGTCCACCACGACACTGCTCGCCGCCGCGCTCGCGCTGACGGCGCCGTCCGCCGTCGCCGCGCAGCGCACCGCGCGCACGCTGTGGGACGACCTGCGCCACGCGGGGGAGGACGTCCTCTTCGTGTGGTCCTCGCCGGCGCACGGCGACGCGCGCGACTGGGCGGCGGCCGGCGCGGTGGCCGGCGTCTCCGCGCTGAGCTTCCTGCTCGACGAGCCGCTCGACCGCTGGGTGGTGCGCGACTCCGCGTCGCTCGTGCACCGAGGCCTGAGCCCGCTGCGCGAGGACTTCGCGTGGAAGTGGCTGGGCGACCTCGGCACGGGGCGCATCCTCAACCCGATCAACGGCGCGCTCTACGTCTCCGGGTTCCTCGCGGACAACGCGAAGCTGCGCGACGCGGGGATGGGGTGCTTCGCCACGCAGCAGGCGAGCAGCATCCTCCGACACGTGCTCGTCTACCGCGTGCTGCCGCGCACGCGCCCGAGCGACGCGAACGGCGACGCCTCGCGCTGGCGGGTGAACGGCAAGGTCTGGAAGGACGCGCCGTGGAAGGAGCACTCCTTCTTCGGCGGGCACCTCGCGAACGCGGCCGGGTGCGCGGCGTTCTTCAGCCGCCGCTTCGAGCTCGGCGCGGCCGAGCCCGCGATGTTCGCGCTCGCGGGTGGCATCGGGGCCGCGCGGCTCGTCGACCGGCGGCACTGGTTGTCCGACCAGGTGATCGGCGCGGCCGTCGGCTACGCGATGGGGAAGGCCGTCGCGGACCGGCAGCTCCGGCGCCGCCGTCCGGACACGCTGGCGGAGCCGCAGATCGCGGTCGCGCGCGTGGGCTGGACCGTCCGCTTCTAGCGCGGCCTCCCGCCGGCCTGCCTAACGGGCGCTGGGCCACGCCCCCGCCCGTCCCGCCACGCCCCCTCGTCGTCCACGCCGCCGGAACCCCCGGCGGACACGCGGTGTAGTGCCGCACGACCGCACAGGTCCGCGGCCCCGCCTCACGCTGAATCCCCCACCACGATGTATCCCACCCGCACTGCGGCCCGCTCGGCGCTCGCGGGGACCGGTCTCGCCGCCGCGCTCGTCGCGCCCGGCGCACTGGCCGCCCAGCGCTCCCCCGTCCCCTCCGGCGTCGGGGGCGAGGTGTACGTCGCGCACAACACGAGCTTCCCCGAGCCGCGCATGCTCGCCGGCGCGGCGCTCACCGCGGGGAGCGGCTTCCTCGTGCTCCGCGGCAGCGGCGCGATGAACCGCGTCACCGACGACGTGGGCGGCGCGACGGAGACGCCGTGGACGCTCGACGGCGACGTCATGCTGAACTCCGGCGCCCTCGGCCAGATGGCCGGCATCCTCCTCGGCGGCTTCGCGCCGGTGGGCTTCGTCGGCGTCGGCAAGCAGGGGATCTACCGCGCGGACGGCGAGAGCCCGAGCATGGCGAACCTGAGCTGGGGCGGCGGCGCGTCCATCAGCCTGTTCGAGGGGTTGCGCATCAACGCCGAGGCGCGCTGGCGCACGACGCTGTCGCGCGACCAGCTCCTCCCCGAGGGCTTCGGCCCCGGGCGGGAGATCAAGGCCGGCCTCTCCTTCGGCTTCGGCGCGGGCTCGGGCTCGCGCGGCGGCGCGTCGCGCGCGCCGGGGCGCACGTCGGGCGGCTCGTCAGGCGGGCGCACGGGGGGCGTGTCGTACCCGTCGGTCCCCGCGTCGGCGAGCGCGCGCCGCGTGCTCGACACGGCCGACGACTACGTCGGCGTGCCCTACGTGTGGGGCGGCGAGACGCCGCGCGGCTTCGACTGCTCGGGCTTCGTGCAGTACGTCTACGCGCGGAACGGCGTGCGCCTCCCGCGCACGTCGCGCCAGCAGTCCGTGGTGGGGGACTACGTCTCCCCCGACGCGTGGGCGCTCCGCCCGGGCGACCTGATGTTCTTCGCGACGCACGGCGGCACGACGGTGGACCACGTCGCGATGTACGCGGGGAACGGCCGCATGATCCACTCGAGCTCCAGCGGCAACGGCGTCGCGTTCGACGACCTGTCGTCGGACCGCGGCCAGTGGTTCGTGGGCCGCATGGTCGCCGCGCGCCGCATGATCACCGACGGCACGGGCCTCGTGCGGTCGCTCGAGGCGGCGCTGCGGATGCGGGAGCAGCTGGACCCGCCCGACATGGCGCCGCGGCGGCGTAACCGCTGAACCGCGGTCGGCAGGAGCACGTCGCGGGCACGAGCTGCCCCGTCCCCGCGTAGGCCGCCGGGCACGTACGGGCCGGCGACGGGCGACGGGCGACCGCTGCTGACGGGCTGGCGGGTCGGATGGCGAGAACCCCCGGGAAGCCACCACTGGCCTCCCGGGGGTTCTACGTCACGACTACCTGCTCACCAGCGAGGCGGCAGCAGTCGCCTGTCGCCTGTCGCCGAGGGTTGGATGCCCGGTGGTCAGGTAGGGCGCTACGAGCCTCTGCGGGGTCGCGATGCGCGCCGCTTCCGCCTGGTGACGTATCGCACACGGTGTCCCCCGCCACCGTCCTCTGCCGCTGGAACCTGTCCCCCACGGGTGACGCGCGCGGAGCCCCGTCGCCGACGGCTCATCCGCAGGTTGTTGTCCCGCAATGCGTTAGCCGAGTCCGCTCGCGTGCCGCGCGTGGCACCCCCCCTGCAAATGGGATAGCCGTGCGCCACCGTGGCGCGAACTCAGGCAGATCCAGGAGGCAGTACCATGACGCAGAAGACGACGCTCGTGTTCGCGCTGGCCCTCGCGGCGGCGCTTCCGATTGCGGCCGAGGCGCAGGGCCACGGCAAGAGTCACGGCAAGCGCGCGCCGGGGCAGAGCTGTCGCGCCGAGGGCGGGACGAGCAACAGCCGCGCGTGTCGCGATCGGTACGGCGACCAGAACCGCAAGCGCAACGGCGACTGGGACGATCGCGACTCCGACCGTCGCGACAGCGACTCCGACGGTCGCTACGACCGCAGCGGTCGCGTGATCACCTCGGGCCGCACCGGCTCGAGCTCGGTCTGCGTGGACCGCAACCGCGACGGCTACTGCGACAACGCCGCGACGACGAACAGCGGGATCTGCGTCGACCGCAACCGCGACGGCCGCTGCGACTACAGCACGACCACCGGCAGCACGAACTGCACGGACCGCGATCGCGACGGCATCTGCGACAGCCGCGACCGCTGCGTCGACCGCAACAACGACGGGCGCTGCGAGACCACGAGCACGAGCAACGGCGGGTGGGACCTCGGCGACGTCATCCGCGCCCGGCGCTACCCCAGCTCGCTCCCGCTGATGCAGTACGCCCCGCGCTACGCGAACGGCGAGCGCCTCAGCGTGGTGCGCCAGTGGCTCGGCAGCGACGACGTGCGCGTCCGCTACTCGGACCGCAACCGCGACGGCCGCGTCGAGACGGCGACGTGGCTCAACCCGGCCGGCGGCGTGCTCCAGGTGTGGCAGGACCTGAACCGCGACGGTCGCGCGGACCGCGTGCAGCTGTATGATCGCGGGCAGCTGGTGCGCACGATTCAGTAGCCCATCACGGCAGTAACGCATCACCAACCCGGAAGTGCCCGGTGCGCCGACGCAGGCCACCGGGCACTCACGGTTCGGCGACCGGCGACCGGCGACCGCTGCTACTCAGCGCGTCGCCGGTCGCTTCGCGTAGGGCGAGGACCTGGCGGGAGGGTCGCGACGTGGGCCTGCCGTCGGCTACAGAGCACCAT
>JBJMNJ010000388.1:0-8501 GCA_045804325.1 Gemmatimonadaceae bacterium
TGCCGCGCGAGCCGCGCACGACGCTCTCGGTGGGCCGCATCGGCGGCGGCATCGCCGTGAACGCCATCCCCGACGAGGGGTGGATCGAGGTGGACCTGCGCTCCACCTCTCCCGCGCTCATCGAGCGGCTCGCGCGCGAGGTGCGGCTGCTCGCGTGCGCGGCGGCCGAGGAGGAGAACGTGCGCCGCGCGCCGGGCGCGCCGAAGCTCACGCACACGGTGGAGGTGATCGGCGACCGGCCGTGCGGCGAGACCGACGCCGCGCACCCGCTCGTCGCGGCCGCGCTCGACGCCACGCGCCTCGTCGGCCGCGAGCCGGAGCTCGCGACGGCGTCCACCGACGCGAACGTCCCCAGCAGCCACGGCATCCCGGCGGTCGCCCTCGGCGCGGGCGGCCCCGGCGGCGACGTGCACACGTCCGGCGTGTGGTTCTAGACCGCCGAGGGCTCGCTCGGGGTGGCGCGGGCGCTGACGATCGTGGTGACGGCGGCGGGGATCTAGACGAGAAAGGAGAAAGGAGAAAGGAGACAAAGCGGTTTCTCCTTTCTCCTTCTTGCTTTCTCGTCTACTTGACCCGTATCTCGGAGTGATCCCCCACCGTCACCTCGCCCTTCACGCCCTCCAGCACCACCTCGTCGCCGACGAGCGAGTTCGTCAGCGTCGCGCCGCGGATCTTCGACTTCGCGCCGACGATGGTGTGCGTGAGCGTCGAGCCCTCCACGACCGTGCCCGCACCGATCGACACGTTCGGGCCCACGGTCGAGTCCTTCACCGTCGCGCCGTCCTCGATGTAGACCGGCTCGACGATCTTCGCCGACCGGTCGAGGCCCGCCGGCTTCCGCGCGGCCTTCCGCTTCTCGAGGATCGTCTGGTTCGTCTCGAGCAGCGTGTCGATCTTCCCCGCGTCGTACCACCCCTCGACGTCCTCGACGCGGATCTTCGCGCCCTTGTCGATCATGTACTGGAACGCGTCCGTGAGGTAGTACTCGCCCTTGTTGGGCGGCTGCGTCAGGACCCAGTCGATCCCCTCGTAGAGCAGCTTCCAGTTCCGGATGTAGTAGAGCCCGATGTTCGCGCGCTTCGAGATCGGCTCCGACGGCTTCTCGACGATCCTCGTCATGTTGCCGGCGGCGTCGGTCACCACCACGCCGAAGCGCTGGTAGTCCTCGACCTCCTTCACCCAGATGATCCCGTCGGCGTCGCTCGACTTCACGACGGAGAAGTCGGCGTCGAAGATCGTGTCGACGAAGACGATCATCACCGGCTGGTCGACGTACGGCTTCGCGAGCGCCACGGCGTCCGCCGTGCCGCGCTGCTCCTTCTGCTCGACGAACACGCTCGGGAAGGGCGTCTGCTCGCGCGCGAACTGCTCGACCTTCTCCTTCAGGTGCCCGGTCACGTAGATGATCTGCTCCACGTTGCCGAGCCGCTGGAGGTCCTCCATCACGTAGTCGATCACCGGTCGCCCGGCGATGCGGAGCATCGGCTTCGGGACGAGGTGCGTGTGCGGACGCAGGCGCGTCCCCTTTCCCGCCACCGGCATGATCACTTTCATGGCGCGCTCGTGCCCTCCCGGCCGTACCTGTCGCTGAGCCGCACGACGTCGTCGAGGTCCGGCGTGGACGCCTCGAGCACGTCGCAGTCGGTCACCGCGACCATCTGGTGAATGGTGCCCGGCGTGATCCGGTACGACTCGCCCGCCTTGAGGCGCACGTCGCGGAGCTCGCCGTCGATCTGGACGCGGTAGCTCAGCTCACCGGCGAGCAGGTGCACCGTCTCGTCCTTGCGGTTGTGGTACTGCACGGAGAGCTCGTGCCCCGCCTTGATGTGGAGGACCTTCCCCACGTAGCGGTCGGTGTGCGCCCAGATCAGCTCGTGCCCCCACGGCTTCGGCACAACGCGCGCCTCCACGCGGCCGCTGGCGGGCTTGCTCGTCTCGTTGGTCATGGAACTCGTCAGAGTGCGGAGGCGGCGACGCAGGCGGACGCCGCTGACGGCGGCGCCGTCCGAGAGCCCGCAATATCGCCACGCCGTGCGAGATACGGCAGACCCCGGCACGTCGGTTGCACTTCCGCCCGCCATGCTGCTGGCGCCCCGCTACCTCCCCCGCCTCGCCGCGACGGTGGGGCTCTTCACGCGCTACGGTCTCAAGGACTTCGCGCAGCGCCAGGGGCTCCTCGAGCTCGACCCCCAGCCGTCCGGCAACGGCGCGCACGACGCCGCCGAGGAGTCGGACGGCGTGCGCGAGCGCGCCGCCGGCTTCCGCAAGCGCCTCGTCGAGCTCGGCCCCGCGTACATCAAGCTCGGGCAGGTGCTGTCCACGCGCCCGGACCTGATCCCCGAGGCGTACATCCGTGAGCTCGAGGGCCTCCAGGACGACGTCGCGCCCGTCCCCTTCTCCGACATCGAGTCGACGGTCGGGGAGGAGCTCGGCGCCCGGCTCTCCAAGCTCTTCCGAGAGTTCGACCACGAGCCGCTCGGCTCCGCCAGCCTCGGGCAGGTCCACGCCGCCGTGCTGCGCGACGGGCGGCAGGTCGTCGTGAAGGTGCAGCGGCCGGAGATCCGCGAGCAGCTCGCCGACGACGTGGCCTACTTCCAGGAGCTCGCGCGCTTCATGAGCGACCACACGCGCGCGGGGCAGCGGGTGGACATGGTCGGCGTGATCCAGCAGCTCGAGCGCGCGCTCGCCGACGAGCTCGACTACCGCATCGAGGCGCGCAACGCGGCGGAGCTCCGCCTGTCGCTCGCCGAGTTCCCGCGCATCCTCATTCCCCGCGTCGTGGACGCGTACACCACCGGGCGCGTGCTCACCACCGAGCGCATCCGCGGCGTGAAGATCGGCGACATCCCGCCCATCACGCGCACGGAGTACGAGTTCAGCCCGCTCGCCGACGACATCGCGAAGGCGTACCTCAAGCAGATCACGATCTGCGGCCACTTCCACGCCGACCCGCACCCGGGCAACGTGTTCGTCGTGCTCCCGGGGCACGAGAACCCGATGACGCCCTCGGAGCTGCACGCGGCCGACCGACGCGCGAGCCCGCGGGAGGCGGCGACGCTGCTCACGCGCATCGAGCAGCGCGCGCAGGCCGGCGCGCCGCCCCCGACGGACGAGGGCCCGAAGCTCGCCCTCATCGACTTCGGCATGACGGCGCGCCTCTCGGCCTCCATGCGCGACGGCGTCGTCCGCCTGCTGATGGACCTCGCCGACAACCGCGGCGACGACGCGGCCGAGACGCTGATCGAGATGGGGAGCCCCATCGACGAGTTCGACCGCGAGTCGTACATGCGCGACATCGCGACGCTCGTCGCGCGCAACTACAGCCTCTCGGTGGGCGAGGTGCAGGCGGGCGAGGTGCTCTACGAGGTGATCTCCATCTCGTACCAGCACGGCCTCCGCCTCCCGGCCGAGCTCACGCTGCTCGCGAAGGCGCTCTTCAACCTCGACGCGGTCACCCGCGCGCTCGACCCGACGTACAGCCCCATCCGCGCGATCCGCGACTACACGAACCAGATCGCGAACGAGCGCGCGAAGCGGGAGCTCTCCCCGCGCCGCCTCTTCCAGGCCGCCTCGGAGACGACGAGCCTCATGACGGTGCTCCCGCACCGCCTCGACGTCATCACGCAGCGGATGGCGGCGAACGACTTCGGCTTCCGGATCGACGCGCCGCAGCTCCTGCTGCTCATGAAGGGGCTCCAGCGCGTCGCGAACCGCATCTTCACGGGGCTCGTGCTCTGCGGCCTCCTCATCGCCAGCGCCATGCTCCACCCGTACCGGCGCGGGCTCGGCACCGCCGGCTTCGTGATCGCCGGCGTGCTCGCGCTCTACATGGTGCTGACGATCCTCGTCTCCGACCGACGGCGCGACGGATAGCCCTCCGCGCGGCCGGCCGGCGGCCGCGTCAGCCCCTGCCGGTCACCACAGGTCCGCGAGGCTGAGGGCGAGTCGCACGCGCGCGCGCGACTGGTCCGCCCCCGCCCGCGCGCCCACCGCGAGCGCCGGCTGCCGGACGTACAGCGGCACGTCCGCGCGCAGGCGCACCGCGCGGTCTAAGAGCCAGCCGCGCACCGCGAGGCCCAGGCCCGCATCGCCGAGCACGCGCTCGTCGTCCTGCACCACGCCCGGCGCGCCCTCGAGGCGTAGGCCGTCCGCGGCCGCCACGTCGGCGAAGGCGTTTGCCTCGAGGCGGAGCGGGCGCGCCGGCGGTCCGATGCGCAGGAGCGCCAGCGATACCTCGCCGTTCGCCGCGGCGACGAGGTCCGTCGTCACGAGCTGATGGTACCCACGCAGCCCCGCGCCGCCGAGCTGCGCGTACCAGTCGCCGAAGACGAGGCGCGAGTCCGTCGGATCGCTCGGCGCGAGCGGCGCGCCAGCCGGGCGGAGGTAGTGGTTGCCGAAGGCGTCGATCGGGCGCTGCGACGACGCGTAGACCCGACGCTCGGGCGGCGTCCGCGAGGGCGTCGCCGCGGCGTACACGCGCCCGAGCGTGGCGACGCGCCCGCCGAGCGTGCGCCGCCACGCGCGCCCCTCGTACTCCGCGCGGTAGTAGCCGCGCGTGTCCGGCACGCCCTCGTCGTAGATCCCGCCCGACAGGTCGATTCGCCACGCGCGCATCATCGTGTCGACGCGCGCGACCTGCCCCCACACGCCCAGCTCCGCCTCCAGGCTGCCCCGACCCCAGCGCAGCGTGTCGAACGCGGTCTTCCCGCGCGGCTCGTAGCCGTCGAGCGCGACGACGACGCCGCCGCGGCGCGTGCGCGGCGCCATGACGATGCGGCTGCGGTCGAAGGCGCGCGTGAATCGGACGCGCAGCAGGTCGTCGAGCCACCACGCGCCGGCGTTGAAGGGAGCGCCCTGCCGGTGGCCGACGAGCGTGTCGCGGCTCACGGCCCAGAACTGGAGCCGCCGCGGGAACGGCTCGTCCCCCCGCCCCGACTCGCCGCGGGTCGCGAGCCCGAGTCCCACCTCGGTCTTCCGCGCCCACCCCTGGTAGCTCGACCGCAGCCGCACCGCGGGCGTGACGCCGCCCGGCGTCGAGTACCACGCGAACGGCAGCACCGTCGTCACGAATCGGTCGGGGACCGTGTCGTTCAGGAAGGGCCGTTCGAGCCGCACCGTCTCCCAGTGCCGGTTGACGAGATGCCACCCAGGGGCGAAGTCGTTCGGACGGAACCAGTCTTCCGTGGTGCGCAGCGGGTCGAGCCGCACCTCCGCGGGCGGCGCGCCGGTCTCGATGTCGAGCGTCTGATCCTTCTTCGTCGGGTCCGTTCGCGCGATCGACCACTGGTCGCCGATGCGGACGCCCACCGGCATCGGGTGCAGGTAGTCGCCGACGCGCACCACGCGCACGCGGGTGACGTACCGGTCGCCGCGGCGCTCGGTGCGCACGCGGCGCAGCGCGTAGTCGATGGCGCCGACCCCGTGCACCCACTGCCGGAAGAACCAGCCGAGCTCGCACCCGCACGCGCGCTCCGCGCTCGCACGCATCGCCGCCTCGTCCACGTGACGGAACGCCCAGCGCGCGTAGTAGTCGCGCAGGAACCGCGCGAACGCCTCGTCGCCGATCGCGTCGCGGAGCGCCCCGTACATCATCTCGGCGCGCGTGTACACGGCGGCGTTGTAGACGCCGAACTCGGAGAAGCTGTCGGCCCGGATGCCGATGGGCTGCATGCGCCCGAGGAGCGCGAGCCGGTGCTGCTCGATCGCCAAGCGCTCGTCGGGCGACGGACGCAGCGCGAGCGCACGGTACGCCGGCAGGTAGAACGTGTCGCGCGACGTTCGCGGGGGCTCCACCGCGAGCGGCTGCGGCGGGAGCCCGAGGCGGCGGCGCACGCGGTCGCGGCGCGTGAGCCCCTGCGCCCAGCTCGTCTGGTAGCTCGTGAGCCCCTCGTCCATCCACCCCGACTGCCACTCGTTGCTCGCGAGGAGGCCGTACGAGTAGACGTGACCGCCCTCGTGCAGGTTGAGCCCCTGCGACGCCGAGCCGTTCATCTGCATCATCGGGAACTCGGTGCCCCCCGGCTCGATGCGGTGCAGCACCGTCATCTGCGGGTAGCCGTAGGCGCCGTACACGCGCTCGAGCCACGCGAGCGTGTTGCGCGTGCGCTCCACCACCTTCCCGCCGCCCCACTCCCGCTCGTCGCCCGGCTTGTACAGCACGTGCACCGACACCGTGTCGAACGGCGCGAAGCGCAGCGCGCCCGGCGCGGGGCGCGCCTCGCGCACGTAGGTGCCCCCCTCGTAGCGGTAGTCCGGCGAGAGCGAGAACGCGAAGTGGTGCACGCCGCGCGCGACGAAGCGCACGACCTTCGTTCCCGCCGGCACCGGTTCCGTCCACGTCCCGGGCCCCGATCGTTCCGGCGCCGCGCCGTACGCGTCGGCGGCCGGGCGCGGCGCGCCCCACCGCGCGGCGCGCGTCCACCCCGGGTCGCCCGCGACCGGCACGCCGGTCGCGCCGATCACCTGGTCCGATGGAACGATCAGCGTGACGTCCCAGTCGCCGAACTCCCCGTAGAACTCCCCCGCGGGGATGAGCGCGTTCGGCTCCCACCCGCGCCGGTCGTAGACGGCGACCTTCGGATACCACTGCGCGAAGTCGAACGTGCGACCCCGCCGCCCCTGCCGCCGCGGCAGCGTGGACGGCCGCGCCTCCCACGCGAAGGCGACGGCCGCCGAGTCGCCGGGCGCGAGAGGCCGCGGCAGCCGGAAGCGCACCACGGTGCTGTCCGGCGCGCCGGGATAGTCCGGCGAGACGTGCACCCCGTCCACGGTCGGCGCCGCGGTGAACCGCTCGTACGCGTAGTCCGGGTCGCGCAGGCGCTGGAACCGCTCGCGCCCCTCGCGCTCGTCGCGCCGGCTCCACTGGCTCCCGGGCCGGAACGCGTTGAGGTGCTGGTGCACGTACATCTCGCGCAGCGTATCCGGCGAGTTGTTGCGGTACGTCAGCGTCGCCTCGGCCACGAGCACGCCGCGACGCTCGTCGAGCCGCGCGACCACCCGGTAGTCCGCGCGCTGCTGCCAGTACCCGACGGTGTCCTGGCTCTCAGGGGTCGAGTAGGTCTGCGGCAGCAGGGCGAGGAGAACGGCGGCGATCATGAATCGAGGGCGCTGGTTGCAGGAGCAGGGGTCGGTCACAAAACAACAGGCCACCCCGCGAATCCGCGAGGTGGCCCTTCAAGACTCGAACCGGCAGGCGCCCCTGCTCCCTGCTCCCTGTGTCCTGCTACCGCGCCCCGGCGAGCATCCGCCCGCGCAGCCGCGCGAGGCGGCTCCGCACCGAGCCGTCCATCACCGTGTCGCCGATCCGGACGACGACGCCGCCGAGGATGGCGGGGTTCACCGTGAGGTGCGGCACGACGCGCCGCCCGACGACCTTCGAGAGCTGCGCGGCGAGCTCGTCGCGGTCGCCGTCGCCCATCGGGCGCGCCACCGTCACCGCCGCGTGCACGCGCCCCTCGGCCTCGTCGAGCAGGTTGAAGTACTCGGTCGCGATCTGCGGGATGAGCATCTGCCGGCGCTTCGCGACGAGCGTCTGGAGGTAGCGCACGAAGAGGCGCGGCATCCGGTCCTGGAACGCGCGGCCGAGGATGCGGCTCTTCTCGTCCTCGCTCACGCGCGGCGACTCGAGGAAGCGGCGCAGCTTCTCGTCGCGCCCCACCGCCTCGGCCACCTCGCTGATGAGCGTGCCCCACCCCTCGCGGTTGCCCGCCTTCTCCGCGAGCGCGAGCAGCGCGTCGGCGTAGTTGCGGGCGATCGTCGTGTCGCGCACGGGCTAGCGCCTCGCGGGGGCCGCGGTGGCGACGCTGGCGAGGAAGCCCTCGACGAGCTTGCGGTTCGTCTGGTCGTCGAGGTTGCGCTCCACGACTTTGCTCGCGCCGGCGATGGCGAGGTCCACGGCCTCGCGGCGCAGCTCGAGGATGGCGCGGGTCTTCTCCGCCTCGATCTCGGCGCGCGCGCGCGCGAGGATGTCCGCCTGCTGCTGCTGCGCCTGCTCGACGATCTCCTGGCGCACGCGCTCGCCCGCGGCGCGGGCGTCGGCGATGAGCTTCTGCGCCTCGCCCCGCGCGCCCTCGATCTGCGCGCGGTGCTCGGCGAGCAGCGCGGCGGCGGCCTCGCGGTCGCGCTTCGCGCCCTCGATCGCCTCCGTGAGCGCCCGCTCGCGCGCCTCGACGGCGCCGAGGATCACCGGGAACACCTTCGAGCGAAGGATCGCGAACAGGATGAAGAAGATGACGAGCGTCCAGAACATGAGCCCCACGCGGGGGTCCATGAGTCCGAATCCCGTCGTCTCGTGGCCCTCCTGCGCGAGCGCGGGCGTCGCGGCGAGGAGGGAGAGGACGAGCGTGCGGGCGAGGGTGCGCATGGGCGGCGGCCGTCGATTTGGAGGGAGGGATGCGCGGCGGCGCCCCGGGGCGCCGCCGCGCGGTGCTGCCTAGAAGTTGAACTTGAGCGAGATGAGCAGCGTCACGACGACCGCGAAGAGCGCGACGCCCTCGATGAAG
>JBJMNJ010000389.1:0-8071 GCA_045804325.1 Gemmatimonadaceae bacterium
CCGAACTGCCGCTGGAGGTAGCGCACGCCGTCCACGTGGTCCTGGAGGTCGCGCCCGCCCATGTGGCGGTAGATCGCCGTGCGCCAGTCGCGCCCGTAGCCAGCCGACGCGCGATAGTCGAGGTCGAGCACCACGTAGCCGCGCGTCGCGAGCAGGTGGTGGAACATGTACTCGCGCGCGTAGGTCGACCACCAGCGATGCACGTTGTGCAGGTAGCCGGCGCCGTGCACGAAGATCACCGCCGCGCCGTTGGGCATGGCGCCGACGTCCTGCGGTCGGTAGATGCGGCCCGGCACCTGCGCGCCGTCGCTCGCCGGGATCATCACGATCTCGGGCTTGATCCACGGGTGCGCCAGCCACTCCGCCGTCGGCGACGTCGTGAGCTGCGCCATCGGCGCGCCCGGGCGGTTGCGCAGCAGGAACAGCTCCGGCGGGCGGTTCGCCTCCGAGAACACGTCGGCCACCCACTCGCCGTCGGGCGAGACGGCGGGCGCGTGTCCGCCGGGACGCGTCGTGATGCGCGTCCGCGGCCCGCCGGCCGCCGGCATGGTGTACAAGTGCTGCTCGAACGGCGACGCCTCGCTCGTCGTGAGGTAGAAGGCGCGGCGGTCGCGCGAGAGCTCCACGCCGAGCACCTCCCAGCGGCCGCTCGTGAGCTGGCGCCGATCGCCGCCGCGCGCCGCGACGGAGTAGAGATGGGCGTAGCCGTCGGCTTCGGACACGAACCACGCGCGTCCGTCCGCCGTCCACCCGGCGCAGCCGCCGCACGGTCCGCCCACCCATGCGGTGTCGCGCAGCACGTCGAGCGTCGTGAGTGCGCCCGAGTCCGCGCTCACCGCGTGGAGGAAGCGCGCCTTCCAGTCGCGGCTCGTCGCCACGAGCAGCCCGGTCTGGCCGTCGGGACTCCACCCGGCGGCGATGGCGGGAGCCGGCGGGCGCGTCGTGTCGGTCGGAATCACCCGCAGCCACTTCGACGCGCCGCTCGGCAGGCTCACGAACGCCACGCGCCCGGTCGTCTGCGCGTCGCCCACCTTCGTGCGGACGCGGAGCTCCTCGGTGTAGCCGCTCGACGTCACGTACTGCGGCACCTCGGTCTGCCGCGCTCCGCTCGCCGTCGTCGACGTCAGCACGAGCAGCGCGCGGCCGTTCGGCGACACGCTGACGCGCTCGACGCGCTCGCCGGCGTTGAGGTAGAGCGGCTTCACGCGCAGCGCCTCGCGCGCCTTCTGCTCCGCCTTCCGGATGCTGTCGGCGCGAAGCTGGTCGCGCACGCTCTCGAGGAGCTCGCGCTGCTGCCGCTCGAGGAACCCGCGCTGCCCGGCGGCGCGGGCCGAGTCCCGCGGCTCGGGGCCGGCCCGCACGTCCGTGAGCTGCCGTACCCCGCCGGACGCGAGGTCGAACGCGTAGACGTTGTTCTCGCGGACGAAGAAGAGCTGGCGCGCGTCCGCCGCGAACACCGGCGACCCCTCGGCCGCCAGCGTCTCCGTGATCCGGCGCGAGGCGCCCGTGCGCTCGTCGTAGAGCCAGAGGTCGCCCTGCGACTCGACGGCGCGCCAGCGGCCGTCCGCCGAGCGCGTGCCGCGCTCGAGGGAGGGAGCGGCGCTGTCCGCCGCGGCGTCGCTCACGCGCTCGGGGCGAGCGCCCGACTCCGCGCGCACGCGGTACGTGTGCACCGGCTCACGCCAGTCGGTCCCGGGCTCGTTCCACTGGAAGTAGATCCAGCGGCCGTCCGCGGTCCAGCGGACGTTCTGCGGCGGGCGGCCATACACCTCCGGCCCGCGCATCATGTTGGCGATGGTGAAGTCGAAGCGCTTCGTGGTCGCTGCGGCCTCTCGGGGCGCCGCCTGCCCCGCCGTGAGGCTCGGGGCGAGCGCGAGGATGACGAACAGTCTACGCATCGTGTGAGTTGGAGAGGTTGAGTCTCAATCGCCCGCCACCGCCGGCCGCGCCTCGAACGGCACCTCGGTGCTCCGTGCCGGGCGCCGCCCACGCAGCACGCCCGCCCACTCGCGCAGCGAGTCGGCGAGGATGACGTACACCGAGACCATGAAGAAGCCCGCCACCACGGCGTCGAGCCGGTCGTTGAAGATCATGCGGCCGGCGTCCGTCGCCGTCTTCGCGCCCGCCGGCAGCGCGCCCGCCGCCACCCGCTCGGCCAGCAGGCCCGCGTGCGCGAGGAAGCCGATCTTCGGGTCGGGGGAGAAGATCTTCTCCCACCCCGCGGCCGTCGTGACGACCACCAGCCAGGCGAGCGGGAGCAGCGTCACCGGGGCGTAGCGCGCGCGCCCCATCTTGATGATCACCGTGGTCCCGACACAGAGGGCGACGGCCGCGAGGAGCTGGTTCGCGATGCCGAACAGCGGCCACAGCGAGTTGATGCCGCCGAGCGGGTCGGTGACGCCGTGGTAGAGGAAGTGCCCCCACATGGCGACGAACACGAGGCTCGACAGCACGATCGCCGGCGTCCACGCGGTGCGCCCGAACGGCTCCCACACGTGCCGGCCGAGGTCCTGGAGCATGAAGCGCCCGACGCGCGTGCCGGCGTCGAGCGTCGTGAGGATGAAGAGCGCCTCGAACATGATGGCGAAGTGGTACCACAGCGCCATCGCGCCGCCGCCGCCGAGCACCTGCGCGAAGATGTTCGCCATCCCCACCGCGAGGCTCGGCGCCCCGCCCGTGCGCGACAGCAGCGACTGCTCGCCGACCTGCCGCGCGAGCGTCGTGATCTGATCCGGGGACACCGTGAAGCCCCAGCCGCGGATGGCCTCCGCCGCGCTCGCCGCCGTGGTGCCGAGGGCGGCCGCGGGCGCGTTGATGGCGAAGTACACGCCCGGGGTCAGCACGCACGCCGCGATGAGCGCCATGACCGCCACGAGCGACTCCATGAGCATCGCCCCGTAGCCGATCATGCGCGCGTCCGGCTCCCGCGCGAGGATCTTCGGCGTCGTCCCGGAGGCGACCAGCGCGTGGAAGCCCGAGATCGCGCCGCAGGCGATCGTGATGAACACGAACGGGAAGAGCTTCCCGGCGAACACCGGCCCGGTGCCGTCCACGAAGCGCGTGATGGCGGGCATGTGGAGCGGCGGCAGCACGACGACGATGCCCACCGCCAGCGCCACCACCACGCCGATCTTCACGAACGCCGAGAGGTAGTCGCGCGGGGCGAGCAGCAGCCACACGGGGAGCACCGAGGCCGCGAAGCCATAGCCCATCACCAGCCAGGCGAGCGTCGGCCCGCTCAGGGTGAACGCCGGCGCCAGCGCGGGGTGCTGCGCCACCCACCGCCCGGCGTACAGGGCGAGCACGAGCAGCACGACGCCGATGGCGCTCGCCTCGAGCACGCGGTGCGGGCGCAGCCAGCGGAGGTAGACGCCCATGAACATCGCGATCGGGATCGTCAGCCCGATCGTCACGGTGCCCCACGGGCTGCTCTTGAGCGCGTTCACGACGACGAGGCCGAGCACCGCGATGATCACCACCATGATCCCGAGCACGGCGACGAGTGCCGTGAACCCGGCGACCGGCCCGATCTCGTCCTTCGCCATCTGGCCGAGCGACTTGCCGTTGCGGCGGACGGAGCTCGCGAGGATGACGAAGTCCTGCACGGCGCCGCCGAGCGCGACGCCGACGATGATCCAGAGCGCGCCGGGAAGGAAGCCGAACTGCGCGGCGAGCGTCGGGCCCACGAGGGGCCCCGGTCCGGCGATGGCCGCGAAGTGGTGGCCGAAGACGATCCAGCGGTTCGTCGGCACGTAGTCGCGGCCGTCGTTCAGCCGCTCGGCCGGCGTCACGCGGTTCGCGTCGAGCGCGAACACCTTGGCGGCGATGAGGCGGCTGTAGAAGCGGTACGCGACCGCGTAGGTGCAGAGCGCCGCGGTGAGGAGCCAGGCGGCGCTCACCGCCTCGCCGCGCGAGAGCGCGAGGTACGCGAACGCGCCGGCGCCGGCCACGGCGACGACCGCCCAGACGAGGGCGGACAGAACCTTGGGCATGTGCGGTCGGGTCGGGGGTGTCAGGACGATGAAGATTGCGAGCCGTACCGGCGGCCGGCCAGAGCCCATATCATACGACGATGATGCGATCACTCCGGCTCTCACTGGCTCTCGTCCTCGCGCCGCTCGCCGGCTGCGCGTCGAACCCGCCGGCCGGCGCCGCCGCCGGCGCGCCCGCCGCCTCGGCCGCGCGCGCGCAGCCGCTTGGTGCCCTCGCCGGCGGTGCGAGGGTCATCGTGCTCCCCACGCGCTACCTCGCGGTGGAGCCGGAGGTGCGCTGGTGGACGGGGGCGGCGGACAGCCTCACGGCGCTGACCGACCTGGACGCGGCGATCCGCGCCGCGCTGCGGGAGCGCGGCGTCGGCTCGGACTGGGTGTGGCCCGACGCCGTGCGCCGGTCGGTGGCGCGGAGCGCGGGTACCCTCACCGACCCCGCGCGGTGGGACGCGACGAGGCTCCGCCGCGTGCGCGCCGGAGTGCCCCTCGGCGTGCCGCCAGACCTCCACTCGCAGCTGCGCACGCTCGCGGCGCTGAACGACGCGCGCTACGTGCTCTATCCCATCGATTACGTGGTGGCCCGGGAGCTACTGCCGACGGCGCAGCGCGGCGCGACGTGCGCCGCGCTCCGGCTCGCGTTCATCGACGTTCGCGCGGCAACGGTGGAGTGGGTCGGCATCGTGTCCGGCCGTCCCGCCGCCAGCTACTCGCCCGCGCTCCCCGCCGGCGTCGCCTCGCGCGTGGCGGACCTCGTCGCGCCCGCGGACTCCGTGGATAGATTCCCCGCATGCCAATCCCCGTTACACTGATCCCCGGCGACGGCATCGGCCCGAGCATCGCGGCCGCCACGGTGCGCGTGCTCGACGCCGTCGGCGCCGACATCCGGTGGGACGAGCAGACGGCGGGCGCCGCGGGCGTCGCGAAGCACGGCGACCCCATGCCCAACGCGACGCTCGAGTCGATCCGGCGCACCGGGCTCGCCCTCAAGGGCCCGCTCGAGACGCCGGTGGGCGAGGGGTATCGCTCGGTGAACGTCGCGCTCCGCAAGACGTTCGACCTCTACGCCAACGTGCGCCCCGCGCGCAGCATGACCGCGAGCCGCCGGCGCTACGACAACCTCGACCTCGTGCTCGTGCGCGAGAACACCGAGGGGCTCTACATCGGCATCGAGCACTACGTGCGCATCGCCGCCGACGCGCGCGCGGCGGCCGAGTGCACGGGGGTCATCACGCGCTTCGGCTCGGAGCGGGTGATCCGCTACGCCTTCGAGTACGCCGTGCGCCACGGCCGGAAGAAGGTGACCCTCGTCCACAAGGCGAACATCCTCAAGCTCACGCAGGGGCTCTTCCTCGACGTGGGCCGCGAGATCGCCAAGGAGTACGCCGGGCGGGTGGCGTTCGAGGAGACCATCATCGACGCGATGGCGATGAAGCTCGTGCTCAGCCCCGAGCGCTTCGACGTCATGGTGACCACGAACCTGTTCGGCGACATTCTCTCGGACCTCATCGCCGGGCTCGTCGGCGGGCTCGGGCTCGCGCCCGGGGCGAACATCGGCGCGAACGGCGCGATCTTCGAGGCCGTGCACGGCACCGCGCCCGACATCGTCGGCAAGAACGTCGCGAACCCGGGCGCGCTGCTCCTCGCGGCCTGCCTGCTGCTCGAGCACATCGGCCAGCAGGCGAACGCCGACCGCATCCGCGCCGCCATGCTCGCCGTGGTGCAGGACGGGAAGGCGACCACGCCGGACCTCGGCGGCTCCGGCACGACGGACGGCTTCGCCGACGCCGTCATCGCCCGGCTCCGACAGTAGCATGCCGACCATCTTCCACTGCTCCGACCTCCACTTCGGGCGGCCCGCCGTGCCCGAGCAGTTCGAGGCCATGGAGGCCATCGTCCAGGAGCGGCGGTTCGACGTCGTCGCCATCTCCGGGGACCTCTCGCAGCGCGCGCGCGCGGGCGAGTTCCAGCGGGCTCGCGTGTTCATCAAGCACGCCGAGCGCGTCAGCAAGGTCATCGTCATCCCCGGCAACCACGACGTGATGTGGTGGAAGGCGCCGCTCGGCTTCGGCGACGAGACGCAGATGTACGCGAACTACCGGAGCTACATCGCCCAGGAGCTCGAGCCGGTGCTCCGCGTGCCCGGGGCGACGTTCGTCGGGCTCAACACGTCGCAAGGGGTCTCCCGCCGCACGCTCACGTGGAACCCGCGCGACATCTCGATCATCGGGGACCTGCGGCCCTCGCAGATTTCGCGCGCCGAGACGGAGTTCAAGCAGTCCCCGGTGGCCGACGTCCGCGTGATCGTGATGCACCACAACCCCGTGAAGGGGGAGCTCTCGCAGCGCCACGGCCTCAAGCACACGCGGAAGATCCTCGGCGCGTTCGCGGAGATGGGGGTGGACCTCGTGCTCTGCGGGCACGACCACCAGGAGGCCATCCACTACATCGAGCACACGAAGAAGGGGACGGTGATCTCGACCGCCGGCACCGTCTCGAACCGCTCGCGCGGCGGGCGGCCGTCGTCGGTGAACCTCATCGCGGCGGACGGGAAGCAGCTCGACGTCACGACGCTGCTCTGGTCGAACGAGAGCCGGAGCTTCGTGGCCGGCCCCCACAAATGCTTCGAACGCTGACCCGCGTGCTCGGCCGCCGCGACCGCCGCGAGGCGGGCGACCAGCTCGCGCTCCCGCTCGACGCGGCGCCCGCGCCGCGCACGGCGGAGGAGCTCCTCGCGCGCCTGAAGGCGCTCGGGCTGGCGGACATCGACCGCTGCCGCCTCACGCGCAACCGCACCGTGATGGTGAGCTTCCGCGGGCGCGAGCTGCGCGTCCACGCGGGCTACCTCACGGCGCCGGAGCCGGTGCTGCGCGCCGTCGTCAAGTTCGTGCGCGGCCGCACGCGCGCCGAGCGCCGCCAGGCGCAGGTCGTGATCCTCGCGCACCCGGTGGAGCGCCCCTCGCGCGCGCGGCGCCCCGAGCGCACGCGGCCCGAGGACGAGCCGGCGTGCCGGGCGCTCACCGACTGGCACGCGCGCTACAACGCGGAGCACTTCGGCGGCGCGCTCCGGAGCGTCCCGGTGCGCATCTCGCGACGCATGAAGACGCGCCTCGGCCACTACTCCGCGGCGACGCCGGCGGGGGACGTGGCGGAGATCGTGATCGCGGCGCGCCACATCCGGCGCCACGGCTGGGACGAGGCGCTCCACACGCTGCTGCACGAGATGGTGCACCAGTGGCAGGACGAGCACGGCCACGCGATCGACCACGGGCGCTCGTTCCGCCAGAAGGCGCGCGAGGTGGGGATCACCCCCTCGGCGCGGCGGCTCGTGACGCCGAAGAAGGCGCGCGCCGAGCGGGGGCAGACGCTGGGGACGAGGGCGGCGCGGGAGGAGTAGGCACGAGAAAGGAGAAAGGAGAAGGGGGCGGCTCTCGGCAGGCTGCCGCCCCTTCTCCTTTCTCCTTTCTCCGTACCCCGATACCTTTCCCGCATGAACGCACTCGACTTTTACGACATCGACAGCGTCCTCTCCGAGGAGGAGCGCGCCGTGCGTGACAGCGTGCGGGCCTTCGTGAGCGCGGAGGTCATCCCGATCATCGGGAAGGCCTACGTGGAGGGACGCTTTCCGAAGGAGCTCATCCCGCGGATGGGCGAGCTCGGGCTCTACGGCGCCAACCTCCCCGAGGAGTACGGCTGCGCGGGGCTGAACAACGTCGCCTACGGGCTCATCATGCAGGAGCTCGAGCGCGGCGACTCGGGCGTCCGCTCGTTCGCGAGCGTGCAGGGCGCGCTCGTGATGTACCCCATCTACGCGTTCGGCAGCGAGGAGCAGAAGCGCCACTGGCTCCCCCGCATGGCGCGGGGCGAGACGATCGGCTGCTTCGGGCTCACGGAGCCGGACTACGGCTCCAACCCGAGTGGCATGATCACCCGCGCGCGCCAGCAGGCCGACGGGAGCTGGGTGCTCAACGGCGCGAAGATGTGGATCACGAACGGCTCCACCGCCCACGTCGCGGTGGTGTGGGCCAAGACGGGCGACGACGAGGACCAGAAGGCGATCCGCGGCTTCCTCGTCCCGACCGACG
>JBJMNJ010000390.1:0-3148 GCA_045804325.1 Gemmatimonadaceae bacterium
GCTCCGCCGGACACGGCGCTGGTCGTGTCCGTGGTGCGCGCGGTGTCCTGCCGCAGCCCGCCGCGGTCGAGGAGGACCCAGGCGCCGACCGCGAGCAGCAGCAGCAGGGGCACGAGCCACATCCCCCCGCGCCGGCGCGCCGGCTTCATCACGCGAATCTCCGCCATCTCGAGCTCCACTGGGACAGTGTCGGTGCCGCGGCCGGTCGCCGCGGGTTGCGAGAGAAGCGCAAGGCGTGGGCCCGCACCGGGCACGCATCGCGAGTCGCTTGCGCGCCGCGCGGGTCCCGGTTCCATTGCCCCCATGCCCACCACGCCTGCGCCGCAGGAGCCGCTCGACCCCGTCGAGCTCGCCGTGGACCTCATGCGCATAGAGTCCACGACCGGCCGCGAGGGCGAGGTGATCGCGCTCGCCGAGCGGCGGCTCGCGGCGCGCGGCTGGCGCGTGCGCCGCATCCCGGTGAGCGCCGGGCGCGACTCGCTGCTCGCCACCTCGTCGGACGCGCCGGTCGTCACGCTCTCCACGCACCTGGACACGGTGCCGCCCTTCATCCCGCCCCGCCTCGAGGGCGGGCGCCTCCACGGCCGCGGCGCCTGCGACGCCAAGGGGATCGCCGCCGCCATGACATGCGCGGCCGAGCGGCTGCGAGCCCGCGGCGTGCCGGTGGCGCTGCTGTTCGTGGTCGGCGAGGAGACCGTCCACGACGGCGCGCACGCGGCCAACGCGCACGCGCCCCCCTCCGCGCGCGTGCTCATCAACGGGGAGCCCACGGAGAGCACGCTCGCCCTCGGCACCAAGGGCGCGCTGCGCGTGCGCGTGGCCGCCGCGGGCAAGGCCGCGCACTCCGCCTACCCGCACCTCGGCCGCTCGGCGACGCACCTCCTCGTGCGCCGGCTCGCCGAGCTCGAGCGGGTGGAGCGCGAGATGCCGCGCGACGAGCTGCTCGGCGACACCACCATCAACGTCGGCATCCTGTCGGGCGGCGTTGCCGACAACGTGATCGCGCCGTCGGCGGAGGCGCGCATCATGATCCGCCTCGTCTCCGATGCCGGCGCGGCGATCGACGTGCTGCGTCGCTGGGCGGGGGACGACCTCGGCGTCGAGGTCACGACCGAGGTGCCCGCCGTCCGGCTCGGCGCGGTCCCGGGCTTCGACACGTCGGTCGTCGCGTACGCCACCGACGTCCCGAACCTCACCCGGTGGGGCACGCCGTACCTGTTCGGGCCCGGCTCCATCCACGTGGCGCACACGGACCACGAGCACGTGGACGTGGCGGAGCTGCACGCGGCCGTGGGCGCGTACGAGCGCCTGGCGGACGCGGCGCTGCGCGGCGGGGCCTAACGACGCACCCCGCCGGGCGCGGGGCGGACGCGGCTACGCGGCCGGCTTCACCGACTCGTCCTCGCCCGGCAGCGCGTTCGGCGCGGACGCCGGCACGTCGGGCGCGTCGGACGAGTCCATGATGGGCAGTGCGCGCGGCTCGCGTCCGTCGCAGAGGATGGCGCGCGTCGGGCACTGGCTCACGAAGTCGCCCTCGGCGGGGGACCAGTCCCAGGAGTCGGCGAGCGCGTAGGCCCGGCGCCGCGAGTCGAGCGCCATGACGTTCGGGGCGAGCGACACGCAGAGCCCGCACCCGGTGCATCGCGACTCGTCCACCGTGATCCGCACCATGTGGCGCGGGAAGATCCCGCTCGGCGACGCCTTGATCGCCTCCCACTCCTCGAGCGCCTCCATGGCCGCGCGGTAGCCCTCGGCCACGAGCTCGTCGGTGCGCCCGAAGTCGAACCACCCGACGTGCTGGATGCGCGGCCGGATGAGCACCATGGGCGGCCCCTGCCAGCGCTCCAGCGGGTACTGCTGCAGCCGCTTCATCATCATGGTCGCGGCGCGCATGTAGATGGACGCGAACCCCTCCTCGTGGATGTCCGAGTGGTGCAGGAGGTCGGAGCTCCCCACGTCCACGGCGATCACGGCGTCCATGCCGAGGGCGGAGATGGGGACCGGGAGGTTGTCCACCGTGCCGCCGTCGGCGCAGGTGCGTCCGTCGACGCGGCCGGGCGGAAAGAACCCCGGCAGCGCGCACGACGCGTAGACGGCGTCCGCCACCGGGACGTCGCGGAGGCCGGGAAGCCCCCAGACGACCTGCGTGCCGCGCTCGAGGTCCACGGTGTTCACGAGCAGCTCGGTGTCGAGCTCGTCGAAGCGCTTGGGGGGGCAGACCGCGTCGCAGAGGGCGCGCAGCGGATCGGCGAGGTAGAACGAGGACGCGCCCATCCGGTCGAGCAGCAGCCGGGCGCGGTTGAGGCGAAACAGATCGCGCCGCCCGAAGCGGCGCGCGCGATCGATCATCTCCTCCAGCGGGATGCCGCCGACGAAGGCGGCGGCGAGGAGGGCCCCGATGCTGGTCCCCGCGAACCGGACCGGCCGGATGCCGCGCTCCGCGAGCGCCTGGAGCACGCCGAGGTGTGCAAAGCCCTTGAGCCCGCCCCCACCGAGGACGAGCGCCGTGCGATGCTGCTGGTTCGCGGCCGTCATGTCCACTAACACCCACTCCCGCGGCTCAGGGTCACCCGGGGCCGGCGCACCCGCAGCCGCCCTTGTCCGGAAAGAGTGCAAAAGACGGGCACAACGGATGGCCTCGCCAGTGCGAACTGTAAATGCCAGTGCGGCAACGACTTGTAGTCGCTGCCGCACGCTGCGGTACGCTGTCGTGCCACCCGGGCGTGTCACACCGTTGGCAGGGTGCGACACGCTCGGGCGTTATGTCACTGCAGGTAGAGGTACAGCCCGTAGAGTCCGATGCCCGCCCCGCCGAGGGCGAAGATGGTCCCGGCGTCGCCCCCGACCACGAGGCCGACGATGAGCGCGGCACCGCCGACGAGCATGAGCGCCTGCGCCTGCCCGCGGGTGGCGCGGGTGACCCCGGCCTGCGCCGTCTCAATGCCGGCCGGTGCGGCGGCGGGGGCCTGCACTCCCGCGACGAGGGCGTCGCGGGCGACGCCGGCGGACGGGGCGGCGACTGTCGGCGCCGGCGTCCTGGACGGCCCGGCGGCGGCGGAGTCGGCGGCGGGAGCCGCGGTCTGGGCGACCGACTGGGCGTGCGCCGGGCCGGCGAGGACGGCGGCGCCGAGCGCCAGCGACGTGGCGA
>JBJMNJ010000391.1:0-4819 GCA_045804325.1 Gemmatimonadaceae bacterium
CAACAAGAGGCTGCTGTGCGGCGGCGCTTGCCGCGACCGAAGCGCAAGCGCTGAGCTCGACGCGCTTTCATGGCAGCCGAACGCTTGGCGGGAGCCGAACGCTTGGCGGGAGCCGAACCCTTGGCGGGAGGAGCCGAACCCTTGGCGGGAGCCGAACCCTTGGCGGGAGGAGCCGAACCCTTGGCGGGAGGAGCCGAACCCTTGGCGGGAGGACCCCACACCTTGGCGGGAGGACCCCACACCTTGGCGGGAGGATCCCACACCTTGACGGGAGGATCCCACACCTTGACGGGAGAATCCCACACCTTGGCGGGATCGAGATCGCGATTTCCATCGAGGATTTCTGCGAAATCGTCCCTCTAATTTAATCTAATTAAATGTTCCGTCGGCCCGGTCCGGCTGCGCCGGGCCGCGGAACTTTTTGAGGGAGAGGATCGTCGCGCGACCGGGGTCCCCCTTCGAAGGGCCCGCCCTGCCCCGGGAAGGGGGGTCTAGAGCGTCGCCACGCCGCCAGCCAGGAGACGGGTCGAGGTGCAGCGCGGGGCCCGTGGGGGAGGGTCTGGACGCCGGCGTTCGCTAGGGCGCGTAGACGAGGTTGAGCTGGAAGGTGCCGGTCTGGTTGAAGGGGTTGTACGTCTCCGAGCTCGGGCTCGCGCTGGCGCAGGTCCAGCCGCAGTAGCCGCCGCCGGTCAGGCTGACGACGCGTCCGCCGCTGCTGTACGTGGCCGAGCCGGAGTTGTCGTAGCCCCCCTGCACGAACTCGCCCGCGGCCACCGCGAAGGGCGTGCCGGTCAGGTCGACGTTGCCCACGCCCGAGGCCGTGTCGTCGCAGGACATCGCGACGCCGTAGGGCATCGCGGTGATCGCGGTCGAGCCGTTGTAGACCAGGCCGCTCGAGGTCGAGAACGTCTGGTCCGAGATGTCGACGAGCAGGGTCGCCGGATCGATCCGGACCTTGCTGAACTGGGTCCGCGCGCTCGTGCCCGCCGAGGCGCCGCCGGCGGTGTACTGCGAGAAGTTCGCGTCGGGGCCGACGTGCTGCAGCGAGAGGAACTCGACGGGCGTGGTCGCCATGTTGCGGCAGAACGCCGTCCAGGGCTTGGCCGGGTCGTGGCCGATGTTGAGCACGTAGGGGCCGTCGGGGGCGCCGGGGTGCGCGCTGCGGATGTCGAGGCAGCTCGCCGGCGGAGGCGGGGGAGGCGGCGGAGGCGAGAGCGCCTCGGAGTCCTCGCCGACCTGCTCATCGTCGAGATCGGCGTCGCCGGCGACGCAGCCGGTCGCGAACGGGGCGAGGACCGCGAGACAGAGGGCGAGGCGCGAGGCGAGGGCGATGCGGTTCATGGTCGGCTCCTGGAGAGAAAAGGGTGGCTGCGTACCCGCGCGGGTCGGGTCGCCGGTCGTTGGGCTCCTTCGCGGGGACAACGAGGCGAGCTGCGCGGATCGAGCGGCGATCGTCGCCGTTTGTTGATGTCAACGCCTACAGCACGCGGTGTGCCAGGGGCGCGCGCATCGCGAGATTTGCACGAAAATAAGGCTTTTGCGGGGTCGGAGCGCCCATGCCGGGCGTCGAAATTGTGAGGGTCCAGCCCCAGCCTGGAGGGTGGAGCCTGGAGGTCGGAGCCTCCACCCCCCTTCACGCCCCTGTCCGGAGGCCGCTGGCTGCCCGATTAGGAGGTCCTCCTCGTCACGAGGGCCTCCGGGGGTGCGCCCGCGCCGGACGTCACAGGGACGCCCCTGGCGCGCGCGGAGGATGAGGACTCACGCGGCCGCGTGACGAGGTGGGATCTGCGAGGGGGGTCGCCGGTGAGGACCGGCGAAGCGATCAGCCGTGGCCGCGGCGCGCAGGGGTGAAGGTGCCGGTCGAGGGCTTGGGGTTGACCGCGGCACGATGCGTGGCGGGGCGCTCGACCTTCACGGTCTCGGTCTTCACAGTCGCCGTCTTCACGGTCTCGGTCTTCACGATCGCCGTCTTGCGAGGTTCGGCCTCGCTGCGGTGCTCGGGCTTCACGGTCGTGACGGTCTTCACGGTCGTGACGGTCGTGGCGGGCTTCACGATCGCGGCGCGGCGCGGGTCGCTCTCGTTGCGCCGAACGTGCTCGTGACGCTCCTGGGGGCGCGTCTCATGCACGCGCACCTCGTGCGTGCGGTGCTCGCGCTCCCACACGACGCGCCGCTCGTGGTTCCACCGCTCCATGCGCGGCTCCCAGCGGCCGTTCACGCGCTCCCAGCGGGGGCTGTAGTAGTAGCCCGCGTCACGCCGCAGGCTCCAGTGGCCGTGCGACCAGACGTACTCGCGGCCGCTCCAGCGCCAGTAACCCGGCACGAAGAAGTACTCGGCGGCCGGCGCGTAGCCGGGGTCCTCGTAGCGGGCCGACGGCGGCCCGTAGGGCGCGTACGTCGACGGGTCCTCCCAGTAGCCGGGCGCCCACACGTAGACGGTCGTGGGCGTGTCCCAGCGCCAGTAGCCGCGCCGCCAGACGTGGCGCGTGCTCGGCGCGCGCCCCTGGCTCTCGACGCGCAGCACCGGCGGCGCGGGCAACCGCGTCGTCGCCGACGCCTTGATCACCGTGGTCGCCTCGCCCTGCGCGGCGGCCGGCGCGTCGACCTTCGGCGCCTCGGCGGTCGGCTGCGCGACCGGGGCGCTGTCCTGCTGGGCGACCGGCTCGTTGGACTTCTTGCAGCCCACCGCCCCTAGGACGCCCGCCATCATCGCCACCGCCACCAGAGCCCTACCGATGCGCTTCATGATCTCATCTTCCTTCCAGTACCAGCTCGCAGTTCGCTGCGAGCGGAGAGGATCCGTGTGTCCTCGTGTGGTTCTGTGAGGAGCTAGAGCAACGGTCGGGCCAGCCAGAGGGAGCGCGAAACCCCGTCGTTTCACGCCACGCGTGCCGCTGCGACGTTCGTAACAGCGCGCGTACCGTCGCGCTCGAGCGCGCGCGCTCTGCAGCAGGCGGGCGTGTCGACGGACAAAAAAGAACGGGCGGGCACCCGCCGAGGAGCTTCGGCGAGCGCCCGCCCGCGGGGGGAGGGACCAACCATGTGAGGAGAACTATTGGAGAATTACTTGCGCACCCAGTGCCCGGGCACGAAGTGGTAGCGGCCGTGCTGGTACTCCCAGCGCGCGACCTGGTGGACGAAGCCCGTGCGTCGGGTCTCCCAGCGGCCGCCGATCCAGACCCAGTCGCGGCCCGTAAACCGCCAGTGGCCCTTGATCCAGACGTGACGCTCGCTCGGCGCGCGGCCGACGTACTCGTAGCGCGGGGCCGGCGGCGCCGAGGGCGCGTAGCGCGGGTGCTGCGCGTCGACGCCGACCGAGACCGACGCCTTGACCGTGGTCGACTCGTCCTTCGCCGCAGGCGCGGCGGGCTGGCTCGGCGTCGCCGCGACCGGGGTCTCCTGCGCGACGGGGGTGCTCTCCGGCTCGGTGACCGCCTCGCTCGACTTGCAGCCCGTCCCGAGCGCCATCGAGCCGACCATCATCGCCACCGACACCAGCATGCTTCCGTTGAGCTTCATGACCGTCGTCCTTCCTTCGTGTCCTGACCTCCCTTTCAGCAACCCCTGCGCCAACGCGATTCGCCGCGGAAAAGCGCTCCAGCAGGCGCCATCGAGGATCGGAAGCGTAACGAGCCACGTAACAGCGCGCGCGCGTCGCGGCGTCACGCCCGGAGCGAGCCTCGATTGTCGGCGGATCTGTCGCTCTGTAGCGATGCGCGCCGCTGGCGCGGCGCTTGCGAAAGGTCGAGGGCACTAAGGAGCACGACGATGAACGCCTCGATGAAGAACTTCGCCTCGCTTTTCACCACCCTCACCGCCTGCGCCGGCCTCAGCCTTTTCGGCACCGGATGCTTCGTCGACGCCAGCATCGGCGTCGACGGGACGATCGTCGATCCCGGGCCCGTGATCGCGGAGGTCAGCATCGATCCGGGCGCGACGCTCGAGGCCTCTCCGGGCGATGGCGTGGGGCTGTTCGTCGAGTACGCCGGCGGTGGGCACTGGAACGTGTTCACCACGTGCGACACAGCGTTCTCGGGCACCTCGTGCAACTTCGACGTGCTCGTGTCGGCCGACCCGCGGGTGCAGCTCTCCCACGTCGAGGGCTACGAGCTCAACGCCTTCGACACGCTCTCGCTCAACGGCGACGGCTCCATCCAGCTCGTGACCGACACCGACTTCGGGATGAACGGTATGAGCTTCGACGCCGACCCCGGCGCCACGATCGAGGTCGACATCCTCCTCGACGGCGAGGCGCAGCCGCAGTTCATCTACGCCGTCAGCGACGGCGTGATCCTCAAGGGCGTCCCCACCAGCCCCGTCGACTTCACGCCCGCCGCCCCTCGCATCACCCGCTGATTTCTCACGCGACGCGCGGGACGCCGATCAGCGCGGCGGCCTTCGACGCCGCCCGCTCCCCGCGCCGATCGTACCGCTGCGTCGTCGTCACCTGCGCGTGCCCGGCGAGCCGCTGCACCACCGCGATGTCGGCGCCGGCGTCGAGCAGATCGCCCACGAAGGTCCGCCTCATGTCGTGCGGCGAGACGTCCCTCACCCCCGCCCGCGCCGCCACGCGCCCGAGCACGTACGCGATCGACGACTCGCCCATCCGCGCGCCCGTCGGCCGGCCCCCCTTGTTCACCGCGCAGAACAGCGGCCCCGCGGCCTCGCCGCGCACCGCGAGCCACGCCTCGAGCTCGGGCTTCGCCTGCATCACGTAGGCGCGCCGCTCCTTGTTCCCCTTGCCGAGCACGCGCAGCGTCCAGCCGGCGCGATCGAGATCCTCGAGCGCGAGCGCCGCGAGCTCGGCGCGGCGGAGGCC
>JBJMNJ010000392.1:0-18324 GCA_045804325.1 Gemmatimonadaceae bacterium
CCGCGGCGGCGATCGCGTTAGGCTCGACAGCAGGGAGCAGGGTGGTGCGTAGTGAGACAGGGAGCAGCGGCAGCCCCTTCCGGGCCGCCCCTGCTCCCCGTCCCCTGCTCCCCGCCCCCCGCTACTCCGCCTTGAGCGCCACGACGGGGTCCACCCGCGCCGCCCGCCGCGCCGGCAGCCAGCACGCCAGCGCCGCCACGCCCATCAGCGTCGCCGAGACTACCCCGAACGTCACCGGGTCCGTCGCCCCGACGCCGAACAGCAGGCTCGCGAGCAGGCGCGTCGCGGCGAGCGCCATGAGCACGCCCACGGCCACGCCCGCGCCGGTGAGCGCGAGGCCGCGCCGCATCACCAGCGAGAGCACCTGGCCCGCCGACGCGCCGAGCGCCACGCGGATGCCGAGCTCGCGCGTGCGCTGGGCGACGAGGTACGAGAGCACGCCGTAGATGCCCACCGAGGCGAGGACGAGCGCGATGAAGGCGAAGCCGCCGAGCAGCACCGTGTAGAAGCGCGGGCGCGCCACCGACTCGCCGACCAGGTCGCGCAGCGTGCGGTAGTCCTGGATGGGCAGGTCCGGGTCCAGCTCGCGGATCGCCTGGCGGATCTGCGCGCCGAGCGCACCGGGCTCCGTCGTCGAGCGCACCACCACGGCGATGTAGTTCAGCTCACCCGTCTGCTGATAGGGCGAGTACACGACCGGGATCGGGTCACGGCGGAGGCTCTCCTGCTTCACGTTCGCGACGACGCCCACGACCTCGCCGCCGAGCCGCTCGCTCGGCTTCCCGTCTTCCACCTGCGCGGTCCAGCCCAGCGTGATGTGCTTGCCGATCGGGTCCTCGCCGGGGAAGTACTTCCGCGCCGCCTCCTGATTGATCAGGACCGCGCGCGGCGCGCCGACGTTGTCGGACTCGGTGATGGTGCGGCCCTTGAGGAGCGGGATGCCCATCGTGCCGATGTAGCCCGGCGTCACGACGCTGACGTCCACGATGCGGCGCGTGTCCGGCGTGGACCGCGGCTTCCCCTCGATCTCCATGCCGGTGCGGGCGACCGCGCCGCCCATCGGCAGGCCGAAGGCGCCGCCCGCGCTCTGCACGCCCGGGATGGCGCGCAGCCGCTGCTCGAGGTCCACGAAGAACTGCCGCAGGCGGTGCGTCGAGCCGTGCTTGCTCACGGCCGGCGAGAGCTGGAACGTCACGACGTGCTCGGTGCGGAAGCCCGGGTCCACGCTCGACAGGCGCGCGAAGCTGTTGATGAGGAGTCCCGCCCCCGCGAGCAGCACGACCGCGAGCGCCATCTCGGCGATCACGAGGCCGGAGCGCATGCGCGCGCCGGGGCCCGCGCTCACGCCGCGCCCCCCCTCCTTCAGCATGTTGTTGAGGTTCGGCCGCGCCGCGTGCAGCGCCGGCACGAGGCCGAAGACGAGGCCCGTGACGAGCGAGACGGCCACCGCGAAGAGGAGCACGGTGCCGTCGAGCCCGACCTCCTGGAGGCGCGGAAGGTCCGTCGGACCGGCCGCCTTGAGCAGGTCCACGCCCCACGCGGCGACGAGCACGCCGAGCGCGCCGCCCACCGTGGCGAGCAGCAGGCTCTCGGTGACGAGCTGCCTGACGATGCGGCCGCGGCCCGCGCCGAGCGCGGTGCGGATGGCCATCTCCGTCTCGCGGCCCGCGGCGCGCACGAGCAGGAGGTTGGCGACGTTCGCGCAGGCGATGAGGAGCACGAAGCCCACCGCGCCGAGCAGCGTGTAGAGCGCCGGCCGCACGTCGCCGACGATGCTGTCGCGCAGCGAGACGACCCGCCCGCCGAAGTTCTTGTTCGAGTTCGGGTACTGCGTGGCGAGCCGGCTCGCGATGGCGGCGATCTCCGCGCTCGCCTGCGCGACGGTGGCGCCGGGCTTGAGCCGCCCGACCGCCGAGAGGTAGTGCGCGCCGCGGTTGGTCGGGTCGGCGAAGGTCGAGTCCTCCACCTGCGGGAGCCAGACCTCCTGGCGCTCGGGGAACGTGAACCGCGGCGGGGCGACGCCGACGACGGTGTGCGGGTTGCCGTCGAGGGTGATCGACTGGCCGATGACGTTCGGGTCGGCGTTGAAGCGGCGGTGCCAGACGGCGTCCGACAGGATGGCGACCCGCGGCGCGCCCGGCTTGCCCTCCTCGAGGCGGAAGCCGCGGCCGACCTGCGGCGTCACGCCGATCGTCTGCCAGAAGTCGGCGCTGACGCGCGCCGAGCGGAGCTGCTCGGGGTCCGCGCCGCTCCCGGTGAGGTTCACGGACCCGTTGTTGTTCACGACCGCCATCGACGCGAAGGCGCGCGACTGCGCGCGGTAGTCCAGGAAGTCGGGGGCCGACATGGGCGTGGCGCCGCCGTCGCGCGCGCTCGTCGTCTGCACCGCCACCACGCGCTCCGGCTCGTGCACGGCGAGCGGCCGCAGCACGATGCCGTCGACGACGCTGAAGATCGCGGTCGTCGCCCCGATCCCGAGCGTGAGCGTGAAGATCGCGATCGCGGTGAAGCCGGGGGCGCGGAGGAGCTTGCGCGCGGCGTAGCGGATGTCGTTCAGCATGAGGTCCAGTTGGCGGCGAGATGGGTGTCCGCTGCGGGCTGTGGGCTGCGGTCCGTCCCAACGGAAGGAGCATGCCCCGCCGGCAGAATTTCCAAACGGCGTTCGCACAACGACTTGCGACGTCGCGAGGGTCGCGGGGCGCGGCGCGACCCGTCCGTTCGTGGGACGCGGCGTCGCGTGAGCGAACAGGCAGAGTGCCCGCAGCCCGCGGCCCGCAGCAGCCGCGTGTGCAAGCAGGGCGTCCGCCGGCGTCTCCCATTCGGACCCCAACTCCCGAGACCTCCCATGCGTGCCGCCTTCGTCGCAGTCGCGTTCCTCATCTCCCCGCTCGCCGCGCTCCGGGCGCAGCTCGAGCGGCCCATCCCGTGCCGCCCGCCGCGCTGCGCGCCCGGCGGCGCGTTCGTCGTGCGCGGCCCCACGACCGTGCGGGCCGAGCTCGCCGACCGCGTCGTGCGCTACGAGGTCACCGAGCGCTTCGTGAACCGCGGGAGCGGCATCGCGGAGGCGGACTACCTCTTTCCGCTGCCGCGCAACGGCGCGTTCCAGGACCTCAAGCTCGAGATCGACGGCGAGCTGGTGTCCGGCGAGACGCTGAACGCCGACGAGGCGCGGCGCGTGTACGAGGACATCGTGCGCCGCCAGCGGGACCCCGCCCTGGTGGAATGGATGGGCCACGGGCTGCTGCGCACGCGGATCTTCCCGATCCAGCCCGGCCAGGAGCGGCGCGTCGTCGTGCGCTTCCACGTGGTGCCCGAGCGCGAGGGCGGCTCGCTGCGCGTGGACTGGTTCCGCGGCTCGGCGCCGCAGCCCCGAGTGCCGCAGGGGAGGCCTACTCCAATGGAAGATCGCGCCGGCGACGACCGGGACGACGACCCCGAGCGCCCGCGCTCGTCGTTCACGCTGCTCTACCCCGGCGACCAGTACGGCCGCCCCTACTCGCCGACGCACGAGCTCACCGTGCGCGACGACACGCGCGGCCGGCGCCGCGTCGAGGTGCGCGGCGACGCGAAGGACGTCACCGTGCTGCTACCGGTGCGCCTCTCCGACCAGCCCGCCGTCAGTGTGCTCCCGCACGCGCCCGGTGGCGAGCCGGGGTTCGCGCTGGTGACGCTCACGCCGCCCACCGAGGCTGCGCGCCGCCGCAGCATCCCGCGCGACGTCACGCTCGTGCTCGACGTGAGCGGCTCGATGTCGGGCCGGAAGCTCGAGCAGGCCAAGGCGGCCGGCAAGCAGCTCCTCGCCACGCTGAGCCCGGCGGACCGCTTCCGCATCGTGGACTTCTCGACCGACGTGCGCTCGTTCCGCGACGGGTGGGCACGCGCCACCGCCGCCAACGTGCGCGCGGCCCGGCAGTACCTCGACGACCTGGAGGCGCAGGGCTCGACGAACATCGAGGGCGCGCTGCGCGCGGCGCTCCAGCCCGGTCGCCTCGCCGACGACGAGGAGTACGTGCAGGATCGTCTCGAGGAGCCCCGCGCGATGAGCCGCGTCCCCTTCGTTCTCTTCGTGACGGACGGCGAGCCCACGGTGGGCGCGCGCTCGCCGGAGGCCCTGGCGCGGATCGCGGCCGAGCGGCGCGGGGGCGCGCGGCTGTTCACGTTCGGCGTGGGGTCGGACGTGAGCGTGCCCCTCGTCGAGCGCCTCGCGCTCGAGGGCCGCGGCACCGCGCACTTCGTCCGCCCCGAGGAGAGCGTGGAGCGCGTGCTCGCCGTCGTCGCGTCGCGCATCACGAGCCCCGTCGTCACCGACCTCACGGTGCGCGCCGAGGGCCCGGCGCGCCTGCGCCAGATCCTCCCCGCGGGCCCCATCGACCTGTTCGCGGGGCAGGACCTCGTCCTCCTCGCGCGCTACACGGGCAGCGGCGACGTGCGCATCCGCTTCGAGGGACGCGTCGGCGACGAGCCGGTGGTGTGGACGTCCACCGCGCGCCTCCCCGAGCGCGACCGCGGCAACGCCTTCGTCGCGCGCCTCTGGGCGACGCAGCGCGTCGGCTGGCTCAGCGCCGAGAAGCGCAAGAACGGCGGCTCCCCCGAGATCGACGACGAGATCCGCCTCCTCGGCGAGCGCTTCGGCATCCCGACGGAGTTCACGAGTTACTTCGTGAAGGAGCCGGGCATGGTCGCGGCCGACGTCGTGTCGCCGCGCGGCCGGCGCATCGGCGAGGGCGCCGTGCAGCTCCAGGGCGTCGTGACCACCAGCGCGAGCGCCAACGCAGCCACGCCGCCGCCGGCCGCGCCGTCCGCCCGCGAGCGCGAGTTCTCCGCGGCGAAGGACGCCGCGGGCCAGCGCGCCGCGACCTCGCTCGCCGCCGTGGACTCGGCGGCCGCCGCGAGCCTCGGCGATGCCGGCGGTGCCCGGACGCGGCGCGCGGGCGGCCGCGTGTTCGTGAAGCGCGGCGAGGTGTGGACGGATGCCGCGCACAAGGATTCCACGCGCATCATCAAGGTGAAGGCGTTCAGCGCCGCGTACTTCGCCCTGCTCGAGATCGCCCCGGCACTGCGCGAGCCGCTCGCGCTCGGGGAGAGGGTGCTGGTGGCGGGGAGTGGGGTGAGCGTGGAGGTGGGCGCCGCGGGAGTGGAGGCGCTCTCGGCGAGCGATCGGGCGGCGATCGAGAAGGGATGGTGAACGATGGTCGGTGGTCTAGAGACGTCGATCTCCAGACCACGACCCACCGCTCACGACCCACGACCTCGTCGTTGACCATCTTCTCGCATCACTCCAGAGTTCACCCATGGACGACGCCGACCTCGAGCGCCTCTTCCGGACGTACAACGCCCCGCTGGTGCGGTACCTCACGCGCCGGCTGGGGGACCGGGACTGGGCGGAGGAGGTGTCACAGGAGACGTTCTTGCGCGCGATGCGACAGGACACGCTGACCAACGAGCGGGCGTGGCTCTTCGCGGTGGCGACGAACCTCGTGCGCGACGAGGCGCGGAAGCACGAGCGCCGCCGGCGGCACCTCCAGCTCCTCGCCGAGGAGCAGCGCGACGAGGTGGTGCCCGAGCCGATGACCGCCGAGCGCGCGGAGGAGGCGGCGATGGCGCGGCGCGCGCTCGAGACGCTCGCCGAGCGCGACCGTCACGCGCTGCTCATGCGCGACGAGGGGCTCGACTACAACGAGATCGCCGAGGCGCTCGAGCTCTCGGTGGGCAGCGTGGGGACGACGCTGGCGCGGGCGCGACGCCGGCTGGCCGAGGCGTACGAGGCGCTCGCGGGCGCGAGGCGGGGGGGACATGCAGCATCCTGACGAGGGGACCATTCACGCCTGGCTCGACGGCGCGCTCCCGGCCGACGAGTCGGCGCGCCTGGAGGCGCACGTGGCGGAGTGCGCGCAGTGCGCGGCCGCCGTGGCCGAGGCGCGCGGGCTGATCGCCGCGTCGTCGCGGATTCTCTCGGCGCTGGACGACGTGCCCGGGGCCGTTGCCCTCGGCCGGCAGCCCTCGGCCCTCGGCCGCGATGATGTCGTCGAGGCCGACGTCGTGCCGCTGCGGTCGCCCGCGCCGCCGGTGCGGCCGTTTCGCGTGAGCCGGCGGCTGATGGCGGCGGCGTCCGTGCTGCTCGTCGTCGGCGTCGGGAGCACGCTGATGTTCCGCGGCGTCGACAAGGCGGTGGTCGCCGGGATGTCCGACGCGAGGCACTCGACGGACACGTCGGCGACCTCACCGATGGTCGCGACCGCGCCGACGATGGCGCCGGCCATCGCGCCGGCGGCGCCGATGGCGGCGGAGGCGGCGTTGCCCGCACCGCCGACCTCGAGCCGAGCGATCGGGCCCGCAGCGACCGCGGGCGCCGGCGCCGGGCAGGTCTCGAAGGCCGCGGCGAACTCGGCGGCACGTCGCGAGTCGGCCGCGGACTCCCTCGTCGCATCGGCCGCCGCGCCGGTAGCCACCGAGGTGGCCGCGGCGGACGCACGCGCGCCAGTCGTGGCGGAGCTGCGCGGCCGGCTCGCGGCCGCGCCGCCCCCCCAGGCCGCGCCGCGCGAGGGCGCGGTGGCGCAGCGCGCGGCTGACGTCCCGACAGCCACGCCCCAGGCCGCGCGCGACGCTGCGGCATTCGCCGCCGCGCCCGGCGTCGTCGCCGGCGAGATCGTCGGGCGCGTGGTGGACGCGGGGTCGGGACAGGCGCTCGCGGGCGTCGACGTCAGCGTGGTCGGCGCGCAGCGGGGGACGCTGTCGGCGTCGGACGGCACGTTCCGCATCCCGGGCGTTCCTGCGGGCCCCGTGCAGCTGCAGGCGCGGCGCATCGGCTACCAGACCACCGGCGCATCGCTCGCCGTGCCGGCCAGTGGGTCGGCGTCGGTGGAGCTCGCGATGGGGGCCGCGTCCGCGCAGCTGTCGCAGGTCGTCGTCACCGGCGCGCGGGCGGCGGAGCGCCGGACGGCCGTCCGGAAGGACGCGGCTTCGGCGGGCGTCGTCGGGTGCTGGGAGCTCACGCGCGGCCCGAGGCTGGGCGGCGCTGCCAGCAATCGCCTGCGCCTCGACGAGGGCGGAGGCGTGGCGACGGACGGCGTGCGCGGGGCCGGTACCTGGACGGTCTCCGGCGACTCGCTTCTGATCGTGGTGCGGTCGTCGGCCGACGGCAGGCCGGTTCGCCTGCGTCTCGCCCGCACGGGCGACGCGCTGCGGGGCACCGTCGAGGAGGGGAGCAGCGCCGTGACCGCGCGCCGCGTCCCGTGCCGCTAGCCGACTAGCGGATCCCCGCCAGCCCCCGCCGCACCCACTCCACGAGCTCCGGGTCGTCCGCGACGACGTCGCCTTCGACGACGACCCACGTGCTCATCGGGCGCTCGCCGTCCGGCGCGAACGGCGTCACGCCCGTCTGCTCAAGGAGCCCCTCGTACTCGCGCTTCGGCGTCTTCACGAGCAGCCCGTCGCCCCACACGATCACGAACGTGGACTTGCCGACGAGGAAGCCGCGCCCGCCGAAGACGTTCTTCTGACGGACGGCGCGCTCGCCGATCTGGGCGAGCGCGTCCTGCACGCGCTCGACGAGGCCGTGGTCGTAGGGCACGAGGCACGTTACCCGCCCACCCGTCGGGTGCGACAGGGGTGGCGCGTGGACTGCCCCTTGCTCTTCCACTCGCCCGTGAAGCGATCAACCGTCCTCGCCGCCCTCCTCGTCGTCCTCAGCGTCGCCCTCGCGCTGCTCCTCCGCCGCCTCGGCTGGCTCGACCCCGTACGGATCGGCTCGCTCGCGGTGCGAGTGCGTCACGGCCACGACCCGTCGGTCACCGCGCCGCTCTTCGTCCTCGCGCTCGCCGGCGCCACCGCGCTCGGGGCACCCGGAAGCCCGTTCATGCTCGCCGCCGGCGTCCTCTTCGACGTGGGGACCGGGGCGCTGCTGAGCCTCGTCGGCGCGCTGCTCGGCGGCGTCGCCGGCTACGGGCTCGCGCGGCGCATCGGGCGCGGCGCCATCGACCGCTACGTGCGGCGGCACCGGCGGCTCGAGCGGAACCTGCGCGCGAACGGGTTCTGGACGATGCTCCGCATGCGGCTGCTCCCGATCGTGCCGCTCAGCGTCGGCAACTTCGTCGCCGGCCTGGCGCGCATGCCGATCGGCCCGTTCCTCCTCGCGACGCTCCTCGGCGTGGCGCCGTTCGCGGCGATCTACGCCTACCTCGCGTCCACCCTGCTGTGGGGGGCCGAGGCGACGCAGCGGAGCGCCGTGTGGAGCCTCGCCATCGGGAGCGCGGCGCTCGTCGCCATCTCGTTCCTCCCGGACGCCGCGCGGCGCTTCAGGCGGGCACGCCGGGCGCGCGTCGGCGCCTGACGAGCGCCGCCGCTCAGCGCACCCGGCGCGCGCGCGGCGGGGGCGGCGGCGGGAGCGAGAGGACGCGCTGGCGGAGCGCCTGGTACTGCTGCGTGTCCTTCACGAGGTCGCGCAGGATCTCGGGGTGCTCCTGCTCGATGCGCGCGATGAGCGCGCGCGTCGCCGCCACGCGGCTCTCCTCGAGGGGGTGCGTGCCGAACCACGAGTCCATCACGCCGGGCTCACGCCTGCGCGCGGCCAGCATCTCGTCGAAGAAGCTCGGCACGCCGTCGGGGTCGATCCCGGCATTGATGACGTTGACGACCGCCTCGCTGTCCGCCTCCGCCTCCGCCTCGCGGCTGAAGGTCGCGAACACCGCCTGCCCTCCGACGTCGATGGCGACGCGCCCGGCGACGCTCGAGCAGATGTCCACGAGCGCGCACACCACCGCGACGCCGGCGTTCGCGTTGCGCGCCTTCTTCATCTGCTCCACCGAGTGCCGGCGCACGACGTGGCCGATCTCGTGTCCGAGCACGCCCGCGAGCTCCGAGAGGTCGTCGGCGCGCTCGATGAGGCCGCGGTTCACGTAGATGAAGCCGCCCGGCAGCGCGAACGCGTTCACCTCGCGGCTGTCCACCACCACGAAGCGCCAGCGCAGGTCGCGCCGACTGGTCGTCGTCGCGATGGAGTCGCCGAGCGACTGCACGAACGCGTCGACGACCGGGTCGCGGAGCAGCGGGAGCTCGGCGTCGAGCTGCCGCACGGACTGCCGGCCGATCTCCACCTCCTCCTCCTGGGAGACGTCGCAGGCGAGGAGCGGGAGACTCGCCAGCAGCGCGACGAACGACCGGCGAGCTCCTCGCGCCATCACGGCATCGCTCCCGTTCGCTCCCGGCCGGGTGCCGGCGTACGGCGATTCTCCATCGCGGACCCGAGCGCCGCCTCTTCCGTCGAGATCCAGAACGTGAACGTGCTCCCCACGCCCACCTCGCTGCGCACGACGACGTCGCCCCCGAGCAGGCGCGCGAGGCGCCGCGCGACGTGGAGGCCGAGCCCGGTGCCGCCGGCGACGCGCGTCGCCGACTGCTCCACCTGCCAGAAGGGCTCGAAGATGCGCTCGTGGTGCTCGCGCGCGATGCCGATCCCCGTATCCTGCACCTCGAGGAGCGCCCGGTCGCCGAGCGAGCGCACGGCGAGGCGCACCTGGCCGCGCTCGGTGAACTTCGCGGCGTTGGCGAGGAGGTTGAGCAGCACCTGCCGTACCCGCACCGGGTCGGTGCGCGCCCAGACGGGGACGTGCGGGATCTCCACCAGCAGGTCGAGGCCGCGCGCCGAGATCGACGGGTCCGCCATCGCCGCCGTGTCGCGGGCGACGGCGGCCAGGTCCACGTGCTCGACGCGCACGGTCTCGCGTCCCGCCTCCAGCCGCGACAGCGTGAGGATCTCCTCGATGAGCGAGAGCAGGTGGCGCGCGCTCGCCTGTACGCGGCCGAGCTGCGCGCGCTGCGCGTCGTTCATCGACCCCGTGATCTCGTCGAGCAGCAGCGCGGTGTAGCCGATGATGGCGTTGAGCGGCGTGCGCAGCTCGTGGCTCATGGTCGCGAGGAAGTCGCTCTTCGCCTGGTTCGCCTCCTCCGCCGCGGCGCGCGCGCGCCGCTCCGCGTCGAACAGCCGCGCGCTCTCCAGCGCGAGCGCCAGGCGGTGCGCGAGCTGCTCGGCCACCGCGAGGTCGCGCTCGTCGAAGCGGCGGTCGGCGTCCGTGCTCCCGAGCGTCATCGCGCCGAGCACGCGCACGCGCGCGCTGAGCGGCACGACGATGGCGGAGCGCGTGCCGACGGCGTCGAGGAGGCGGCGGTGCTCGGCGTCGTGCGCGTAGCCGCGCGTGGCCTCGTCCACCGTGGGGAGGTGCTGCGCCTGCCCCGTGCGCATGGCGGCCGCCCACCCGAGGTCGCCCTCGGGGGCGGCGGGCAGGCGGAGCGCCAGGGCGCGCAGCGCGGCCTCGCCGCCGGGGTCCGTGTGCGCGACCACGTGCCTGACCCTCCCGTCCGCGTTCGCGACGTGTACGACGCAGTAGTCGGCCAGCCCCGGCACGGCGAGGCGCGCGACGGAGTGAAGCGTCACGTCCACGTCGAGCGACGACTCGAGGAGGCGGCTCGCGCCGGCGAGGAGCGCGAGCGCGCTCTCGGCGCGGCGCCGCTCGTGCACGTCCGCGAACGTGCCGACCCACTCCCGCACCTCGCCCTGCTCGTCGAACATCGGGACGCCGCGCGCCTGGTACCAGCGATAGCCGCCCTCCGCGAGGCGGATGCGGTACTCGGCCTCGTACGTCCGACGCGACGCGTGCGCCTCGCGCCAGACGCGCTCGACGCGCGGCCGGTCGCCGGGGTGCAGCGCGTCGAGCCACCCGAGGCCGCGCACCTCCTCGAGCGACTGCCCGGTGAGCTCGCGCCAGACGGGCATGTCGACGACCATGCCCCGCGCGTCGGTGGACCACACCATCGTGGACGACGCCTCGACGAGCGCGCGGTAGCGTGCCTCGCTCTCGCGCTGCTGCGCCTGCGCGCGCCGCTCCTCGGTGACGTCGCGCGAGATGGCCAGCACGCCGTCGGCCGTGGGGACGATGCGGACGCGCCGCCACCCGCCGAGCGCGGGCACGTGTCGGTCGATCTCCGCGGGGTGGCCCGTGGCGGCGACGCGGCGGAGCGCGTCCTGGATCTCCCCCTGGCCTCCGCCGGCGGCGATGTCGCTCAGCGGCCGGCCGACCGCCTGCGTGGGGTCCGTGCCGAGCGCGCGCACGAGGTCCGCCGCGGCGCGGTTGAGGTAGAGGACGCGCAGCTCGTGGTCCAGCGCCGTCACGGCGTCGTCCATGCCGTCGAGCACCTGCTGGACGCGCGCGCGCTCGGCCTGCACGCTGCGGCCCGCCTCGCCGAGCGCCGTGGCGGACTCGTCGAGCTCCGCGGCGAGCGTCTGCGCCGCCTCCGTCTGCCGCCCGAGCTCGACGGCCTGCGCCTGGAGGTCGTGCGCGAGCCGTTCGGCCTCGCCGCGCTGGGCCTCGGCCTCGGCGCGGTCGACGCGCGAGCGCTCGCTCAGGGCGGCGATGAAGGCCGCCACGCCGGCGAACGCGAGGAGGCGCGCGACGTCCTCGGCGTGCGCGGGGTTGACGCCGCCCGCGGGCGGCATGAAGACGAGGTCGACGAGGAGCGCGGAGAGCGCGGTGGCGACGAGCCCGGGCCCCAGCCCCCACCACGATGCGAGCGCGACCGCGCCGAAGAACAGCATGAAGGTCGCCCGCTCCTGCAGCGGCGTCGCCACCCACGTGACGCCGAGCGCGATGAGCGGCGCGACGACGGCGATGCCGAAGCGCGGCAGGGCGCCCGAGGTGGCGCGCGGTGCGGGTGCGGAAGTGGGCGACGTCATGCGTGGCTGCCAGCGCAAGCTATCCTCCGGCAGGGACGAGGGAGTAGGGAGTGGGACGGGCGACGGGAAGCAGGAGCCGGAAGCAGCATCCTCATCCTGAGCGCCTCTCGACGATGCTGCCTCCCATCCCCGCTCTCCGTTTCCTGCTCCCTACTCCCTGTCTCTCGTGCGCCTTCTCCGCCACACTCGCGGCCGCCTCGGCTTCTCCGGGTCGTCGCGCAGCGCGCGCAGCGCCGTGTCACCCGCGACGACGGCGCCGACGAGGATGTACGCGTAGAAGGAGTACACCCGCCACCAGATGAGGGTCGTCGCGAAGATGCTCGGCGGGATGACGTCGCCGAGCGTGGCCTTGAACGCGACCTCGACGACGCCGCCGCCGGCGGGCGTGGGCACGACGACGGCGCCGTAGAAGAGCGCCAGCGGCCAGAGGACGAGCGGCGCGAGCGGCACGGACCGGTCGAGCGGCCAGACGAGCACCGGGAGGAGCGCGAGGCGGAGCGCGACGTGCGCGACCGACGCGGCGAGCGCGCCGAGCATGTAGCCGAACTGCGCGTCCTTCACCGCGTCGACGCTGATGCGCAGGTGGTGCAGCGACCGCCGCACCGCGCGCCACCGCGCGGCGTGCAGCCCGAGCCGGCGCGCCCACGGGGGCGGCGTCTCGGGGACGTCGCGGCGCGCGAGCGCGACCCCGACGGCGCCGACGGTGAGCACGAACGCGGAGTACGCGCCGACGAGCCCGATGAGGCCGCCGAGCGCCGCGCCGCCGCCCTCGAGCCCGAGCCAGAGCGCGACGGCGACGATCATCAGCGAGATCATCTCGAGGAACAGCTCGGCGAACAGCACGAGCAGCGTGCCCGCGACGGGGACGCCGGCCTCCTTGAGCACGAGGTAGCGCGCCGGCTCGCCGCCGGAGCGCGAGGGCGTGATGCCGCCGCCGAAGTCGCCGGCGAGCGTCGTACGGACGGCGGCGGCGAGCGAGAGCGGGACGCGCAGCGACGCGGCGCTCAGGCGGATCTTCACGCCGCGCGCGAGCGTCTCGAGGATCAGCAGCCCCGCCGCCGCGAGGTGCGCGGAGAGCGGGAGCGCGACCGGAGCGCGCTGCTCCGGCCACGACGTGAGCACGATGTAGAGGGAGACGCCGATCGCCGCCGCGAACGACGCCGCGGTGATCAGCCAGCGCTTCCAGGACATCCGAGCTCGTGAAGGGGACGGGGCCGCGCCGCGCGCGGCGCCGGTGGCGGTGCCCTCGAAGCTAACCGCCGCCGCGCCGCGCGTGGGGCCGGACCCGCCGCGCGCCCTCCCGGAGCCCGCGCGAGGCTACCGGCCGGTGGTGCGGCCCGACGTGGACGTCACGACCTCGAGCGCCTCCATGTTCCCATAGCGGGAGCCGTAGAGAATCGTCGTCTCGGAGGCCGAGAGCCGCCGGATGGCCACCACCTCGAGCGGGCTGAACGAGCGCAGCATCTCGAGGCCCCCGAGGTACACGCCGTTGTGGAACACGCCGGGCTTCGTCTGGGCGAAGGGCGAGCGCGGCACGGCGCCGCGCGCGCGCATGAACTCGGGGCGCAGGCGCTCGACGGCCTCGAAGGCGTTGACGACGCGCGCCTCGCGCATCTCGTCGCCCGTGAGGACGGTGCGGCTCGTGTGGCGGTGTGGGGCGTTGGAGGTCGCCGGGGACCCACTCGCGCACGCGGCGGCGGTGAGGACGACCATCATCTGGGGAATGAAGCGGAGCCGCATGGCGCGACCCTCCCTGCATCTACCTCGGGCACCGAGTCGCGGCAGACCATCTGATCGCGGGGGGCGGGCACCCGAGGGCCGTAAAGCATCGGGTGTGCCACGCACTGCGGGGACCGGGGACCACGGGACCAGGGCGAAAGGGCAATCGCCATCGCCGGGCGCGCAAGGCCATCCCGCGCCGGCGGATGCGAGCCCCGAACTTGCGCAGATCCGCGCGCCATGCCTTCGCACGTCACCGAGCACAGGAGCCGCGCGGTGCGCGGCGGGCGGAAGCTCGCGCTCTCGATGCACCTCGACGGCGGCGAGCTGCCCGCGTCGCTGCTGCTCCCGGACGCGCCCGCGGGACCGCGGCGGGCGGGGACGCGGCGCGCGCCGGCCGCGCTGCTGCTGCACGGCTACAACTCGCGCAAGGACGTCATGCTCGACAGCGCGGGGCGCGCGCTGCTCACGCGCGGCGTCGCGAGCCTCGCCATCGACCTGCCGATGCACGGCGAGCGCGCCACCGTGCGCGACGAGGCGAGCCTGCGCAATCCGCTCGCGCTCGTGCGCCTGTGGAACGCCGCGCTGGACGAGTGCGACGTCGCGCTGCGCTACCTCGAGGCGCGCCCCGAGCTCGACCCCGGCCGCCTCGCCATCGTCGGCTACTCGCTCGGCGCCTACCTCGGCGTGATCGCCGCCTCGCGCGACGAGGCGGTCCGCGCCGTCGTGCTCGCGGCGGGCGGCGACCTGCCCGCGGGGCTGCCGTTCGCGCCGCTGGTGCGCAAGGTGGCCGACCCGGTGCGCGCGGTGCGCAAGCTCGCGGGCCGCCCGCTCCTCATGGTGCACGGCCGCCGCGACCGCACCATCCTCCCGGACCAGGCCGAGCGCCTGTTCGCCGCCGCGGGCGAGCCCAAGCGCCTCGAGTGGTACGACGCCGGCCACTGGCTCCCGCCGGCCGCGATCGAGCATGCGGCGGCGTGGGTGGCGGAACGACTCAGGGAATAGCAAGCAGGGGACTGCTCAGCCACCCTGCTCCCTCACGCCGTACACCTCGATCCACGGGGCCGCGTCCGCGCGGGCGGCGGCGGCGGCGCGCAGCGCGCGCTTCACGACCCACTCCTCCCAGCGCGCCCACGGGCGCGTGTAGCGGTCGGCGATGGGGACGAGCGAGTCGCCCGCGACGCGCACCACGCGGAAGCCCGCGGCGGCGAAGGCGCGGCGCAGCGCGGGGACGCTGAAGCCGAAGCGGTACGGGAAGGCGAGCAGGTTGTTGTGCGCGAGGAGCGCGCACGCGGCGGCGACGAGCGGCGCCCTCACCCAGCGTGAGGCGCGAGAGGCGCCGCGATCCGGGGCGGCGGCGATCAGCCGCCGCACGTTCGAGTAGAACGCGCCGCTCGGCACCCGCACGGCGAGGACGCCGCCCGGCCGCGTGAGGCGCGCCGCGGCCGCGAGCGCGGCGCGCGGGTCGGGGAGCTGGTCGAGGCAGTTCCAGAAGGCCACGGCGTCGTACGGCGCGGGCGCGGCGGCCGCGAGCGCCTCGATCTCGCCCGCGTGAACCGTGTGGCCCAGGCCCTCGGCGAAGCGCTGCGCGGCGGCGTTGATGTCGAGCCCCTCGAAGTGCCAGCCGAGCTCGCGCGACGCGGCGAGGAAGCCGCCGACGTAGCTCCCGACCTCGAGCCCGCGGCCCGCGCGACCCGCGACCGCCGTGAGCCGACGCGCCTGCGACCGGTACGCGCCGCGCTGCGTCTCGAACAGCGCGCGCATCGTCTTCTCGGTCGGCTCCTCGCCGGCGTACGCGTCCGTGAGCTCCCACGCGCGCTCGCGCGGATTGCGGTAGACGAGCCCGCAGCTCGCGCAGCGCACGAGGCGGAGCGGCGGCCGCTGCGAGAAGGTCAGGCGGTCGGTGAGCCGCTCGGGGGGCGTCGCCGGGTCGAGCCGCCGCGTGTGGAAGTCCCACAGCGCCTCGAGCTCGGCGCGCACGTCGTCGGCGCTCGCGACCTCCTCGTCGGCGTCGGCGCCGCAGGCGGGGCAGCCGGGGGCGAAGTCGTAGGCGGGCACGCGGCGGGAGCGGGAGCGGGCGCGCGGCGTCGCGGCCCGCCGGCGTTAGGCGGCCGGCCGCACGTCGGCCGCGCCCGCCTCGTCCTCCGGCGCGCTCACGACGAGCGCCGCGCTCGCGCACGCCACGCGCACGGGGCCGAAGGTCGCGTCCAGCCAGAACGCGCCGTCGGGCATGCGGCGGAGCGTGCCGAGCGTGTCCACGGGCGCGGGCGCCTCGCCGCGCGCGGCCGCGAACAGCCGCTCGACCCACTCGCGCGGCGGCGGGAGCGGGAGCCCTGTGACCTGCGTCACACCCTCGAACACGAGACGCGCCGGCTGCGCGGCGGCGGCCTCCCCCTCCGCGGGCGGCTCGAACGCGGGGTGGCCGGGGAGCACGCGGGCCTCCAGCGCGAGCGTCACGCGCGCCGCGCCGGGCTCGTACGCCCAGCTGGTCACGCGCGTGTCCTCCAGATCTATGCCTTCGAACTCGGGTAGCGAGCGCCAGTCCGTCACGGTCCCTCCAGTCTGGCTTCCACCGGAGCCAATGCAGGGGCCGCGCCGCCCGGCGGGCGCGGCCGGTAAAACAGGTGAGTGTCGCGGCGATGGCGGACGGCGCGGCGTCGGCGCGTCATCGGCGTGTGAGCGGCGCCTAACGCAACGGCCCGCGACGGAATATGTTATGCAGCGCCGAAGCTACTCCCGCGGCACGTCCGCGTCCCCGTCGGCCCGAACCCGTCGCCCATGCCTCGCGTCCGCCGGCTCCTTCCGGCCCTCCTCGCCGCCGCGGCGGGCGCGTGCGCGTACGGGAGCGAGCCGACGACGTACATGCCGCCGGCGCCGCCGAAGCTCGCCAGCGAGTACGTGCTGCGGACGGTGAGCGGGCGCGCGCTCCCCGCGCGCTACCTCCAGCTCAACGTGCGCGTGTACCGCGTGCACACGGACACCCTGCGCTTCGACACGACGGCGGCGACGTTCCGCGAGTCGGCCCTCATCGGCGGGCGTGACACGACCGCGGCGGTCGAGGAGAGCGTCGTCCCGCGCACCGCCGGCCCGCTCCCGTTCACGCGCCCGGCCGCGAACGAGGTGCAGCTCGCGAACTTCCTCGGGCTCGGCCGCGCCACCGCGACGATCTTCGAGGGGGGCCTCACGGTCCTCGCGGTGGGGCAGCGGTTCCAGTACGGCCGACTGGACAGGGATTAGGGAGCAGGGGACAGGGAGCAGGGAGCAGGGTGGCTGAGCCGTCCCCTGCTCCCTGCTCCCTGTCGTCACGGCTTGCCACGGCGCGGGCGCCCCGATAGATCGAAGCCACTCCCCGAACCCACACCGGAGGCGGTCGTGCTCAGCGTGCGTCGTCATCGCGCGTCCCTCACCCTCGCACTCTCCACCGCGCTCGCGCTCGGCGCCGCGCTTTCCGCTCGCGCCCAGACGCCGCGCCGGCCAGGCGCCCGGCCGCGTCCCATGCAGGTGGCCGACAGCGGCCGCGCCGAGGTCGTGGGCGCGCGGTTCGACTCCACCGCGTTCGCGGGGTACCGCTGGCGCGAGATCGGGCCGTTCCGCGGCGGGCGCTCCGTCGCCGTCGCGGGGTCGGCCAGCCGACCGATGGAGTACTACATGGGCACCACCGGCGGCGGCGTCTTCAAGACCACCGACGGCGGCGCGAACTGGGCGCCGGTGACCGACAAGTACTTCGGCGGGACGATCGGCGCGGTCGAGGTGAGCGCGAGCAACCCGGACGTCGTGTACGTCGGCGGGGGCGAGTACCCCATCCGCGGCAACGTCGCGCACGGCGAGGGGGTCTGGAAGACGACCGACGGCGGCAAGACGTGGACGAACCTCGGGCTCAACGACACGCGGCACATCGCCGACATCGTCGTGCACCCCACCAACCCCGACCTCGTCTACGTCGGCGCGTTCGGGCACGTGTTCGGGAACGGCGGCGAGCGCGGCGTCTACCGCTCGCGCGACGGCGGGCGCACGTGGCAGCGCATCCTCGCGCCGCGCAACGACTCCACCGGCGTCAGCGAGCTCGTGATGGACCCGTCGAACCCCAACGTGCTCTACGCCTCGATGTGGGAGGCGTACCGCCGCCCGTGGATCCTGGTGAGCGGCGGCGAGGGGAGCGGCATCTACAAGAGCACCGATGGCGGCGACAACTGGACGGAGATCACGCGCAACCCCGGGCTGCCGCGCGGGCTCATCGGCAACGTCGGCCTCGACGTGAGCCCGGCGAAGCCGAGCCGCGTCTGGGCGCTCATCGAGGCGGACTCGGGCGGCGTGTTCCGGTCGGACGACGGCGGCGCGACGTGGACGCTGGTCAACACGGAGCGCAAGCTGCGGCAGCGCGCGTGGTACTACTCGAAGATCCACGCCGACCCGCGCGACACGAACGTCGTCTACGCGAACAACGTGCAGTTCCAGAAGTCCACCGACGGCGGGAAGACCTGGCGCCCCGTCCGCGCGCCGCACGGGGACTCGCACGATCTCTGGATCGCCCCGAACGACCCGCAGCGGATGATCGAGTCGAACGACGGCGGCGCGAACGTCTCCGTCAACGGCGGGCGCACGTGGACGGAGCAGGACTTCGCGACGGCGCAGTTCTACCACGTGATCACGACGAACCACTTCCCGTATCAGGTGTGCGGCGCGCAGCAGGACAACTCCACGCTGTGCGGTCCGAGCCGGAAGGGCGGCGCGATCGACATCAGCGACTGGAAGGAAGCGGGAGGCGGCGAGAGCGGCCACATCGCGGCGAAGTGGGACGAGCCGGACATCGTCTTTGCGGGCAGCTACGGCGGCCTGCTGACCCGCAAGGACATGCGCACCGGTCTCTCGCGCAACGTGAA